>NZ_JBFTIL010000012.1:0-204929 GCF_056394745.1 Paenarthrobacter sp. 10N417
CGCTCGGACACGAAACTCTTTGCCTTCGCGCGGATCTCGTCGGGGCGATGGCTTCCGGTGCTCTGGACGCCGGCTACGGCTTCCCGGAGCCACCCGGCGATCTGTTCTCCGGCGCCGCCATGGTGATCACCGATGGTGAGCATCCCAGCTGCGATTCCTACCTGGATAGGATTCCCGTACGAGGCCATCATTCGCGTGACCGTGGTCGTTGGTGAGATGCCATGCTCCATGACCGAAACCATGATGGCCTCCAGGACGTGGGCCTGGCCATTCGTTGGCCACCGGCCGCTGATGAGGAGGTATGCCAGTTCACCGAAGCTGCGCTTGCCAATCATCGTGGTCAGCAGGTGGCCGCGAATGAGAACGTCGTCGTCGCGCACTTCCGCTATGTCCGTTGACCAGTCGTCAGTTGTCGACGCCATGGGCGCCTTCCTCTCCGCCAATCACACGTCACTCACCACGCGACCAGCTGCATCATCAAGAAACTAATGGAATCGCATCCACGAGCTTGATGGTATCGTATCCAGAACTGAAAATCGAGCTTGTCTTCGCGACGCTGACCCAGATGTCCTGGAGGTGTGATTGCGAAGATCCCATTAGGTCGACTTAGGCCTGAGGAAGCAGCCGAGCTAATCTCGTTCCCTTGGCTTGCTGCATTACGTACCAGTGGCAGTCAACAAGGACGTTGACACGTGAGGACATCGACTGCTGGACCTGATCGAAGTCACCAAAGGAGACTCATGATCTCGACCTGGAGCTGCCTGCCCATCGACCGCTACGGGCGGACACTGATGTGCTGTACGACCGACGGCTTGATGGGTTCCAGCACGATGAACCAGGGGGAAAAGCAGTAGGTCAGCGGGATAGCAGCAGTGCCTCGCCCTGGCCTCCGCCGCCGCACAGCGCCACGGCTGTTTTACCAGCGCCGCGGCGCAGGAGCTCGTGCACGGCGGAGACGACGACCCGGGCACCGGATGCGCCGATGGGATGGCCGAGGGCGATCGCTCCCCCGTTGACGTTGACTTTGTCCATGGTGAGACCTAACTGCTCGGCCGAGTGCAGGGCTACGGAGGCAAAAGCCTCGTTGATCTCCACGAAGTCCAGGTCTTCCACGGTCCAGCCTGCTGTCTCAAGGGCTTTGTTGATAGCGCGGGCAGGTTTGTCTGACAGAGAGGTGTCCGGGCCTGCGCACTGTCCCGGGGCACCGACGGTCGCAAGGATCCTGAGGCTATGGCTCTCTGCATAGCTGCGGGTAGTCAGGACGACGGCGGCGGCACCGTCGTTCAACGGGGAGGCGTTGCCTGCGGTAACCGTGCCGGTTTGGGAGAAGGCCGGCCGCAGACCGGCGAGCGATTCAGGTGTGCTGTCGGCGCGCACGCCCTCGTCGCTTCCTACGAGCTCGACCTCCCCGCCACGCCGGGACACCCGGACCGGGACGATCTCGGCGTCAAAGAGCCCGGCGGCCTGGGCGGCCGCGGCCCGGCGGTGGGAGTCGGCGGCGGTTTGGTCCTGATCGGCACGAAGGATACTCAAGGCATCATTGGCCCGGTCTGTCACCAGTCCCATTGCCTCTTGGTCGAAGGCATCCGTAAGGCCGTCATGGGCCGCGGAGTCGATCAGCGCAGTGTCACCGTAAAGGTGTCCGACGCGGGAACCCCGCAGCAGGTGCGGGGCGTTACTCATGGACTCCTGGCCGCCGGCGACTACCATCTTGACTTCTCCCAGCCGGAGCATCCGGCTAGCATCGATGATGGCGCTCAGCCCGGAGAGGCAGACCTTGTTGACGGTTGCTGCGTGAGCGCTCATCGGGATACCTCCTGCCACGGCAGCCTGCCGGGCAGGGTTCTGTCCGGCTCCCGCCTGGATGACATGTCCCATGATGACCGCGTCAACGGTGTCAGGACGGACCTTCGCCTTGTCCAGCGCCCCTGCTATCGCGGCGCCGCCGAGTTCAACGGCGGACAGCGCAGCGAGCTGGCCCATCAGCCTGCCTTGTGGTGTACGAGCGGCCCCGACGATGACAACATCAGTACTGCGATTCATTTTTCTCCTTGAACGGGTAGCGAGAACGCGTGCGGCGAAACCAGTGACGCTGCCAGGAAGCTGTGTTCCGGGAGTACGGCATCAACCAGGCCAAGCTCTGCTACCGCCTCTGCCGAGAGGTTCTTGCCTGCCAGTGAATCCATGATCACCAAGCAGCCACATAACGTACTTGGCGTCCATCTCGGCCACCGGAGTCCACGCCCCGCCCGCCTTCTGTGCCGCGCCCAGCAGGTGCAGGATGGCGCGGTCAAACCCATAGTTCAGAGAGCTCGATTTTCACTTCTGGATACGATACCATATTTTGGTGGATGCGATTCCAAGATTTTTGTGGCGCCTGGCAATCAAGTCACACAACTGGACCCCAACAATTAAGCACAACCAAATAGAAAACTCATGGATCAAGACGTCGTCGTTGGTGTACAGCTATCGCGAGTGCACTTCCAGGATTGGAACCACATAGAAGGTACAGAACGCCACAAGGGTGGTGGTGCTCATACCTTCTGTGGCGCGACGAGTTCACCGTCCGGGTGATCTTGGTTCTTCACCAAATAACTTTGCGGCGTCGATCCGCGTCGTAATCGGCATCTCTTCATCAGAGTGATCACTAGCAAGGAGAAAAAAGTGCGTATAGGAATTCTGGGTGCCGGCAACATCGGCACGACCCTGGCCCACCGTCTCGCCGCGGCGGGTCACCAGGTCAAGGTCGCCAACTCCCGTGGCCCCGAAACGGTGCCGGCCAACGCGCTGAACAGCGGCGCAACGGCCGTCACAGCGAGCGAGGTCGTCGATGGAGTCGACGTCCTCATCACCTCGGTTCCCTTTGCGCGGATACCTGACCTCAGGCCGCTGATCGAACAGCTTCCCGACGATGCAGTGGTCATCGACACCTCGAACTACTACCCCCATCGCGACGGAAACATCGCCGCGGTCGACGAGGGGCAGGTGCAGAGTCTCTGGGTCAGCGAGCAGTTCGGCCGCAAGGTGAACAAGGCGTGGAACGCCATCAACACTGGCTCGTTCGACTCCAAAGAAGCGCCCGTGGGTCATCCAGACCGTCTTGCCATTCCCGTCGCCAGCGACAGCGACGCCCAGCGCGCCTTGGTCATGTCGCTGGTCGAGGAGACAGGCTTCGATGCATTCGACGCGGGCCAACTCGAGCAATCGTGGCGACAGCAGCCAGGCACTCCCGTCTACTGCACGGACTTCCCCAAGGAGAAGATCGCGGAGGCCCTTGCGGCAGCCGACAAATCGCGGTCTATCCTTCGACGTGACCTGATGATCCAGGTGAACCGTGAAATTCTGAACGACCCTACCTCCGTGAGAGGTGAGGACTACATGGTTCAACTGCACCGCGTCTTCAACACCTAAAGGCGCGGTGGCCTCTTGAAGTGAAGCCATCCGCGGAGTTGCCCTGGACGAGCGCCGGGCTGCTGCCTGACGCGGCTATCTCCGATGCGTTGATTGGATCAGCGAACACTCGAATCGTGATGGCGCTGTTTGAGGGTGTCAGATTACCGGTGGATCCCGCCTGGGGCTTTGTTTGTTGATTTGGCTCTCGAAGGTGATCGTGAAGGCAATGGATGGGGGCTTCCAGCTCGTGACCCAGCGTGCCCACGTAAGCCACGCGCCGAGGCACTTCGCAGTTCTTATCGCCCTGAACCCCGTCTCCTCAAGCAGCGGTGCGGCCTCGCTGACCTTCGCCCGATCGTCCAGCTGGCTCTCGTTGGCCGTGAGTTGCTCATCCAGCGCCAGAACGTCTTTGGCCAGGCCGCACGGCCTCGAAACGGGCCATGGACAAGGAAAGCTCTTCCTCGCGGGAACGCTACTTTGAGACTTCGGTGATCTGGGCGTCTGTAAGCTTTTGGCGGGCATCGATGCCCAAGTCGTTGCCGCGCACCAGCCTTTGAGCGCGTTGTCCGACCGGGTCCGGCCCTTGCTCATGGATCCCAGCGCCGCGACCAGGATCCGCACGCTCTGGGACGCCGTCATGAAGGCGTGGTCGGGGTAGCCAGTCCACCGGCAGGAGCAGAACGGCCATGGCGATCCGGGGAGCGTCCAGGACATCTGACTTGCCCACGCCGCGGCTCCTATTGGCATACATCCCATGGGGCCGCGGCAACTGGGAACTCGTTGGTAGCCACGGTGCAGGTGAGGATCGCACCGCAGGATGCGGCTCCTTCGATGACTCAGAGGGTGTCCGCGTCAGCGTTGGTACGGCGTGCAGCCCAAGTGATGGCCCGATTGATCTCGGCTGCGGTGATCGGGAATGACTGCCTATCCAGTTGTCGCGTCGAGGATGGCGTAGACATGATTTTGGGCATGCGTATCGCCACCCACGACAAATTGATGGGCATGAGCGACGATAGACATAGCGGTCATTCGTGGGTTCACTGGGGTGCCGGCCTTCTGTTGGCCAATAGGTATTCAACAGTGCCTGGGTTGATGGTCCCGGTTTGCGTTTCTGTGAATGCAGGTTTGCGTATTGGGCCTTAAGGTGTTCCAGCGTGCGGGACTTCCACGTCCACGGCCGCCATGAACGCCTCCCTCGCGGCGCTGCGCTTTGCTGAGTTGAAGTCGGGGGCGACGCACATGAAGAGAGTGCGCCCTTCGTCACCGCCCAGGGCAACGGCAAAAACTCCGTTGGGAGCGGTGCTTACCTCATCAACGATTTCCCCGCCCTCAAGGATGCGCAATGCACGCTGATTGACGCAGTCAGCAATCCACACCGCGCCCTCGGCATCGAGTGCCAAACCGTCAGGGACAATCCTCGAAAGTTCGAGTCTTCGGGCTACGCTCGGCTCGCCGCCAAGGTCCCCGAAATTGGCGAAATCCCTGCGCGCGCCCAGAGTTCCGTCATCAAGGATGTCAAATGCCGAGATACGGTTGCCGAAGAGTTCATTCACAATGAGCGTCTGCTCGTCGGCGGAAATGACCATTCCGTTAGGGCACGAAAGATCTTTCCCCACAATTTCGCTCTCGCCATTGGGGCGGACCAGGACCAAAGTCGTGAATTCGTGATCGGCCCCGGCCATAAGATCAAAACCGAAGTTACCGACGTAGGCGTTCCCATTGGGCGCAACCACCATGTCGTTTGCGTGGCCGGGACAAAGGTCAGAAATATCGGCGTGTTCCACCAGTACCCCATCCTCTTCCATTCGCAGGACACGCTTGTCCTTCATCGACACAACGAGCATTCGGCCGTCAGGAAGCCATCCGAGGCCGGAAGGCTGCCCCTCTACCTCGCAGATCTTCTGAGTCGCGCCTGCGGCATCGACGCGATTGACACTATTCGTATAGAAATCGACGAACCACAGCTCGCCGTTGTGCCACCGAGGTCCCTCAAGGTAGGTGAAACCTTCCGCGATGGTGCGGATGGTGCGTTCTGACATGTTTACGGTCCCTTCTGTGCGCCCGATCCTAGCCGGTCAGCATGTGGCGGCGAACGCCGTACGCGCCATCTTAACCGAAACGCAGGGGCATTTGAATTCGTATTGACTAGTCTTTGACATCGTATCCAATCCGTACTACCATTACGTGGTGGAGATCACAGGGGTCGCGGGACTGACCCTGGCCACATTCGGCTCCGGGTCAGCGGTCGTGACCTCGTACCGGTACCTGCTATCAGAATTCGGGTTGAATCCTGAGCGAGACAACATCACCCTATCGCCGATGACCGACGTCGCGTCCCAGCTCGCAGCGCTGTCCCACGGAAGCATGGATGGAATCGCCAGCAGTCTTGGAGGAGCGGCGGCCGGAGCGAAAGCCCAGGGTGTCGGCGTGATCTGGGACCTGCCCGCGATGAAGGGCATCGAGGCCCTCCGGGCCGTTCCTTACCAGAGCATCCTGACCACTGCGGACACCATCAAGAATCACCCAGAGATGATTCAGTCCTTCCTCGACGCCTTCCATGAAACGCAGCAGGCCATGCTCAAGGGCTTGTCGCCCGAGGATGCGGCATCGCTGAAGAAACTTGTCGGACCAAAGATGGACGACAAGGTCTATAACGAAACGATCTCCGGCCTGGAACACCTGTTCCCGGACAGCTATCTAACTTCCGACGCATCGTCGGATGCCTTGCGCAAGGTGGCCCAAGTAAACACCCAAGGAACACTGACTGTCTCTGCCGCTGACGCCGTTGACATCAGCTTCGCCCAGAAAGTCCAGAAATAGGCATTGAATCTAAAATTGGAGACTCAGCGTGATTGAGTCGATCAGGGCATTCATAACTGAAGTAGATAGTGCCGGTATTTCCAGGTTCCGTTCGACCGACACGATAGAGCCCGTATTCGTACGAACTCCAGTCGGGGACCAGGGCAAGGAGCGCACTGGAACGCTGTGGCAGGTCTGGGGTACATCAGACGGTATCCCTGGCTTCCACGATCCCGCGGAACCAGTGGCTTCCCCCAACTTCCCAGGCCCCGGGGGACGCGCTTCCCGGTCTTCTCGCTTCCGCCTGATTCGTCGGTTACCGATGTAGCCGACCGCGAGGGTGAGTCGTCTGGAGACCTTCTCGGTATTGCAGATACGCACGAGACTGATGGTGATGCGTCATTCCACACGTCTTCCACTTATGACTACATTTTCGTCGTCGAGGGTGAGATTGTGCTTGAACTGGACGAGGGAAGGCGCGAGCTGCTCACTCGTGGCGACTGTCTGGTCCAACGAGGGACCCGCCACGCCTGGCGTAATCTATCTTCCCAGCCAGCGGTTCTGGCTTGTGTTGCTGTGGGACTAATGGCGGCCTCAAGACCGCGGTCCTCGAATAAGTATTGAAGGAGCCCGATCTGACGCCTTAGGAACAAGCCCAGGCAGCGAACTAGGTCGAGAGAATCGCGAGTTGAGGACGGAAGGACGATTTCGGGCACCCCTCGATCAGACCCAATCGAGGCTTCAGGCTCCACAACCTTCGTCGTTAGCGACCGCGCCCAACCGCGGGCTAGGGCCATGCTCCGGGTCATCGGTTACGACGCAGGTGACTACCTAAACCACTGGGGCAACCTGTCCGCGAAGGGCAACCTCCAGCGCCTGCCGAAAGATCTTCCAGCAGCAAGGAAGCCGATCAGTGGCAAGCATTCTTCCGCCTGATGAGAGCCGTTTGTCTCCACGGGACCTTCGCCGGCGGCAATGGGTGTCCAAAATTCCAATGGTGCACGTGGGCAACCAATCAATGGAGCGGTCCCTTCCCCGAAGTTACGATGTTCTTGGGTCACTCCGTTTTGAGGATCCCCACAAGCCGGAGAGCGTCGTGGTCGCCGCCGGTGAACCGTGGTTTATGGCACGGTTCGGCTGGGACTCACTATAGGCACTTATGGCATTGCCTGTGGATCCGTCTCTGGCTTTAAGTACCGTTCAGTTGCGGGCGGACCATCAAGGCAGCCTCGTGGATGAGCGGAGCGAGGAGGTGCCAGGGAAGATCCTGCGCGAGGTAAGGCTCGATGTCTCCAACGCGCTGACGCTTGGCGGCAAGTCCGCCTACTACGGCAGCGTTGATGCGACACCGAAGTTTGTCGCGTTGTTCGGTGAAGTAAGCTGCCGGAGATATGCCACCGATACCACCGCGGGCCTCATTCCCCGCGTGCGCTCTGCGAAGTTCAGGGTTACGTCTACGGCGCCTATTTACCTAGCTCCTGGATAGCGTACGACGCCGGTGACAAGGGTCTTGCGGCCGAGTACCGGGAGTTCGGGGCCGCGGCTGAAGAAGCAGTTTAACGAGCAGTTCTGGTTGCCCGACCTCCGGCTACTACGCCATCGCCGTAGACGGAAGAAGCGGCCGGTTGAAGCGAGTGCTTCCAAACATGGGGCAATGCCTGCTGTTAGGCATCATCGATGATGAACAACGCGCAGCTGGCTGAACGGCACATGTCCCCGGTGATGTTCAGCGGCTGCGGCTTACGAACCTTGGCCAGCATGGGACCTATAACGTCGCAAGGTACCACAACGGATCGGTGTGGCCCCACGAGAACGCGATCATCGCGTCCGGACTCCTTCGCTACGGCTACATCGAGCAGGTGCAGTGGATCTCCACAGCCTTGTTTGAGGCGGCCGAATACTCGGAAAGGAGGCTGCCGGAGCTGTGTTGCGGATTCAGCCGCGAGCACTTTGATGAACGCATATCTTACGCCACAGCATGCTCCCCCATGCCTGGGCTACTACCACGCCCATCATGCTGATCAAGGCGCTGATCGGCTATTACGCCGACGTCTCTCGCGGTGGCCTTTGGTTGTGTCCCGCGCTCCCCGAATCCTACGGCGACCTGCAAATCACAAATGTCCGCATGGCAGAAAGCCTGATCACTATTGACATCTCCGGTACCAAGGCAATCATTCAAGGGCTGCCCTAGGGGCATGCAGTTCCACCACGGAACCCAACTGCGGGTAACGGAAAGCGTGGAAACGGCTAACATGCGCGGAAAGGAGTAAGCGTCGAGCATGTGCTGGCCCGGCCGAGCCTTGTCCTGCACAGAATTCTTGAACGGGCCACGCCTTCTAACAAGCGAACTGCGGTTCCCGCTGGTGGCTGTCGGCACCCGGAGGCCTATGTTGTCCTTAATTCCGAGAACCAGCGCGAAAATCGGTTTGCCCCCAACGCTTCCCCGCCGCAGACCGCGTAACTCGCTTCAGCCCCAAACCGCATCCTCCTGGAAGAGTGGGCCTACGCTTGGCCCTTCCTCTCAGAAGGACTTCATCGAGCACAACAATCGGGCCAGGCCTCAAACCGCACTCAAAAGCGCCTCACCCGCCAGCCGCGTCCCAACCAACCGGTTTAGTACACCTAGGCGCCGGCAACCTCGGGCTGCGGTGCTTCCTCACCGGTCTCCAGGACCTTGACCAGATCAGACCACAGCATGTCCATGTACTCACCGCCGAGTTCCGCCGCCCACGAATCCGGAGCGATGTCAGTGATCCACTCGAACCGGCAGCGACCGTCACCGGTGTCGAAGACCCGCATGGACCCATGGTGATAGGTGCCTTTCCAGAATGACGATTCGAGCACCGTGTAAGAAGCGTACATGTGCTCAGGATCGATCGTGATGTTCAGTTCCGGCTGCTCGAGGCCTCCCCCGTTGGAGATTACGGTTCGCACAGGACCCTCGATGCGATTCTCTTCGATGAAGCTGAACACACGGATGTCGGCCCGCATGAAGCGATCCACGATGTCCCAGGCGGCCTCCGGAGAGACGCTCAGGTTTGCTGCTTTAAAAAAGATTGCCACTGGTGGCCCTTTCGATTGGCCCGCTGAGGCGGAATTGACTTGATCTGTGAAGTATTGGCTGGGGACGGACAGGGCTTCGGGTGGCTAGGGTTGGTTCTACCACTCTGCCTCCCAATGTCGTCCTGTTCCGAACGGGTGTGGTTACACTTCAGGGCTTCCCGGTCCGTCACCGCGGCGCACCCCATTTGTCACCGCATCCGGCAGTTGCTTGCCAGGCTCCATCGAGATCGTGCGGCTGTGGAGGTACTCGTCCACGGCGGTCGGGCCGTGTTCGCGTCCTATCCCTGACTTGCCGTACCCACCGAAGGGCGAACCCAGATCGGCGGTGACGGTGTTAACAGAGAAGGTCCCTGTCCGGATGCGCCGTGCCACCTCGAAGCCATGGGCGTCGTCGGCGGTGAACACCGATCCCGCGAGGCCGTAGGGGGTCTCGTTCGCGATGCGGATGGCGTCTTCCTCGCCGTCGTGCGGGATGAGGACGGCGACGGGGCCGAAGACCTCTTCGCGGGCGATTTTCATGTCGTTGTGAGCGTTGGTGATCAGCGTGGGCTCGTAGTACCAGCCCACGGACATGTCGGCGGGGCGACGGCCTCCTGTAGCCACGGTGGCTCCTTCACCACGGGCCTCCTCGACGAAGGACTCGACGCGATCACGCTGCCGAGAGGTTACGAGCGGGCCAACCACCGTGTCCGGGTCCATAGGGTCGCCGATCTTGAGGGACGAGAACGCCTGCGCGAGCGCCTCGGCGTACGCGTTGTACTGCTCGGCCGGCACGATGAACCGGGTCCGCGCAACACAGTGCTGTCCCGAGTTGGCACCGACGCTGCCACCGACCAGCGCAGGTACGACGTCCTCCAGCCGCGCATCGTCCAGAACGATTGCTGCAGACTTGCCTCCGAGCTCCAGAAGGACCGGCCGCACCAGGGCACCACAGGCTGCCGCGATCTTGGCGCCGACCGCATCCGATCCGGTGAAGCTGACCATGTCGACGCCGGGGTGCTCAACCAGGTACGCCGATTCGGCCGCCTCGGCAGCAACGATGTTCACGACGCCGGGCGGCAGACCTGCTTCCTCGAAGATCTCCCCGTAGACGAATGTGGCAAGCGGGGTGGGCTCAGGGACCTTGATCACCACGGTGCAGCCCGCGATCAGTGCTGGACCCAGCTTCTGTCCGATCGCCGGAATCGCGAAGTTGTAGGCGGGGAACGACGCCACCACGCCAACGGGCTCGCGCACGACGAGGCTGTTGCCGGCCATCGGGACCGTGGGGCCGCCTGCTGATCCCCCGGTGAATCTCGTGAGATCACTGATCCGGACTTCCTCGAGCTCTAGCGTCCGCCCCACCTCAGCGTAATAGTTAAAGCTCATCACGGGCGCTACCGTCATGTAGTACTGCGAGAGGAGCATGGAACAACCCAGCTCTTCGGAGATCAGGGGTGCCAGCTCATGCTGACGCTTCTCGATGCCAGTGGCGATGCGAATGAGGTAGTCGGCGCGCTCGGCAGGACTCATCCGGGGCCACGGGCCGTCGTCGAAGGCCCGGCGCGCTGCCGCGACCGCGTCGTCGATGTCTTCCCGTGAGGCGGCAGGGACACGTCCGACGAGCTCTTCTGAGCGCGGCGAGATCACCTCGAAGCTACGGTCTGACTTTGCGGCGCGCCAGGCGCCGTCGATGAAGAAGGAATCGCGCTCGATCATATAGATCAGTTGCCTTTCTTGACGATGTTGCCGGCGTCGACAGGAAGCGCGACGCAGGTGATGAACTTGGCGTGATCCGATGACAACCACCCGACCGCGTCCGACACCTCGTTGGACTCGATCCACGGCAGGTCAGAATGCGTTGAGGGAGGAGAAGGCACCATGCACATCGTCGACGCCAGGATTGTCAATGTACGGCGCGACCACGTTGAACAGCGCCCGGTTCATGATCAACGGCGTCTTGACACATTGCCGACGGCGTGCAAACGCCATTGACTGCGAGCAGCTCCCGTCACAAATGCGACGTCGTTCTTGAGCAAGCCCATGCCTTTTACCTCAGCCCTGTCTTATCATTCGCATCAAGACCCGCATGGCGAACCATTCCTCGAAGCGCGGCGAATAAGTCAACGACTAGTCATCATGGAATCGAATTCAGACAATCGTAACCTGACGTCGGCGCGCAAGCAAGTGTCAAGCCTGCCAGCTGTAGCCGTCAGATGTGAGATCGATGCACCCACGCGGGTATTGCATTGGAGCACCGCCTTTGACTACGATGCCAAAGTCGAGGGAATCTCTCCGGCGCGAACTTCTTCAGCGGTCGCGGTGTACCGAAAGCCGTCCTTGCCCGTGACTACGGGATGAGCCGCGAGACGGCTTGCCAGTACCTGCGTCACGCCGGGCCGGGAAGTGTAAGCGCTCCGAAGTCCGTTGCTCCACTGAACACTTCAAATTGCACGCGCATGGGGTTCGCTTCGTTGCGCAACTGACTCAAAAATGATGACTCCAGAGATTACTGGGTCCAAAAACACGGGTGGTCAAAGATGACACAATTTCTATCGGCCCAGGCTCTTGCCGGTCGATTCACTTCGTTAGTTGCACTAGTATGGCTCGGCGGCGTAACCGTAGACATCCAGTGGGGCACCCTCCCTCCGCTGGTTGGGGTGATAGCGGCAGAGTCCGGCCTTTCGGGGTCGGAAATCGGGTGGGTCTTTAACGCAATGATGGTCGGCAGTGCCATCTCTGTCGGCCTCACTGCACGTATGGGCGACATCTATGGGCATCGCAAGGTCCTTATTGCACTGAGCTTCCTAGCACTGCTGGGATGCGCCTTGGCTGCGACTGGTGATGGTTTTTGGCCCCTCGTGGCGGGCCGATTCCTTTTGGGCTTCGCTGTTACCCTTCCTCTGAGCTGGGGGCTCCTGCGCCCACGGGCTACCGCTCGGCAGATCCGAATTGTTTCGTTAGGACTCTCATTCGTGATGGCGATCTTTTCACCGATCGCACTCGTTGTGGGCGGCTTTGTTGTTGGGTTGGGATTGCCGTGGCAGAGCGTTTTCTGGGTGAGTTTCGCCCTGTACGCGGTGCTGCTGGTGCTTGCCCTTGTCTCATCTGAAACGCCCGCTGCTTCCCGTTATGTCGGTCGCTTGAACTGGTTCGCTTCGCTGGGGCTCGGCATTTGGGTCACGGCGCTGCTGGTCGGAATCAGCGAGGGACCAGCCCTGGGCTGGACTTCACCCACCGTGGTCGGCTCGTTTGGCGTGAGCGCCGTGACGTTGACTCTCTGGTCGATTCAGCAGCGACGCAGCCAGGACCCCCTGATGTCGTTCCGCAACATGGACCGACGTCAGGCCATCATCGGATATTCCGGGATCTTCTTGGTAAGCGTGGTCGGGGTGAGCATTTTTCTCGCGCTGCCGGCTAAGTTGCAGACCCCAATGTCCTCTGGGTACGGCCACAGTCTGTCTGCCCTCGACTCTACGTACGTGCTGCTCGCGATCATTCCCGGCTCCGCGCTGGGATACCTCTGGACTCGATGGGGACTCAACCGGCTGGGTCCGAAGATCGTTCTGATCATTTCCGGAACCGCCTCGATTGGTGTCTTTCTCGGTTTCGCATTCGCTAACGGCCCGGTTTGGATGTCCTGGGTGTGGGTCTTCGGCTATGCCCTCGCAACACTGAGCTGCTTGACCACCGGGTACTCACTCGTCGCGGCCGCCGGGCGCCAGGACAACATGGCGGTGACCATTGGCATGCAAAGCATTATCCAGTACGTCTCCGGAACGATACCGACCGCAATTGTGTTGAACGTACTAGTACCCGGTGCCGATGGATTCGTTCCTAAGGAAACATTTGATGGCATCTTTGTGGGGGCCGCCCTGGTTGTAGCCGTGTTTGTCCTCATTTGGGCCTCCCTTGCCCCGAAGCGCCTCACAGATCGGCACGCAATCGACACAGAAAGCGATCCCACGAAAGTCAGTATTGCCAGTCACTCGTAAGGCCAAGAGCAGTGCCGCAGCACTGGTAGCTGGATGCTTCGTCTTCGGGTTTGGATCCCTCGGCTCAGCGCTCGAACCCTCGCCTTCCGAGTCATGACCGCCAAACTCAGACTGGCCCAGTGGCTAGGTAGGTGACATAGGCGCGATGTCTATGGGTGAGGTACTCGACGTTGAACCCGCGACGACTGAGCCGCGGGACAGAAATTGCTGGTACTAGAAATTGCTGGTATTACTTGGCCAGAAGCGTGTATATCCAGCCGGTTTCCCCCAGCCAAATGAATCCAGCCCCTTGCGGGCGGTGCATTAATAACGCGCGGATACGTTGCCTGATAGTGCTTGTTCAGGCAAGACGGTGGACTGCTGGCTGCCGGTCCTATGCCGCCGCAGTGTCGCGCGAAGGGAACTTCAGCCTTCCCCGCCGATCAGTCGCTCGAGGCCCAGTAGCGCGGACTTGACAGCATCAGTCCCGTGGCGAACGGTATACCAGGATGTCCCGAGAGTAAGCACGTCCAGGAGTACCGGCAAAGGCTCCTGCGCCGGCGCTTTCTCTCCAGAACCCGAGGTGGGCTCACGGCCTCCGGTCACCGAGTGGTAGTGCTGCTCAAGTGCGTCTGCCCACTCGTCCCGCATCTCAACCAATGCGGGATAAAGTTCAGCATCGATCTGAACGCGCAACCCCATCCAGTGGTTGTCGACGAGGTCCTCCACGGTCGCGCCTATCGATTGGAAGTGCTCCTTTACACGCCCGCGCTGGCTGCCCACGCCGCGTACATCGGCCAAGGCTGAAAATGCAGATCGGTCCACCATGCGCTGGATCCCGAGGGCGCCGGCCGCTCGATAGAGGCCTGCTTTCGAGCCGAAGTAATGGAAAATTGCGCCGCTGGTCACGCCGGCCAATGTCGCGATCTCTTTCAGGGACGTCTTCCCGTAGCCGCTCGATGCGAACCGCTGCAGTGCGATCGATGCTAGGCGCTCCCTAAGTGCTGCGTCATCATCGAGTGCTTCGGATGACCTCCGCCTCTCCTCGCGCGTTTCCATGCTCCCCCGCGGCTCGTCCTCGTGGTCAGCCTCGAAGAGGGTCCCGGCAAGGAGGTCCTTGAACGCTTGGACGACAATCGGGAGTCGCTCTACGCCCTGCCTGCGCATCCCAAACAACCAGATGCCGAGGACCAGTAGTTCGATCGCGCCGACGAGCTGGCGCTCACCGTCGTTTTCTGGGCTGTGTTCTTGGAGGCCGGCGACCGCCCAATACAGACGCTGAATGTCTTCACCGATGGTCTCGCGGACTGCGAGCACCTCGGGGATATCCGCTTCAAGATCCCCGGCGAGGATGAGCCGGTGAAGTCCGATGTCGTCGCCTCCGCGATGAGCGAGGACGCTCACGAGCGTGGTCAGGCGCGCCTCCAAGGATCCCTGGTGGGCGACAACGGCAAGGATGGGTGCGATCACCCTCTCTTTGAGTCTCATCCGCGCGGTCTCAACGACAGATTGAAACAACCCACTCTTGGAGCCAAAGTAATAGTAGATGAGCGCAGAGGCGACACCAGCGTCGCCCGCCAGAGCACTCACTGCAGTGTCCCCGAATCCTCCAGTGGAAAAGCGTAAGAGTGAGGTTTCGAGGATATGGCGACGAGTTTCTTCCCAAACCGCGCCCTGTGGGCGGCCAGGTCGTCGTTTACGCGATGCCGTACGAGGGCGTGTCGTCACACCACACCCGCCTGATCCCCGCCAGGCCTGAGAGGAACACAGGAAGTCCGGCAGCGAAGGGAAAGGTGAGGGCGTTTGTCAGCAGTGCGATCCATCTTCTTCTCCAAGATACGAAGCGTTCTGGACGCGGCGGCCTAGTCCGCACGTCGCTGGCCCAATCCAAGCAAAAACCATCGTATCCCATGGCGTCGGACCAAGGGCTCCGGCCAAGTCTTCGTTAGTCGCCCAGGAGATCACCATCGATCCTGAACTCCGCGTAAGTACTGGCGCTTTATTTTGCTCGAGGGGCAACAGGCAGACCGCTGGCCAGGAGGCCGCATGACCATGTTTACCCGTTGTTTGATGCCTACCGGCAAGGGCGGGAGCAAGACGATCTCAGGTGCCATTCCGGTCATTGTTCCCAAGAGAGGAAATTCTCCTTGAGTTCCTGATCCTCACATCAAGCGAAGATACCGTCACGGCGCTTCGGAACCAAGTTGCCCTTCACCCCCCCCGGGTTCCATGGGCTTCACCATGCAGCGAGTTTGACTTCAATCGCTCATAACAGTGCCAACACTGATCGGCCTGACGAGAGCTTCGTTAGCTGCGCAAGTAAGACGCGCGGACCTCACTGTGCATTTGAGCACGTCTCGCTCACCTCCGCAGACTTAAGTCTGACATATTGCGCGTTCAATTAGTGCTGCTTTCCGCCGAGGCCCGACCTGGCTCACACGCCCGGTTGAACATCCCCGGTCCGCGATCGCAGTGCAGGGCGACAGCCAACCCGCTCGCGGGAATCTGGAAGAGTTCTTCTGCTCCACGATGTAATGCTTGTTGTACGGAGGGCGTGAAAAGGATGCGATACTCCGGCCGAAGCCATCGTTGAACATCCACCACGCGGCCAACCTCCACTGCCGCAGGAGTGCTAAGAGACAGCGGCTCCTTCTCGAAAATTGCTACGAGGCAACAAGAAGCCTTGACAAGAGACCTGGGTCACTTTACCGTTTTATATTGAACGCCCAATTGCTCGTCAAAGTGCCAAAGTCGCCTGACTGAGCTTCCGCCCCAATTCCATCTTCGCGGCGATCTATTCGATAGGGGCGACTCAAATTCAGACCAGAGGAGAGGGTTAATGAAGACCCGAAAAGTAATGAATCTACTGACGCTCACGGTCACACTTGCGGCCACGGCGCTCTCGGCTGCCGCATGCGCCCCGAGCAACGATAAGGCGTCGGCAGATGGCCCCACCGCTTTCTCGTTCCAGACATTCCCGCAGACCATGCAGACTATCCCCGTGAAAGTCGCGCAGGACCAAGGATTCTTCGAGAACAACGGCTTGAAGGTCACCGTTAGCGACGGGACTGCTGCCCCGGCAATGCTCGCAGCCCTTGCCTCCGGGAAGATTGACGCAGTCGGAATTCCGATGTTCCTGGGCACACAGTCCGTGGTCTCTGGCGTCAAGGCCAAGGCGGTCGTCGGACTCACCGCAGGAGGCGGCAGCACGGTGCTTGTCAGCAATCGCGTACCGCAATCGAGTGCGCCGTATCCCGAATCGGCCAAAGTACTCAAAGGGAGGACTGCGGCAATTGCGGCCCCTGGCGGTTTCACGGATCGCCTCTTCAAGCGGTATGTCGATGGTGCGGGCGCCCCGATGCAGTACGAGACGCTCCCGGGTGTGCCACCCCAGCGTGCCGCGATGCAGGCCGGGAAGATTGACGTCATGCAGTCCGATCTCGCAGGATCATACGGTCCAGAGAAGCAGGGACTCGGTCACATCCTGTGGGATTTCCAGACAACCGGTCCACAAGAGTTGATTGGCGCGACCACCAGCGAAGCATGGATGTCCGACAAGTTCCTGGAAGAGAAACCCGAAAAGGCCAAGGCCTTCGCCCGGTCGATCGCGCAGGCGGTCGCGTGGATTAAGAATCCGGCGAATAAGGCCGAGGCCGGCAAATACTTCAGCGAAATCGCCGGAGTACAGGTAGCAGAAGGGGACCTCGCTCCCATGATCAAGGCGCTCAGCCCAGTGGTGAGCCCACGAGATGTAGAGGTTTACAACGGCCTCTTCCCCGAAGGAACGCAGCCGCTGACAGCCTCCGCGGTACTTGCGTCGGTGGTGCCGCAGGACGATGCTGCCGTCGAAAAGTTGGTGGCGGAGAAATGAGTCTTGAAGTGGGATCCGCTCAAGCAGAGAATCGGAACATGGACACTCAGACGGTCGAGCCCAGAGCGTCGACGGCGGCCATCAGCGTGGCCAATCTCTTCCACGCCTTCCCTAACGCTCACGGTGCCGCGATGCGGGTGGTCAACGACGTATCGTTCGATATCGCGCCAGGCCAGTTCGTCAGCATTGTGGGTCCGAGCGGGTGTGGAAAGACGACTGTGCTGAACGTCATTTCGGGCTTGGAACAACAGCAATCCGGCACCATCTCGGTGCTGGGCAAGCCACCCGCGGCCGGTCGCCCCGAGATCGCCATGGCATTCGCTCGAGATGCACTGCTCCCATGGCGGGACGCGACCGACAACGTCGCCCTATCGCTGGAACTCCGAGGCGTCAAAAAAGCCGCGCGGCGGGCCCGCGCAGCCGAAATGCTCAAGATAGTCGGGCTCGGGGACTACCTCCATGCCTACCGAGGCCAGTTGTCGCAGGGCATGCGTCAACGCGTAGCCCTGGCCCGGGCACTGGTGACCCGTCCCAAGCTGCTGCTTCTGGACGAACCTTTCGCCGCACTGGACTCACAGACCCGTGTGCTCGTCCAGGAAGAGCTGCTTCGCATGCTGGACGCTCAGGAGGAACCTGTCACGACGGTCATGGTGACTCATGATCTCGCTGAGGCAATTGCCCTTTCAGACGTGATCCTTCTCATGTCGCGCCGACCGGGCACTATCCGTGAAACATATCGGATCGATATTCCGCGCCCGCGCGACGCGGTGGCCCTTCGGGCCAATAGCCATTTCAACGAGCTGCATGAGACTATCTGGCAGACTCTCGCAGAGGAGGTGCGGGAGGCATGAGTATCAGTACTGCTACGCCGACCGAGCAAGTTTCGGCAAAGTCCCCCAATAATTCACGCCCGCTTTGGAAGTCGCCCCTTGCACTCCGCATTCTGATCATCGCCTTGATCCTGGCCGCGTGGGAGTTGAGTGCGGCCAACGGATGGGTCGATCCGCTCTTTGCCAGCCGGCCGACGGACGTCGCCCAGGCACTCCAGCGCATCCTGCCAACGTCACAGGTGTGGACTGATGCCGGCTACACGCTCACTGAAGTTGGGATCGGCTACTCGATCGGCGTCACCTTAGGAGTGCTTATTGGAGTTGCCCTCGGCAGCTCGAAGCTCCTGCGTGAGGCTTGCCAGCCGGTACTCAACGCTCTCAACTCCGTGCCGCGCATCGCACTTGTGCCGCTCTTTGTTGCCTGGCTCGGGCTCGGGATGGGCCCCCGGATTGCTATGGCCGTTACCGTCGTCGTCTTCGTGATGGTGACCACGGTGCTGACGGCAATGTCCCAACCGGACCGCGACTCCATGCTGCTGGCACGGAGCCTTGGAGCTTCAAGGCGGACAAGGCTGGTCAAGTTTGAGCTGCCGCGCGCCGTCCCAGTGATTATCTCCGGGCTTGAGCTGGCACTCATTTATTCCTTCCTCGGCGTCATCGCCGCCGAGATAGTATCCGGCAGCAATGGTCTCGGCTCGCGAATGACCTATTACGCAAACCTGTTCCAGGCAGACAATTTCTTTGCGGTACTGGTGGTCCTAACAGCGTTCACCACGCTGCTGACTGCCGCCATCCGACGCATCGAGAAGCGCCTTCTTCACTGGCATAAGTTCGAAGACCGCTGATATCCGAACAACAAGAACACTTTAGGCAAGTACATCTAGCTCCTGACGTTCGTCTCGAGCTAGATGTACTTGCGCATTGCAATACCGCCCGAACAGATAGGAATGAAGCCAGTGGCTAATCAAATCTCCGACGACATCCGAGCAGGGAGCCTAGACGTACGATGGCCGACCGAAGATGACGCGACCGCGGATGCGGACAGGGGATTCATCGGAACCATCGATCCGCCAATAATTAAGGCGGCCGACGGTCGTGTTGTTTGGAGAGTGGACGATTATGCATTTCTAGAGGGAAAGCCACCAGCGAGTGTCAACCCAAATCTTTGGCGTGTTTCCAAATTGAACACGCGGCATGGGCTGTATCAAGTCGCAGACGGCATATTTCAGGTGCGCGGATTCGATGCAGCGAATATGACGGTTGTGGTTGGAGCCACTGGATTCATCATCATCGACCCACTGATGAGTGTGGAAACAGCTGCAGCTGCACTTGCCCTCACGCGCTCCCACCTCGGGGACCGGCCTGTGACGGCAGTCATCATTTCACACAGCCACGCCGATCATTTCGGTGGTATTAGAGGCGTTGTTAAGGCCGATGAGGTCGAGAGCGGCCAAATCCCCTTAGTGGCTCCCGCAGGCTTCTGGGAGCATGCAGTCGGCGAAAGCCTATATGCAGGCCCAGCCATGTTCCGCCGCGCCGGACATCAGGCTGGTTTTTCTCTGCCGCGCGGTCCGCAGGGGGGTGTGGGCACAGGATTGGGGGCAGGAGCGTCCACAGGGACCATGACGCTCATAGAGCCAACCGTCTTTATTGACGACGTGCGCGAGATGACTCTGGACGGTGTGCCGTTTGAGTTTCATTACACTCCAGACACGGAAGCGCCAGCAGAGATGATCTGCTATCTTCCCCGGCACCGGGCGCTGTGCATGGCCGAGATCGTCAGTCAGTCGATGCACAATATCTATACCCTGCGTGGTACAGAAGTTCGTGACGCTCTGGGCTGGAGTCGGGCCATTGACGACGCCCTAGCCAGCTTCGGGGATCGCTCGGACGTCATGTTCCTCACTCACCAATGGCCGGTGTGGGGAACGGCTAAAGTCGTCCAACACCTTGAGCTGCAGCGTGATCTCTACCGCTATATCCATGATGAAACTCTGAGGCTTGCCAATCACGGCTATGGCATGCTCGATGCAGCAGAGATGATCGAACTGCCGGATTCGCTGGGAGAGTTCTCCCCCAATCGGGGCACTTACGGCGCACTGAATCAGAACGTCAAAGGCGTCTGGCAACGATACTTGGGCTGGTTTGACGGCAATCCGGCAAACTTGCACTCACTACCGCCAGCAGCGATGGGCCAGAAGTATGTCAACGCTATAGGTGGTGCTGCCGTAGTTCTGGAACAGGCGGAGACTGCCCTGGAGGCCGGAGACCTGCGATGGGCCGCAGAGCTGCTGAAACAACTACTAGCTGCCGCCCCTTCGCACTCCGCAGGACGCGCATTACAGGCCAGGGTCTTCGAGAGGTTGGCATACCTGTCGGAAAGTGGCGTCTGGAGGAATTTCTATCTCAGTGGTGYGCGTGAACTGGGAGATCCATTAGCCCGGCAGCGTCCCGTCGCGGGGCACGCCAGGGACGAGCTACTTGCAGCTATTAGTACAAAGATGTCTCTGGACTACATGGCGATTCGCCTCAATGGGCCAAAAGCGCAGGACTTCGCCCTTACTATTGCGTTGTCCCTCACTGATTCCGAGGAAAGCTTCAGAGTGTCTGTCGGGCGCGGCGTGTTGACTTATCGGCAAGTAACAGGTCCCAACGACTGTGATCTGAGCTTGCGCATGGCCAAACTCGACTTCGCCAGACTCGCTTCCGGCGCTACTACCCTGGTGGATCTTCAGGCGCAGGCATCGCTCGAACATCAAGGGGACCTAGCTCGTCTGGAAATCCTTATGTCCCTGATGGATGATTTCAACTGAACGCATTCACGAAGTAGAAGTGTAATAGTAGCCGCCGCGCTGCTGGCTGACGCAGCTCTGGTGGAGTCCGCCGCCAGAGCTGCTCGGTTCCGACGGTCGTAGCTTGAGGCTTGCTCCTCAGCGCGGCGATTGGCTTGACACTGCCCTAACGCACGACTCTGGACGGATATGTAGCGGGAGCCTCTACCTCCCCCCTACATATCGTCTAGGTGTATTGCCCACGGAGGTTGGTGACGCGGCTGGCTGGTGGCTGACCTTTGAGTGAGGTGTGGCCTCGATGATGATTGTAGTGATGGAGCCAGTCCGCGAAGGCGGCAACACGCTCGGTCTCTGATCGGTACGGGCGGGAGTAGGCCCATTCATCGAGCAGGGTGCGGTTGTAGCGCTCGACTTTGCCGTTGGTTTGGGGACGGTAGGGCCGGGTGCGTTTGTGCTTGATCTCCGGGCCCAGGGCGTCCTTGAACGCGTAAGAGCGGTAGCAGGAGCCGTTATCGGTCAGGACGCGTTTGACCGTGATTCCGCAGGATTCGAAGTAGGCGTTGGCGCGTTCCCAGAACCCKGCAGCGGTTTCCTTCTTCTCATCGGCCAGGATCTCCGTGTAGGCCAKCCGGGAGTGGTCATCGACGGCGTTGTGCAGGAACGCGTAGCCCGGTCGCCGGTTCGCCGCGGCACCTGTCTTATTTCGGTTTCCGAGGCTCCTGCCGACGCTGCGGTGGCCGCCGCCGTCAGGGATCCGCCCGAGTTTCTTGATATCGACGTGGACCAGGTCCCCGGGATGGGCATGCTCGTAACGGCGGATCACCYTGCCGGTGGCACGGTCCAGCCACGACAACCTCGCCAGCCCGAACCGGGACAGGACCCGGTGCACGGTGGASGGGTGGATGCCCAGCAGAAAGCCGATCCTGGCTGGTCCCCAGCGGCGGTTGACCCGGATCGCGATGATCCGCCGCTCYCGCCGCGCCGGTGTCCGCTGAGGGGAGTTGACCGGCCGGCTGGAACGATCCTGCATGCCTGCCTCACCGTGCTCACGGTAGCGGGCTGCCCACCGCGCCGCTGTCGTGACCGATACCTGGAAACGTTCAGCGGCCCGCCGCAGCGGCAACTTTCCATCGACAATGCACTGAGCCAGCCGGAGCCGGCCCTTCGGCGTCAAGATCGCGTTAGCATGGGACATTGAAGACCTCCTTGTGAAGCGGACTCTTAGACAAGCCCCACTCCACTCGGAGGTCTTCTTTTTGTCACCTAACCACGCCGAGTGTCCCTAACGTCCATGGTCAATACAGCTAGCCATCGAATCGGGCGACTCGCCACGTTGCAGTAGGCTCGCGGAATGACTCAACTCGAGACGAAGGCCCGGCTCCTCGCAGCCTATGATCAGCAGCTTCGTACCGATGCGGAGACTCCGAGTGCATTGGAGGTCACTAAGCACGGACCCCTCCGTCTGGCGACGTTCCTTGGCGGACGCGGGTTCATCACGTACCGGGACCTGGGCGATTCGGATGAGCAAAGCGTCAGGCGGCTCGTCGAAGAGGCGATCGCGTACTTCCAAGCCAAACCCGAAATCCTCAAAGTCGAATGGAAAACCCGCGGACACGACTTTGCTCCAGGTTTGCACGAGGCTCTGTTGCACAATGGCTTCACTCAAGACGATCCGGAATCGATCATGATCGGCGAAGCCCGGGCGTTGAGCGTCGATGTGCCTCTTCCCGACGGCGTGACGCTGCGGCAAGTGACGGACGAAGCCGATGTCCGGGCAATGAGCGCGATGCAGGACGAAGTGTTCGGCGAACCGGTGTCGGATGAGATGGCCGACGCCCTATTGCGCCGGCTCTCTCTGGACGACAGCATGGAGCTGTGGGTGGCAGAGGCGGACGGTCACATCGTCAGCGCCGGACGTCTGGAGCCCGTCCCCGGCACCGATTTCGCGGGGATCTGGGGTGGCGCGACGCGCGAAGAATGGCGCGGCCGAGGAATCTACCGGGCGCTAACAGCACGCCGTGCCCAGTCCGCGCTCGCCAAGGGTAAGACGCTCATCCACAGCGACTCCACCGAATTTTCGCGCCCAATTCTGGAGCGCTCCGGACTGCTCAAGGTCTCGACGACCACCCCGTACCGCTGGGCGCGTGGCTGACGAATCAGTCTGTGGCCAACACGTTTAAGCACCCCGTGCCTCCTCCGGACGGATCTGGAGGAGGCACGGGTAGTGACAAATCGTGCCTACTTCCGCTCGGCGAAGTAGGTCACGCACTCGCCCTGATCACCGAACACCGGCGATGGACTCGTCTTCCATCCATTGCTCTTGCACGCGTCCTTACCGGTGGAGAACGTCAGCCGGTACTCCTTCGTGGTCCCATTCGGCGCTGTCACGGTGACGACCGCCGTCGGGTTCTCAGCGGTGGGCTGCTGGACCGTAACCTTCGCGTTGGTGTCCAGCGGGTAGCCGACGACGGCGGGAGTCGCCGACGTCGACAACACCCGATAGTCGCTGGTTCCGGCAGCAAAACCCACGACCGAGGCGTGGTTCACGAGGAGCCTGCCGAGATCGGCGAGCCCGGCATCCGCCAAGCGGGAACCGGCGATGGCCACCTCAGCGACCTTCGTGTACGAACCCGTGGTCACGAACGAAACCCTGATCCCACGTGTGGTCACGGGGTCGAAGCGTACGGTGACCGGTGCCGTCGTCGAGAGTCCCGTGATGGTTCCGGCGGACGTGTCCTTCCAGATGCCGGYGGCGTCCTGGTACTGGATCTTGAGGCTCTGTGCAGCTTTTTCCGCAGACGTCACGGCCACGGAGGAATCGGTGTAGTCCCGGCTGAAGGCGTAGCTCAGGCTGTCACCGGCCCGGCCACCGCTTACCCAGTTGGACCAGCGGGTGGAGGCGTTGGCGTCGCACGTGTTCTTGGCGATGTAGGAGCCCTCGGTGTAGCTGGCGGTTGCGCTTGTTGTGGGGTCGTCCTTGCAGATGTTGCTGCTCGGAACACGGTCCACCACCACGACGGTGAGGGTCGCGGACAGGGAGCCGGCCTTACCCGGAACGGTCACTGAACCTGTGGATTGCAGCGCTGAAGCATCAAAGGAAGACCAGTCCCACGCCACGGGCAGTGGATTGCGGGCAGGACCGTCAGCGATCTGGCCGGGGACCGTGCTCGGCGCTGCCGCTTGGACCGAGGCCAAAGTGGAGCCGACACCAACAGTCACAGACGCCGGATCCGTTGCCACGTACTGCCCTACAGTCACAGTCAAGAGAGCATCACTGAATGTCTGGCCGTACGGATCGACACCTGAACCGTGGAGTGCAACCTTCCCTTCCTTCTGCCACGCTGCTGGATCTACAGGGGACCACGTGACTGCAAGCGGTTTGCCCGGGCCGGCTTTGTAGAGCGGAGTCACCGTGCTGGGGAGGACAGGTGCGACGCCGGTGAGCGTGCTGAGCTCCAAAGGCTGAGTGCCCAGAAGTTTCAGGTCCGCGATGTCCGTGAAGGCCCAGGACTGGTGCGGGCTACCTGTTGCTGTAGCTGTGGTTCCTGTTGAGGACGCCAACGCCACAGACGTTCCGGCCGCAGTCTGGTTACCCGACACCTGCAGGGCAATTGCAGCGCCGGCGTTCACCAGCGACCACTGCTTGCCGTTTTCGGTCGTCACTATCCACTGTGCAGCAGGAGTCGCCTTGGCTTGGTCCAAGGTCAGGGAAGCAAGCGAAGCAGCACCGGATTGACTGGCGTTCAGCACACCACCATTGCCTGTGAGCACCTGGCCGTCCTTGTTCGTCAGGACCCAACGGCGATCATTCGCGAACTCATCGTCAGCATTCACTGCGTTGAACGTCCAGATCTGCGGAGCCACGCCCGCAGCGTCCGTACCCAGTTCTTCGATCGAGGAAGAACTGTCCGCACGAGCCGTCAGGTACTTGCCGCTTGCCTCACCGGTGAGGTGATAGCTGTGGCCGTCCTGCACAGGCGCGGCGTCGTCTGAAACTCCGCTGACGCCGTCGACGACGAACGTCACTACTGAGGCGGCAGGAACCTCAAGCGTGGCGGACTTTGACGTGGTGTTGACGGCGACAGGCGCACCTTTCACCAGCGCGTTCTTCTCGATGTCATCCAGCGGGGACTTGGTGGTGACCACCGGCGTGACCGTAGAGCCTGGCGCGATGCTGCTAAAACGGCTCAAATCGATGGTGACCTTTTCCGGCGTCGGGGTGTCATTGAAGTGGACCAGGGTGGCGCCGTTGCCGTCCGCGCGGAGGGCGCTGGCGGTCTTGGCGTTGTCGTTCTGGATGAGGAAGTCGCCCGGGCGGATGTAGTGGGTGAAGTTGCGGGTGGTGTTGTACTTCTGGTTGGTCAGGACCTTGCACTTGGCTTGGTCCTGAGTGGCTCCGTCATTGAGCCGGCGGTTGGAGAAGCCTTCGCGGCCCTCGTAGTTGCAGTCGAAGTCGACGTAGATGGAACCCCAACCCTTGTCCGCCTTTTCCTGTTTGTAGGTGTCCTCCACAGGCTGCCAGAAGACCCACGCGTCCGGTTCGAGTTCGCGGAGGTCGTTCACCATGCGCCCTGCAATGCCCAGGCCGTTGGTGATGTTGGAACGGTCCCAGCCGCTGGTGGAGTCGCCGAGCGCCGGGTTGCCCGTCCAGAATCCGCCCACTTCGCTCATCCACAGCGGCTTGTCCGTGGAGTTGGCGAGGTCGCGGACCCTGCGGCGGTCGTTGGTGCCGTAAGTGTGGACATTAAGCTGCCCGACCGCGTCCTTGGCCTCCTGGCTGTAGCCGTTCCAGTTGGTCATGAACTTGGTGGGATCCGTCTCGTCCATCGCGGAGATGACGGCATCAGTGCTGCCCTTCCCCAGCTCCGCGGCCAGGAGTTTGGTGACGCGATCCTGCGCGGCAGGGTAGATCAGGGCACCCTCCTGCTTTTGCGTGTACGTCGTCGGCGGCTTCCCCGTGACGGCGTTGATGTCCGTGCCCCAGTAGCCCGAGTTCGGCTCGTTGAACGGATCGATAGTGTCCACCTTGATGCCACTGCCCTTTTCGAGAAGCTCGACGGCGTGCCTCATGTAGGCGGCGAACTTACCCTCGGCTTCGGGTAGCAGATTTTCGCCTTTGCTGGTGTTGACCTGGCCGGATACGTACCCGCTCTTGGTCATGAACCAGGGTGGGGAGTTGCTGAAGGCCTCCCAGTGGGTGATTTGCTGGTCGGAGGCGAGGCGCTCCACCCACCACCGTTGGTTCTGATCGGCGTCGGGGTTGTACGACGCGGGGTCGTCCGGGTTCCATTGATTCAGGAACGCGAGCTTGTTGGCCTGTGTTTTGTCGACTGTCCCGTCGGGGTTGTAAAGGTTCGACGGCGCCTGGCCGGCTTGCGCGTCGGTGACCGGCTTCCACCATCCCTCCACAGCGCTGCCGTCGTTGAGATAGTTGGCTACGTCCGAGGCGTTGCCGCCGCCCACGTTGTAACGGGCGATGTTGAGGTTGAGGCCGTCCTCGCCGAAGACCTTCTGGTACAGCTCTTCACGCAGCTCGGGGGAGTAGCCCGCCGTCGCATTCGCAAACCACACCAGACTTGTTCCCCAACCTTCAAAGGCCTTGCCCCGGCTGGCGGGGTTTGGGGTGATGGTTACGGCTGTTGCATCGTCCGCTGTTGCTGTCGTGGCTGTTGCGGGCATGAGTGCAAGGCTCGCGGCCGCAGTGACAGCTGCCGCCAGCACGGCTACTGGCCTTCGGATTCTTCGCGCGGTAAACGCCATGGGTGGACCTCATCGTCGGTTGTCTTGGGTGCTTGGCCCGGCTTTTGGAAGGCTGGGCAATGCGACACTATGAGGCCCTTGAAGTGGCAACAAGGCACTCGAACAGGTTCGAACGGGGTTGGTCAGAAGTGGTCACCTCCATTCAAGCAACGCGGGGTCACATATGGCCCATGTTTCGCCTCGGAAGGGGCCATAAGTGACCCCGGGTTGCTTCTGGTTTGCTCACCATTCCCACGGGTTGTATAGATGTATACAAGTACACACCCACATCCGAGTCGAGCCGAGGCAGCAGCATGGCAGATCCACAACCACGGAACACAGGTGCGCATCTCGTTTATAACGAGCTCAAACGTCGCATCCTCAGCCTGGAGCTCAAACCAGGCGAGCGCATCTACGAGCCGGCGATGGCTACCGAGCTACGCGTCAGCCGCACGCCTCTGCGGGAAGCAATCCGGCGCCTGATTTCCGAGAGCCTCCTGGAGCAGCAAGCTACTGGGGGAGTGGTGGTTCCGATGCTGGATGAGACGGCGATTTCCGAACTGTACGACGTCCGGGCTGCACTGGAATCGCTGATGGCCCGGGAAGCGTGTGCCAAGGCGACCGTGGAGGATATTGAGAAGTTGCAGGGGATTCTTGATCGCAATGCAGCCATGGTGGGATTCGCTGATGAAGCCATGAAGTATGGCGTGACACTGCACGCCACCATCGCAGCTATAGCTGGTAACTCGTGGGCTCAACGGTTCCATGACCAGATCTCAAGCCAGGTTGAGCGCTACCGGCATTTCACCAACAACTCCCCTGACCGCCGGGAAGAAGCCCTTGCGGACCACCGGGTACTTGTGGAAGCCATAGCTTCCAAGAAGCCGGACAAGGCAGCAAAAATCGCGTTCGACCACGTCATCGCCGCCCGGGATGAGACGCTGCGCGCCATTTCAGGCGCCGGTCTCGTGATCGGATGATTGGCGAACTGGGGCGACGCTCGTCCATTGCACTTCTGATCCACTCGGCCCTCATCCAGGCCGTCACCTTTCTGGTCCGGCCAGCCACCAGCTACAGGGCGTTGGAACTGGACGTCCCCGGGTTTGCGCTCGGTCTTCTCGCTGCAAGCTACGCAGTCTTCCCGCTACTCCTCGCGCTGCCCATCGGCGGACTCGTGGATCGCCTTGGTGAGCGTCGGCTCATGGCGATCGGGTCCGCCGTCGTGCTGGGTTGTTCCGCTTTTCTGCTGTTCTTCGGAACGTCGATTCCTGCACTGGTGGCCGGCACTGCGCTTCTTGGCGCCGGGCAGCTCGCTTGTGTTGTGGGGCAGCAGGCGGTGGTTGCGAACAATGCAGAATCGGCGCGCTTGGACTCCGCCTTCGGATATCTGACGTTCGCCGCGTCGCTGGGTCAGGCACTTGGGCCGTTGGCCATTTCCTTGGTGGGCGGCGCCTCTGTCCGACCGGATACGAACGCGATCTTCCTTCTCGCGACGGCCATGAGCCTGGTGCTTTTCGTGACTACTTTTGTGGTCTCGTCGAAGGTCAGCCAGAGAAGACGCATGTCCAAGGGATCCGCTGGTGGCAAGGGCGGCGCCATGGCACTGCTCAAAACCCCTGGTGTGGTCCGGGCGTTGGCAACGAGCGCTACCGTTCTGGCAGTAGTGGACCTGACCGTCGTCTATCTGCCCGCCCTTGGCGCAGAGCGGGGCCTGAGTGCGGCAACTGTTGGCCTGATGCTGACTGTCCGCGCGGTGTTGTCCATGGTTTCCCGGCTGGGGCTTGGCAACATGTCCCGGAAACTGGGACGGATGAGACTGCTGGTCCTGAGCCTTGCGGTTTCCACCGTGTCGCTGGCAGTAGCTGCCATTCCGATGCCCATGTGGTTGCTCTTCGTCGTCATGGCGTTCCTAGGCCTAGGCCTGGGAATCGGCCAGCCGCTGACCATGTCCTGGCTCTCAGCCCAGGCACCCGAAGGCCAACGCGGACGTGCGCTGGCCTTGAGGCTCGCCGGCAACAGGGTGGGCCAAGTTGTCCTGCCGAGCGCGATCGGAGTTGTGGCCGTCGGACTCGGCGCGGCTGGCGTCTTCCTGGCTTCCGCAGTGGCTGTTGGCGGAACGATGCTGTTGCTGCGTGGGGTGCGGCTGGACGACTAGCGCTCCCAACTGACTGGCATTAGTGGTTGTTCCCAGAGCTGGGAACAACCACTAATGCGAGCTAGTTTGGGGAGATTATTCGGCGAACAGCGCCGCCAGGTCATCCGCCGTCAACGAGCCACCAGCCAGCGCGTCGCCTTCCATCACATCCGCGAACAGCTGCGACTTCTTGGCCTTCAGCGCCATGACCTTTTCCTCGATAGTGTCCTTCGCGACCAAGCGGTAGACCATGACGTTGCGGGCCTGTCCGATGCGGTGGGTACGGTCCACAGCCTGCGCCTCGGACGCGGGATTCCACCACGGATCCAGCAGGAACACGTAATCCGCCTCGGTCAGGTTGAGCCCGAAGCCACCGGCCTTCAGTGAAATCAGGAACACCGGAGCAGCACCGTTCTTGAACTCGCTGACCACATCGCCGCGGTTTCGGGTGCTGCCATCGAGGTAGCAGTACTCCACACCCTCGGCGTCCAAACGCTCACGCACCTTGCCCAGGAATCCCGTGAACTGGCTGAAGATCAGCGCCCTGTGGCCCTCGGAGATGAGGTCCTCCAGCTGCTCGAACAGCACATCGAGCTTGGATGACCGCACCCCTGACAGCGACGAATCCACCAACGACGCATCCAAACTAAGCTGTCGCAGCAAGGTCAGTGACTGGAAGATCGTGAAACGGTTCTTGTTCACGTCATCGATCAGCCCCAGGATCTTCTGGCGTTCGCGCTGCAGGTGCGTCTGGTAAACCTTCTGGTGCCGCGGGTTGAGCACCACCTCCAGGACCTGCTCCTGCTTGGGCGGCAGGTCCTTGATGACCTGCTCTTTCGTGCGGCGCATCATGAGCGGACGGACACGACGCCGGAGCTTGGCCAGCTGCGCCGAGTCGCCGTTCTTCTCCACTGGCTTCTGGTAATTTTCCGCGAACCGCTTGGGACTCGGGAACAGGCCGGGCGCCACGATCGATGTCAGCGCCCAGAACTCCATGAGGTTGTTCTCCAGCGGAGTGCCCGTGATGGCCAGTTTGAACCGGGCCGGCAGCTTGCGCGCGCACTGGTATGCCTTGGATTGGTGGTTCTTCACGAACTGCGCCTCGTCCAGCATCAGGCCGGCCCACTGGAATGTTGCGTAGGCATCGTAATCAATGCGGAACAGGGCATAGGACGTAATAACGACGTCGGCACCCGCCAACGCGTCGACGGGTGACAGGCCGCTCTTCGCAAAAGTTTCACCCACGGTCCGCACCACAAGCCCGGGAGCGAAGCGCTGCGCTTCCGCGGCCCAGTTGCTCACCACGCTGGTGGGGGCCACCACCAAGAACGGAGCGCGCGTTGAGGAATCAGCCGTAGCAGCAGCCAACTCCTTGGCCGCACAGATCAGTGCGATCGCCTGCACAGTCTTGCCCAGGCCCATGTCATCGGCCAGCACGCCGCCCAGGCTGTGCTTGAACAGGAAGCTGAGCCAGTTGAAGCCCTCAAGCTGATACGGACGCAGCTCAGCGTTAAGGCCAGCCGGCAGCGGAAGCCCGGTGACGCCGTCGTCGAGCAATCCGCCCACGGCCTCACGCCACGCGGCGGCCTGCTCGTCGACGATCCCCAGCTGTGCGAGCTCGTCCCAGAGTCCGGCCTGGAAGCGGCTGATCTGCAGGGTGCCGTCCTTGTTATCCGGGTTGTCCTGGAGGGACCTGGCTTCGTCGATCAGTGCGCGCAGCTGGTGCAGCTCGGGCAGGTCGAGCGAGAAGTAGGCGCCGCTGGGCAACAGCATGCGGCTCATTCCGGCGGCAAGGGCGGAGAACACGGCGGCGAACGAGACCGGTTCGCCTTCGAGTGTGATGACGATGCCGAGATCGAACCAGTCGCCGCTCGCCGTTTCCTTCGTGGAGATGGAGACAACGGGAGCTTCGGCGGCTTCGCGATAATCTGCGATGTCGCCGGAGGTTTCGACCACGACGTCGGGCAGGTCCTTGAGCGCTGGCAGGATCTCCTCGGTGAAAGCCAGCGTGTCCAGCCCGGAAAGCTCAGCCGAGGCAGCGAGCCGCGGAGCGCCCCAGCCGCCAGTAGCGGATTCCGCCAGCGCAGGCACCACGTCCCACGGCCGGCCGATCGAATCCAGGATCCGGGCTTCCTCGAGGTCATCGCGGTAGCCACGGTCATCCGGATGCCGCCACAAGGGCTGCGCGGTGACCAACGTGCCGGACTTGTAGTGCCACTCCCAGTGCAGCCGGACCTTGTGATCGGTGCCGTAATTGGCGAGCAGGGACAGCGTAGGGACTGCCAGCGTCGGAAGTTCCACCGATTCATCCGCTGCCTTGACGGGCGTCGACTGCCGCAGCTTCGGGTAGAACGAGGTCAGGAACCGGCTCTCGTCCTCGGCCGGAATCTGAAGCGTTTCGCCCTCGGTGACAAACTCGAGCAGCTCGTCACTGATGCCGCCTTCAATCGGCGCGAGCGTGATCAGGTTGTTCTGCTGCGGCACTCCGGGCAGGGCTTCGGCGCCGGAATGCGTGAAGAAAATCCCGTACGCGGGCTTGCCCAAAAAGCCCACAGTTCCGGCATCAATCTGCTCGCCGTCTACCGTCACCGACGGCGCAAGCTGCAGGCCGCCGTCGGGCGTTTGCTTCCCGTCTTTGGCGCCCAGCGCTTCAAGGCGCGCCAAACTGAGTCCGACGACGGCGGGTTGGGTCTCGACGTGGACAGGCTCGCTACCAGCGGCGTGAATGAGGGGAATGCCGGCTTTAGTGGCGTCGGCGAGGAGGGTCCAGAGGTTCTTGGCGGCGAAGTCGTTCAGGCTCAACCACATGGCGCCGGATGGTTGCTGGCGGCCGTTGCTGGAACCATGCGCAGCGAGGAAAGTCTGAAGCCACTCGACGTGGGCCTCATTGAATTCGCGGCGGAAACTGACGTAGCTGAGGTTGTTCCAGGAGACGTCGCCGCGGATCCATTTGCCCTTGGCGCCCATCATCACGGGGCGGGCCTTGAGCTGCCGGACACTGCGCATGGGGTCACGGCGGCCTGTGTAGGAGAAGTGGGCGGCCGGTTCCTCCACCTCGAACTGCAGGGCGAGCGGAATGCCGGCAGTGCTCGGTGCGGTGCCCGGCTTCGCGATCAGCCTGTTGAGGGCTTGCTCCCAAGCCGGCCGCCCGGAACCGCCCTGCTCGGAGGACCCAAGGCGCGAGGTCTGGATCCCCGGTGCCTGGGACAGGAGCTGGGCGCGAATGGTGGGGTGGTCTTCAGCCGTGAAAAGCAACGCGGCCACATGCTTGCAATCCTTGCGGACCGGGCAGCTGCAAATACCTACTGTGCAGCTCCAGCCGCTGGGCTTGCGAACCAGCTTTGCCGACGTCGAATACGGCTGCGGACCGGTGCCGCGGACCTTGCCAAGCAAGAGGCCGGTGGCCGAATCGAAAGAAATTCCGCTCACGCGGCTGCCCATGGCATAGGCCAGTCCGGCCGCCAAAGAGCGGTCGTTAATGGCAGGAGTCTGAATGGCCAGTTCCCAGGTTTCGTCTGTGTGGGACGGCATGCGTCGGGCTACTTTCGGCAGGAGGTTATCTGCTCAATCTTAGTCAGCAGAAAACGGCTCCCAAACTTCGCCCTCCGTTAACCTCTACCTCGATTGCCGCGCCGCTCCCACGCGTACGTTGAAAGGGTCCGGAGCACCAACAGCTTTCAGCAGTGAGGATTTCCCATGACTACCAACGAGTACCCCGTCGTCCTGAACAAAACCAGCTTCGAAGCAGGCAATGCAGACGTAGTGGATTCCAACGTCAATGTCGTGAACCAGATGTACGCGGAGCTCCTCAACAGCGACGAAATCGCGCCCGCTGCGCTCAACAGCTACTTTGTCGATTTCTACCTGACCCAGGCACTGGCTGGTGGATTCGCCCAGTACGTGTTCACCGCCCCGGAGCGTGAAGAAGTGGACGCCTACGTGCGTGCCGGTTTGGAAGGCATGGGCGCCACCCGGCACCTTGACCTGTTCAACCGGACGGCAGCAGCTTTTGATGCGTTGAGTGAGGACGACGCCGAGGCCTACCTCGACGGCGAGCTGGACGAATCCGAAACGCCTCTCGTGGCCGTAGTTGTCCTGGACGAGCTCGACGGCGAATTCGAGGCATTGCTGGAAGAAGAGGACATCATCGACCTCAACGCCGCCTACCTTCGCGGCTCGTCCGAACTGCTGGTCCTCTCGGATGAGGAGCTTGAAGCGCACATTGCTGAGCGCGTCGCCCTGATTCCGGACCTTGCAGAGCGCCAGGCCGAAGCAGACGAAGAAGCCCTCGCCAACGCTCCGGAGTTCGAGGTCATCATCCGGGAACTGTGCGATGTGGCTGGCTACGCGCTGCAGAAGATCACCATGGGAGACCCCAACTACGAGCACGACGGCGTGAAGACCCTCGCCTGGCACTTCGCCACCGACCACGGTGACTACATCATGGTGGAAGACGATGACGAAGCTTTCATGATCCACCCGGAGACCAAGGAAATCATCGCTGCCGTGGAGTTCGAAGAGTCCGAGGAGCTCGCGGACGCGTAATTCGCTCGATCGTTCGGCTGGACGGCCGACATCCTCCGCGTGTACCCCACCGTCCCCCTGGCGGTGTGGGCCCACTTTGCGCTTTGACGCACGCTTCCGGATGCCTGCCGTCCAGCCGTTGCCGCGCTTTTCCGGCGATTTGGCTGCCACCCCTGCGATGGACGTCGCCACTTCGCTCGATCGTAGCCCGGCCGTTCTCCTGACTTCGCTGAAAACGTGCGCGTTAGCGGGCAAAGTTCCGGCGTATTCGCATCGTTCCCGGGGCCTCGGCACTGGATGTCCACATAGCGTGGCGCACCCCTTTAAGGACTGGATGTTTCGTCGGCATGCTAAGTCCATGGATCCAAGATCATCGCTTGAAAGCACCGCCCCGTTAGTCCATCCGCTTCCTGTGCGCGGGTACATGTGGAGAACCGACGAGTTACTCCGTTTCGGCCTGAACAGTCGAAAGGTCAAGGCACTGGTGGACTCCGGTGAGCTGCACCGCTTGAGGTACGGCTGCTACATCAGGGGCAGCAAGTGGAATGCGCTGGGTCCGAGGAGGCAAGCCAAGGAGAGGATCCTGGCACATGCGCATGGGACGCTGACAACGTCAACAGGCGGATTGGTCTACAGCCATTTGTCGGCTGCACGACTCCACGGTCTGTTCGTGTGGGGCGCGGATGACAAGGTTCACGTCCTGCACACGGCACGGCCATCCTCCGACCGCTGGGGCAAGGACGTTCGCGGACACACAGAAAGCTTCACTGAGGACGATGTCATGCAGGTTCAGGGCTTACGGGCGACCACACTCGAACGCACCATCTGCGACAGCGCCAGGATGCTCAGCTATCCCAAAGCACTGGTGATTATGGATCATGGACTGCGCCTCGGCGCTGATAGAAGCAGGCTGACTTCCTTGGCCGCGGTCTCCTCAGGGAAGCGGGGTATCCGCACGCTGCGCAAGGCTTTGGACAACGCAGACCCCCGCTCCGAGTCTGCTGGTGAGACATTGACCCGTGAGTTGATGCAAAGGCTCAGCATCAGGCCTCCACAGCCACAATTCGAGGTGCAGTCCCGCTTGGGTCGCCACCGTATGGATTTCGCTTGGGAAGAGGAAAGACTGGCTCTGGAGTTCGACGGTCGAACCAAATACTTCGACTTCAAATCCGACTGATGAGGTCATCTTTCAAGAACGACGGCGGGAGAAGGCACTCGTCGAGGTGGGGTGGCGGTTCATCCGGATCGAGTGGAAGGACCTGTTTCAAGAACGCGCGTTCAAGGAACGCATCCTTCGGGCACTCAGGTGATGCGGCCTGAACGCGAGTTCGTGGGAACCCTGCCTGTTCGCACGGAACATTTCGGCGATATGGCAGGCTTCCCGCGATCTCGGCGTCACGCTTTAGTAGCCCGCTGCGGCCCCCTTGATCATTTCTCCACTGGGGCTCACCAAGTACCAGACACTTTGGACGCCTTGGCCGGTGACATCGCCCGGAGCCTTGTCCTTTGCGTAGTAGTACAGCGGCATGCCATTGAGGGTGACCTGCTTCTTCCCGTCAGGGGTCGCTATGGTTCCCACGGTGCCCGTGACGCCTTCAACGGTTGGCTTGTCCGACGTCGTCGTGAACACTGGCCAGGCCGTCAGGCAGGCGCCGGTGCACGCGCTGGTTCCCGAATCCTTGACGTCCTTGGTGAAGAAGTACAGGCTCATGCCCTTGCTGTCCACCACGATCTGCCCGGCACTGGACGAGGCAACCTTCATTTCGGCACCGGCCGCGGCAGGGCTGGACATGGCGTCCGTACTCGGTGACATGGAGGTAGGTGCCGTCGAGGAAGTGGCGGTCGTGGGCGCGGCAGAGGACGTGGTGCTTGTCCCGGGGCTTCCGCCGCAACCGGCAAGAGCCACGGCGAAAACCATTGCGCCGATCCCAACGCTGAGTCTATTTCTCATGTTTAGCTCCTTTGACGGGCCGGCCGGGATGGGTCGGCGCTAACCCCTACGACGCCAGCGGGGGAAGAATGGTTCAAGGAGCTGAACCTTTTTCCCACGCGCGCCGTCGTATGGGGGTAGGGCAGCAGGAAACAGTGCGAAGGAGGTGGCTATGCCGCTGGACGAGGACGTGGTGGCGGCAATCTACCGCGATCACGGCACAGCCTTGAAGCGCTTTGTGCTCAGCTGCACTTCGGACACGCACTTGGCCGACGACGTCGTGCAGGAAACCATCCTCAAGGTCTGGCAGCACGCCCCGCAGATTACGGGCAGCCTGCGCAGTTACCTTTTCCGGACCGCCCGCAACGTCATCATCGACAACTACCGGAAGGCTCAGAGGCGTCCCGTCGAGGCAGGCGAGCACGACCTTCCAGACCATGTCGCGACGGAACGTGTTGATGAACTCTTGAACCGCGTCCTCATGGAAGAGGCGCTCCTACGGCTCAGCCACGAACACCGAGAGGTCCTTGTGGCCCTGCATTACCAGCGGTTCACCGTCAGCGAGGCAGCCCTGCAGCTGAACATTCCTGCCGGCACTGTGAAATCCCGGGCTTTCTATGCTGTGAAAGCCCTCCGAACGATCCTTGATGAAATGGGGGTGGAACGATGAACGGCAACCCCGTCCACCAATTGCTGGGCGCCTACTTGCTGGGCGGGCTCGACCCCGAGGAAGCTCGCACTTTTGAAGAGCACCTCACTGGATGTGCTGCCTGCCGCAAGGAACTCGAGGAGTTGGAAAGCCTCCCCGCGCTGCTCGACGCCGTTCCGTCCGCCGACGCCGTCGCGCTCACCGTGACGGGTACCGCCGGTGCACTCTCACCTTTGGAACCGAGCCGGGAAGCATTGCCGCAGAAGATCCTGGTTGACCTTTCGGCACGCAGGAAGAAATCACGACGGCGGTGGGCGGCTTTCGTGGGGGCAGTCGCCGCTGCGTGCCTGGCACTTGGTTTCCTTGGGGGCCCGCTGTTGAATCAACCACCAAAACCCGATGCCAGCTACTCGGTGCAGTCCGAAACAGGCCTGCAACTGACAGTAGGCATGGTCAAGAAGACCTGGGGCACGGAGCTTGAGGTCGAGGGCAAGAGCATGCCGCTCGAAGGAACGCTCTACCTTTGGGTGAAGGGCCGGGACGGGGCGGAAGAGCGCACCTGCGGCTGGACGGCGACCCCGAGTGGTCGCATCAAGATCACTGGCGCTACGCCCGTGCAGCTTGGCGGCATCGCCGGAGTGGAACTCCGGGATGAAGGGGACAAGACAGTGGCCTCAATTTCAGTGCCGTAGATGTCAGCGCCCTAGATTTCAGCGCCCTTGATTTCAGCCTAGGAGGTTTGCCCGCAGCTCTGCGACGAGGACGGGGTCCTCGCAGGCCCGGGCAAATGCTTCGATCCGGCGTTCGATTTCGCGGCCCAACAACCAGCTTCCGATTCTCTCGGCCACGGGCTTGAGCCAAGCCGGGCGGCAGGAAAAGGTGTACTTCCAGACTGCCCGGGTGCCGCCGTCGTCCGGGGTGAACCGCCAGCCACCGCCGAAGTTCTCAAAGAACCACGGCCCGGACACCATAGTCATTCCGACATTGCGGGGCGGGGTGTACGAGACGTACTCACTCACCATCTTCAGGCCCATCCTGGAGACGGTTCGTGTACGAACTCCCTTGCCCGCTCCTTTGGCTCCGTCAACGAAGCTTTGCGCCGAAATGAACGGATCCCATCTGAGCCTGAACTCGCCAGTGGTCTGCGAGAGCGCGAAGGCTGTCTCGGCATCCAGGCGGATGAATCGTTCAGCACGAACCTGGGGCATTCAGGACCCCTGCCCTGAACCGAGCACCAGGAGAACCATGAAGGTGACGCCAAAGACGTTGACCGCCATGATCGCCAGTCCGATGATCCCCGTAAGACGTCCGGCGTTCATGCGCCCAGCCCGAAATACAGCAATCAGCCCACTGACCACAGACACAATGGCAAGTACCACCGCAACCAACGCCAGGATAAGCGCACTGAACCACCAGACGTCGTTGCCCGGGTTGTAGCGGCTCATCGCCGAAGCAACGGCCGCGACGCCCAGGGGAATGCTGACCACAGCAGCGATGGGCGAGAGGACTGCCGAGACAATGCTTGTGATGCCGGCAGCCAACCCAGGCGTCCTGGACCGTTGCTGCTGATGGTAGTACTCAGCCGGTGGCTGATAGCTCATGATTCCCCCAAGTGCTTCGGCTAGATCTTGCGATACGTGAGGTCGAAGATCATACGCCCGGCCTCGTGGGCTTTGTTTTCAAAGCTCGTGCGGATACGGCCCTCGAACCGGGGAGCCCAGCCGCCTTCCTCGTCCACACCCTCGTTCGGACCCGTGTGCTCCGTGCTGACAGGTGCGCGGCCTTCCCGCACCGGCGCGCCTCCCACAACAGACTCGACGCCGGATTGCCACACTTGCGTCAGAGGGCTCTCCTCGCCACTGCGCTCGCCTTCGTGCATGTTCTCAAATTCCGTTGAGCCTGCCAGGACCTCACGGACGTGTACAGCGTAGTTGGACCAGTCGGTGGCAATGCGCCAGTAACCACCCTTTTCCAGCGCCTTGGCAGCCACAGAGGCGAAAGCCGGCTGGATGAGGCGGCGCTTGTGGTGGCGTGCCTTGTGCCATGGATCGGGGAAGAATACCCAGAGTTCACTGACAGAACCGGCAGGAAGCATCGACTCCAAAACCTCGGGCGCATTGGCTTCCACCACCCGAACGTTGGTCAGGCCACGGCTGTTGATCTTGATGATGGTGTTGGCCAAACCGGGCGTGTAAACCTCGACCGCCAGAAAGTCCTTGTCCGGATTCTGTTCGGCGGCGTGCACTACGGCGTCGCCCAACCCGGAGCCGATTTCGACAATCAGCGGAGCTTTGCGCCCAAAGACTGCCTCGGCATCAAAGGTGTAATCGGGGTGCACCGAAGTGTTGGCGACGTGACGCGGAACCTGGACAGCCCACCGCTCGGCATGCTCTTCCCAGGCGGCCTGCCTGCGGCCCTGCAAACGGGTGCCGCGGCGCACGAAACTGACCGGCCGGCCACCGTAGGTTCCAAAGGAAGCCTGGCTGCCTGGCGTGACTGGTCGCGGGGAATCTGGGGTTTCACTCATCCTTTCCAGAATACTTTGGTTCCGGCGGGCAGATGGCTGGCTCAGACGAGGCTGAATCCGTGCTCCGGCGTCAAAACAGGATCATGATGCGACCCGTGGTGAAAATCCAGGCAGCAACAATTGCAACGTCCAGCCCGAGAACGCCCAGACCGGCAATTCCTGTGAACCACGCCTTGGTGTGCCGCCCGGTTGGCGTGGGTCGTCGAGCCAGCGCCACCGATGCCGTGCCGAGTACCAGGGAAACTAGGCCGCACAGGGCCGGGAGGCTCCACAATACGGTCGGGGCAATCCAATCGTAAGGTCCCGCCTCAGAGGGTGACCTGGTGAAAAACGCCGCCAATAACGCCACAGGCAATGTGACTCTCAGGTATAAGAGCGCAGCAACGGCAAAGACGAGGCTGCCAATTCCTGTGTTGAGCCCAGGAGGCTGCTTCGGCGGGACAAGAACATATCCGATCGGCGACTCCGCCTTGTCCGGGTTCGATGACGTAGGCGAGGGCAAAGAAGTTAGGTTCATGCTCTCAACGCTATGGACGCCGATGCGGCACAGACAGGTGCAATCCTGCGTATGTGGACAACCCGCAGACGCCCAGATCCCGGTCACATCACGCCCATGGGCAGCGGATCAGACACGGCTGACAGAATAGGACGTGTGACCTCCTCGAACAGACCCGGCGTCGCAGATGCAAGCGGCCAGGCAGACCCGATCCGCTACAAGGCCGTTCGCCCTGAAATCGCTGTGGATGCCGAGATCGACGACGTCCCGCCCGCCCTACCTACGCAGCTGCGCTCCAAGAGGGCCCTGATCTACCTCGGCATTTGCCTCGTCCTGATCGGCCTGAACCTGCGGACGGTCTTCTCGAGCTTCTCGGCTGTCCTTCCGGAAATAACGTCCGACGCCGGGCTGCCGGGTTGGGCTGTGGTGGTCCTGACCACCGTTCCCGTGACATTGCTGGGCATTTTCGCGCCCCTTGCCCCAATCCTTGCCCGCCGTTTCGGCGCCGAACGGGTCCTGCTGGGCGCGATGGCGGTGCTCACAGCAGGGCTTTTGGTGCGTCCGAGCGAAATCCCGGGAGTAGGCCACCTGCCAACGCTTCTGGCCGGAACGGCAGCATGCGGAGCAGCGATCGCGCTCTGCAACGTCCTCCTGCCAGGCGTGGTCAAAAGGGACTTCCCGCACCGCCTCGGGCTCATGGGCGGCCTCTACACCACTGCGATCTGTGCTTCCGCGGCGCTTGGTGCCGGGTTCACATATCCGGTGTTTACGGCAACCGGCCAGTGGACTTCGGCGCTGTGGTCCTGGGCGCTGCCTGCCGCCGTCGTGCTTTTACTCTTTCTTCCGCTGGCCATCCGCCAGCCATCGGTAAAGCACCAGGCAGTCCGCGGCGGCGTGAACGTGTGGCGATCCGCGGTCGCCTGGCAGGTCACGCTCTTCATGGTGCTGCAGGCCATGATGTCGTTCAGTGTGTTTGCGTGGCTTGCGCCGATCCTGCGGGACCGGGGCATCGAGGGCGGGACGGCTGGCCTGATTGTGTCGGTGTCGATCGTGCTTCAGATGCTGGGTTCACTCTTCGCCCCTGCCCTGGCCACGCGGTTCAAGGATCAGAGGGTGATCAACACGGTGGTAGCCCTGATGACCGGCGGCGGCTTCGCCCTCAGCATCTTCGGGCCCACTGAGCTGATTTGGATCTGGACCGGACTGCTGGGACTGGGACAGGGCTCCCTCACGGCGGTTGCCCTCACGATGATCATGGTCCGCACCCGTGATGCCCACACCGCCGCCCACCTGTCGGGAATGATGCAGGGTGTCGGTTACGGAGTGGGCTCGGTGGGCACTTTGCTCGTGGGCCAACTGCACCAAGCCACGGGTGGATTCACCGCCGCGGGCATCCTGTTCCTGGTGGTCGGAGCGCTGGCTGCGTTCTTCGGCTACCGCGCGGGCCGCAACAAGTTCGTTTAAAAACGGGCCTCACAACGGGAACCTAGACCGTCAGGTCCTTGCCCTTGGTCTCCGGGATCGAGAAGGCGAACGCGATGCCGATCACCAGCAGGATCACTGCGTACACGTTGAACAGGTAGCCCTGGCCAATGGTGCCCAGCCAGGTCTGGAGGTACGGAGCCGTGCCACCGAAGGCTGCTACGCAGATGGAGTACGGGACGCCGACGCCAACGGTGCGGATGTGCGTCGGGAACAGCTCGGCATAGACGGCCGGGACAATCGACGCGCTACCAGCGATGAAGAACAGCATCACAGACATGGACACAGTCAGCTGCCATGGTGAATCCTTCAGCAGCCACGTCATGGGGAAGTGCATGATCATGGCACCGATGGACGAGCCGATCAGCACAGGCTTGCGACCAATGCGGTCGGACAGCTTGCCCCAGAACGGGAGTGCGGCGATGAACACAACATTGGCGATCACGCCAGCCCAAAGTGCTGCTCCGCGGTCCATCTTCAGCGTGGTGGCTGCGTAGCTCGGTGCCACGACACCCCAGATGTAGTAGACCACCGTGAGGCCAACGGTAAGGCCGATAACCTGCAGGGCCTGCTTGCGGTACTTGACGATCTGCGGCCACATCGGCAGGCGCTTTTCCTTGGGCGTCTCAGCCTCGAATGCGTGGGTTTCCTTCATCTTGGCCCGCATGAACAGCGCGTAGATGCCCAGCGCGCCACCGATGAGGAACGGAATACGCCAGCCCCAGGCACTCATGTCGTTCTTTGACAGGACAGCAGTGAGGATCGCGCCAAGCAGTGTTCCGGCCAGAATGCCGGCGGTGCCGGACGTGTAGATGAGTGTGGCCCAGAAGCCGCGCTTTTCCTTGGGTGCCATCTCGGACAGGTACGTTTGCGACGACGGCAGCTCACCACCGTGGGCAAGGCCCTGAATCAGTCGGGCGAGCAGGAGCATCACAGATGCGAACGCGCCAACGGCCTGGAACGTCGGCGCGATGCCGATGAGGAGGCTGCCGAGAGCTCCAAGCGCAACGGCTACCGTCATGGAGGTCTTGCGGCCGATGCGRTCGCCGATCCAGCCGAACACGAAACCGCCGAACGGGCGGGCAACAAACCCGACGGCGAAGATCGCCAAGGTGGACAGCACAGCAGACGTAGGGTCGGCCTGGCTGAACAAAGCACTCGCGATGAACGGCGAGAACGTGGCGTAGATGGCCCAGTCGTACCATTCAACGGCGTTGCCGATGCCGGTCCCGACGAGCGTGCGCAGATGGGACTTGTGGACCTTGACTTCGGTGGACGTTCCAACGGTGGCGGTCATGTGATTCTCCAAGGTGGGATAGGGCTGGGAGTTAGTTGGCGGCGAGGGCCGCGATGCGGGACACGGCGAGTTCTGCGTACAGGGCAGCGCCGTCGGTGAGGACGCCGTCGTCGAAAGTTGCGTACGGCGAGTGGTTGAAGGGCGACGTCGCGTGGTCGGTGCCGGGGGCAACGGCGCTGAGCCCCACGAATGTTCCCGGGACCTCTGCCAGGACACGGGAGAAGTCCTCGGAACCACTCAGGGGAGTGGCCATGCGGGTCAGCCGGGATTCACCGAACATGCCAGCGATGACCTTCTCCGCCGTGTTGGTTTCGTCCTCGTCATTAATGGTGAGCGGGTATTCCTGTTGGTAGTCCACATCAACCTCCAGTCCGTGGGCTGCGGCAATGCCTTGGAGCAGCTTGGGTACTACTTCCATCATCTTCTGCCGTGACTCTTCGGAGAAGGTCCTGATGGTGGCTTCGATACGCGCGGTCTCGGGGATCACGTTCCGTTTGGTTCCTGCGTGCAGCACACCAACGGTGAGGACAACGGGATCGAACATGTTGAACTGGCGGGTCACCATGACCTGAAGGGCGGTGACCATTTCGGCTGCTGCGGTGACGGGGTCCTTGGCTGAGTGCGGTGCGGAGCCGTGTCCGCCGGCGCCAAGCACGGTCACCACGAGCCCATCCGAAGAACTGAGCATCACGCCATTCTTGGTGACGAACTGGCCGTGCGGTTCCAGCGAGGAGAAGACGTGCATTCCGTACGCCGTATCTGCCCGGCGGCCGGCAGCATCCAGGACACCTTCGTTGATCATGTAGCTGGCGCCGTCGAAGCCTTCCTCGCCGGGCTGGAACATGAGGACGACGTCGCCGGCCAGCTTGTCGCGACGCTCTGCCAGCAGGGTGGCGGCTCCGGCCAGCATKGAGGTGTGGAGGTCGTGGCCACAGGCGTGCATTGCTCCATCTACGCGGGAGGTGTAGTCCACTCCGGTGGTCTCCTGGACCGGAAGGCCGTCCATGTCTGCACGCAGCAACACCACGGGCTTCTCAGCCGAGGCGTAAGCCGCGCCCCCACGCAGAACTGCAGTGACCGACGTCGTGTCCTTGCCCAGGGTGATTTCGTATGGGAGTCCGTCGAGTGCCTTCAGCACCTTTTCCTGTGTGCGGGGCAGTTGCAGGCCGATTTCCGGCTCACGGTGGAGGTTGTGGCGGAGGCGGACGATGTCGTCCTGCAGTTCCTTGGCGTCGGCGGCGATGGTCATGTGTACTCCTGGTCTCGCTTGGCTACGGGGTTCTTCCAGCAATTCTGTGGTGACTTAACTCACAATCCTGAAAACATCTACAAAAATGCAGGGAAGCCGCAGAAATGCAGGATTCATGCACAGTTGAGAGAATGTACGCATGGAACTCAGCGAAGAGGATCTACGCCTCGTTAATGCCCTGCAGATTTCTCCCCGCATCAGCTGGTCCGATGCCGGCGAGGTCCTGGGCGTCCATGCCACAACCCTGGCCGCGAGGTGGGACCGCCTGAAAGCCGCAGGGGCGGCCTGGACTACGGCGCATCTCATGGGCGACCCGAAGAACATGTGCCTTGCCATGGTGGACATCGACTGCGAGATGGACCTCCGGCCCGACGTTGTCGCTGCGCTCGCAGAGCTCCCCGAGGTCATCACCGTGGAAGAAGCCGCCAGTAACCGCGACCTCACGCTCACCGTTATCACGCAGGACCTCGATCAGTTCAGCACCAGCCTGTTGCCGCGGCTCAAGGAAATCCGTGGGCTTACCAAGTACCACACGTCGCTCTGCACCCGCATCCATACCAGCGGCTATGCGTGGCGGTTGAATGTGCTCACCAAGGGGGAACAGCAGGCGCTCCGGGCGATGGCCGGGCCCGAATCGGCCAACCCCTCCGCTCCGGACGCCATCGTCGTGCCGCTGCCCGAGAGCCATCTGGCGCTTATCCCGTTTCTGTCCCATGACGGCCGGGCCTCCGCTGCTGAGATAGCGCGGGCTTTGGGGCGGCATCCCGCCACCGTGCAACGCCAGTTGGGGCGGGTGCTGAACAGCAGGATGCTCTCCTTTCGCTGCGAGATCGCCCAAAAATTCTCCGGTTATCCCATCACAGTCCAGTGGTTTGCGAACGTCCCCGCGGGACAGCACGAGGCCGCGGCCACTGAACTGCGTTCCATCCGGAATGTCAGGTTTTCAGCGTCAACCACCGGCCGGACCAACTTCACCATGATCATGTGGCTGCGTTCGCTGGCGCAGGTCATGGAAATGGAACTCGCCATCCAGCAGCGGATCCCGGGCATCGAACTCGTGGAGAGCGTCGTCATGTTGAATACGGCCAAACGGGTTGGCTGGATGCTGAACCCGGACTCAACAGCCACAGGGACAGTGGTGGCACCGTACGGGGAACTGCTGCCGGAAACAGCGTGAGTTTTTCGCCGGAGTTGACGACGACGGCGTCACCCCGCTTGGGCGCGGTTCCCGCCTCTATCAGGCGTGCTTCGTTGCCCGGAGGACCGTGTCCACAACAGTAGCCGGTTCGCCCTCCGGACCCGTGACGGTGCGTTCCCGCGAAGTCAGGACGTTGACGAACCACGGCTCGCGATCCAGGCGGAGCGCGCCAGCCAACTGTTCCGGCGAGAAGAACATGCCCGTTTCACGGTGGTGGCTCCAAGGAGCGAGTCCATGCGGGTGATGTCCGACCACCAGCAACGTGCCGCCCGGGGCTACTGCCGCTGCCGCGGAAGCTACAGAGTCGCGCCACGGCAGGAGGGGGCTGTGGAGGAACTGTGCTGATACGAGGTCAAAGATGGGTTCCGGCTTCCATTCCGCCAAGTCCTGCTGCTGCCACGTGATCCGGTCAGCGTAACCGGAGTCCACGGCATGGGCTGCTGCACGTTCAAGCGCGACGGCGGACACATCCATTGCTGTGACCTTCCAGCCCTGCTCTGCGAGCCAGATCGCGTCTGCACCCTCGCCACAGCCAAGGTCCAAGGCCGTTCCAACACGAACGCCCGCCACTTCGGCGACCAACTGAGGATTCGGGTTCCCGCTCCAGACCTTTGGACGCTCCTTGTACATGCCGTCCCACATGTCGGCGGCGTTGTCAGCGTCCTCGTGGAGATTGAGCCCGCCATGCCTCGGCTCGCTGTGGTGAGTATCGCCGTCGTGCGTGTGTTCAGTCATATGCCAAGCGTGCCGTGAGGCTCGGCGCAAGGCAATCCCTGTTGCTGCTTCGGCAAGTTCCACACATACGAACAAAACAATCTGGTTTTTCCATTTGATGGTGACTAGCGTTTGATCCAAGCGCTGGACACAAGTCACTGGCGTCTGAAACGGGGGATTCATGATGTTCGGGACGTCTATATTCAGTGCGCGTGCTGCCTTTGTGGCCTTGGCTGCGGCCTTTACGCTCGTGGCTTCCGGGTTACCGGCCCAGGCCAATCCATTGAAGCCCGACGCCGTCGCGGCAGGCACTGCACCAACCATCACTGCGCCCATGGCGACTTTCGGGACGCCGTCCAGGATCGAGGTTCCGAGCCCACACTTTGTTGAACCGAGCCCCGACGGGAGCAAGCTGTTCACAGTGTCCGCATCCGGGGCCTTCGCCTCGATCGATGTTGCCACTGATACCGTGACTGCGAGCATCGATGTCCGGGATGTTACTGCCATGGAGGTCAGCCCGGACGGCGCCAAGGTGTTCCTCGCAACAAGCGAGCTCCAGGAGCATTTCCTCACCGTGGTGGACACTGCCGCGATGACGGTCGCGGACATACCCGTGGACGGCCCGGTCTTCAGCCTCGCGTTTACTCCCGACTCGGCCAGTGTTTACGCGGCTGTGTACGGCACCCCCGCAGATACGGGCTCGACGCCGGGATCGGTTGCGGTCATCGATGTGGCGGCGGCGTCCTTGGTCTCCTCGGTTCCCGTTGGTCGCGAGCCAACACAGATTCTTGTGACGCCTGATGGGGCCAAGGCCTTCGCACTGAATCTCCTGGACCAATCGGTCTCCGCCATCGAGACGTCTACGAACACCGTGACCAGCACCATTCCCCTCGGCGGGACGTCAACTGGAGGGTCCATGTCCCCGGATGGATCCAAGCTGTACTATCCCAAGCTGGAAGGCGGCATCGCCATCGCAGGCGTCACCACGAATACCGTAATCGGGGAAGTGATGACCCAAGCCGTGGCCACCGCACCAAGCTTCACTCCAGACGGATCACGAGCGTTCGTCGTTGACCAGAGGCCGAATGACTATTACGTTGCTGAAGTCAATCTGCAAGGGAATTCACTGACGCCGATCAGCCTCTCGGACGGCCCGGTCATGAACATGGGACCTCTCACGGTCCAAGTCAGTCCCGACGGTGGGCGACTCTATGTGTTGGGCCACAGTATCAACGTGCTCAGCCTGCCGACGCTCAAACCAGCAGGTGTAATTCTGTTGGAAGATGGCTTGCTTCCCCGCCAGTTCGTCATGCTCCCGGACGCCTCCAAGGGGTACGTCGTTCCGGGCAACCAGGGCGATTACCTCTTGGCTGTTACCACGGCAGGACTGGAGAACGTGTGGAAGGACTACAACTCCGACGGCGCCACGGACGTTCTGGCACGCGACTCCGCCGGCGCCCTGTGGCTGTATCCCGGAAACGGCAACAAAGGATGGCTGCCCCGTTCACAGGTTGGTTCCGGCTGGAACATCATGAACCTGTTGATGGCGTCGGGCGACTTTGATGGTGACGCCAAACCGGATGTTCTGGCACGCGACGACACTGGTGATTTGTGGCTGTATCCGGGTGATGGCAATTCTGATTGGCTGCCCCGCTCCAAAGTCGGCGTCGGCTGGAACGCGATGACCGCCGTCGTTGCCCCGGGAGACTTTGACGATGATGGCAAAGCCGACGTCCTGGCCCGGGATAGTGCCGGTGACCTCTGGCTGTATCCGGGCAACGGCTCGGGTGGGTGGCTTCCCAGATCGAAGGTGGGTACGAACTGGAACATGATGACAGCCATCATGGGCCCGGGGAATCTTCGCTATCCGGGGCGCGACATCCTTGCCCGCGACACGTGGGGCACGCTGTTTCTCTACGAACCCGACGGCTCGGGAGGTTGGTACCCACCGTTGCTGGTTGGCATCGAATGGAACGTCATGTCAGCCATCGTCACGCCGGGCGACTTCGACAGCGACGATGTGCCGGACATCCTTGCCCGCGACGCGAGCGGCACTCTGTGGCTCTACCCGGGGCAGGGCTTCGGGGGATATTCGCCGCGCGTACAGGTGGGAACGGGCTGGAACGTCATGACGGCGATCATCTGATGGGATTATCCGGGCTGCTTCCAGCGCTGGGCTCCTGCCCCGGTCGCCCCCAGTTCGTCGGCAGGGTTCTGCAGGGTGCACGACTTCAGGCTCAGGCAACCGCAGCCGATGCACCCATCCAGGTCATTCCGCAGGTGTTGCAGCGCGGCAATTCGCTCGTCGAGTTCCCTGCGCCATCGCGACGACAACCGCGTCCAATCCCGTTTGGTGGGCGTTCGCCCATCCGGCAGGGAGTCCAGCGCCTCACGGATGTCCTTTAGAGGAAGGCCAACTCTTTGCGATGTTTTGATGAATGCCACCCGACGCAACGTTTCGCGCCGGTACCGGCGCTGGTTGCCGGCCGTGCGGTCAGCTGTAATGAGCCCGTTGCGTTCGTAGAAGTGAAGGGCCGACGGCGATACTCCGCTGCGCTCGGAAAGCTCACCGATGCTCAGGGGCCGGTGGGCGCTGCCTGGAACTTGTGGCATGGCTGGTCCTCCGGTGGTGGGCGTGGTGGATTGACCTCAACATTAGTTGAGGTTCTAGGGTAACGTCCATGACCTCTGATACTTCAACGGCCGGGATACTCCGCCGCCCTTACCTGCTGGCCACCGTCGGTGCTTGTGCGCTCGTTTTCCTCAGCGCCTTCGAGTCCCTGGCGGTAACCACCATCATGCCGCTCGTCAGCCGGGACCTGGACGGAGCCGGCCTTTACGCGCTCGCCTTCGCCGGCCCCCTGGCGACTGGCGTGATGGGCATGGTGGGGGCAGGTAACTGGTCCGATCGTCGGGGTCCGGCGGCGCCGCTGTACGCATCGGTGGCGCTGTTCGTCACCGGCCTGCTGATCGCAGGAACARCCGGCAGCATGGAGGTCCTGGTGCTGGGAAGGCTCGTGCAGGGACTCGGCGGCGGTGCCATGACCGTTGCCCTGTATGTGTTGGTGGCACGGGTCTACCCGCCGACTCTGCATCCCAAAATCTTTGCCGCCTTTGCCGCATCCTGGGTGATCCCTTCCCTGGTGGGCCCGTTTGCCGCAGGGATCGTGGCACAGCTCAGCAGTTGGCACTGGGTGTTCCTTGGCGTTGTGGGGCTGGTTGTTCCGGCACTGCTGATGGTGGTTCCGGCTGTACGCGGGATGGCACCCGACTCCGAAGCAGATACCCAGCGTGTGCCGTGGGCCTTCGGACGCATGGGCTGGGCGGCGCTGGCCGCGCTGACCGTCCTTGCGCTGAACCTGTCCGCAGAGGTGCCGGGCATGGGCGGGGTGATTGCCGTCGTCGCGCTTGTCCTTGCAGTGGTGGCGGTAAGGCCGTTGGTCCCGCGCGGAACACTGGTTGCCCGTCGAGGCCTTCCCAGTGTGATCCTCACCCGCGGTTTAGCATCGGCAGCGTTTTTCGGCGCGGAGGTTTACCTGCCGTATCTGTTGACGGAGCAGTACGCCTTCACGCCGACGTTTGCCGGGCTCACGCTGACCGGCGCCGCGCTCGCATGGGCAGGAGCGTCCGCTTTACAGGGCCGGTTGGGTTCCAAGCTGGCCGATGCTCTCGCCGTGAAAATTGGTGCTGCGCTGGTGCTGGTGGCCATAATGCTGGCCCTGGTGACCGCGGCCTTGGCGCTGCCGGCGGGTATTGCCATTGGAGGGTGGATCCTTGCGGGCGGTGGCATGGGACTCATGTACCCGCGGCTGTCCGTGATGACGTTGGCGCTGTCCAATGAGGAAAACCAGGGCTTCAACAGCGCAGCGATGTCCATCTCGGACTCTCTGGGCGGCGCCTTGTCCCTCGCCGCCACGGGACTCGTCTTCGCAGCATTTACGACGACGAACCCGTTTGCGGGGGTCTTTGCACTGACGGCGGTGATCGCCGTCGTCGGGGTCCTCATAGCGCCGCGGGTCGCCACCCGGGCGGGTGTCTCCACCACGCGGGAAACCGAACCTGAGGCATCGCTCCACAAGTAGCCCGACGCTCACCAAGCCCAAGTAAGTACCAGTTGAGCGCGTTTTGAGCGTCCAAAACGCGCTCAGCTGCTACCCAGTTGGGGCCCCACAACGCGGGCCCGAACCAGCCCGATGCGGGGCTCGAGGCCGAACACTGCTAGACTGGGAGCACTTGATGTGCGGTGACGCCCTGAAGCAGGTGGCCCAACAGGCTACGTGACGGGGCATTTTTCATGTGAGAGGCACATCCTGCGTCGATGAACGCTTCCATTTGGTCCCGGCCAACGCTCCAGCAGCGAACCGGTAGACCACCTGACTTTTCCTCGGCGAACCCCTGGCCCAACCGGCGTCGGGGGCCGATGTCCGCAACTGGACACCGCCCGAAAGACATAAGTACATGACTACTTTTGCTGCCCTTGGCACGCCCAAGGCTATTGCTGATTCCCTCGCCGCAGACGGCATCGAAGAGGCATTTCCCATCCAGGTGAAGACCCTCCCGGATACGCTCGCAGGCCGCGACGTCCTGGGCCGTGGCCGCACCGGCTCCGGCAAGACCATCGCTTTCGCCATCCCGCTCGTGGCCCGCTTGGCCGAGCGTGAAGCCAAGCACTTCCGCAAGCCGGGCCGCCCCATGGGTCTCGTCCTTGCACCGACGCGTGAACTCGCAACCCAGATCAACGCCACCATCGAGCCGTTGGCCAAGGCCATGGGCCTGAACACCACGGTGATCTACGGCGGCATCTCCCAGGCACGCCAGGAAAAGGCGCTGCGCGCCGGCGTCGACATCGTCATCGCCTGCCCGGGCCGCCTCGAAGACCTGATCCGCCAGCGCATCCTGACCCTCGAAGCCGTTGAGGTCACCGTGCTGGACGAGGCAGACCACATGGCTGACCTCGGCTTCCTCCCGGTGGTCAAGAAGCTCATGGACATGACCCCCACCCAGGGTCAGCGCCTGCTCTTCTCGGCGACGTTGGACAACGGTGTTGACAAGCTGGTCAACCGTTACCTCTCCAACCCGCTAACGCACTCCGTGGATGACCCGCAGGCTGCCGTCACCACCATGGAACACCACGTCCTGGTAGTCAACGATCAGACCGTGAAGAAGCAGCTCATCGTCGAACTGGCCTCCGGCGCCGGCCGCCGCGTCCTCTTCATGCGGACCAAGCACCACGCCCGTAAGCTTGCCAAGACCCTGACGGACGCCGGAATCCCCGCCGTCGACCTTCACGGCAACCTGTCGCAGAACGCCCGCGACCGCAACTTGGCCGAGTTCTCCAACGGTGACGTTCGCGTCCTGGTGGCCACCGACGTCGCAGCCCGCGGCGTGCACGTTGACGACGTCGAACTCGTCATCCACGTCGACCCGCCCACAGAGCACAAGGCGTACCTGCACCGCTCAGGCCGCACGGCCCGCGCCGGTTCCGATGGCACGGTTGTCACCCTGACGCTTCCGGAGCAGCAGAGCGACGTCAAGAAGCTCATGAAGGCTGCGGGCGTCGATGTGTCGTTCGAGCGCGTCACTGCCAACTCGCCGCTGGTCGCCGAGCTCGTGGGCGACATCGCAGACAAGGTTGATCCCCGCACTCGTGCGGCCCTCCTCGCGGCGAAAGCCCCGCAGGGTGGTGGCACGTCAACTGGCGCCAACGCCCAGCGAAAGCGCGCACGCCGTACCGGCGGCCAGGCCGCACCCACCACGGGTGGCCGTGGCGGTCGCGGCGGACGCGGCAAGGTGGCAGCTGAGCCGGTTCGCACCGACATCAACCGCGCTGACCGTCGCGCAGCAATGAACGACGACGTCGCCCGCAGCTCACGCGGCCGCGGCAAGGCTGGTGCCACGCACCGCAACGACGTTCCCGGCTCGCAGGGCCAGGGCGCCCGCAGTGGCCGTCCGGCTTCGGGCCAGCGTGCCGCTACCGGTGGCCAGCGCTCTGCTTCGGCTCCGCGCACCGCGTCCACCACGAGCACCCGCACTGGCGGAAACAAGGCTGTTTGGTCTTCCGCGACGGGCGCTACATCCGGCGGATCCTACGGTTCGGGCTCCGGTGCTTCCGGCAACTCCGGTCGCGGGGGCTCCGGCGCCGGTCGTCCGGCACGCAGTGGCCCGCGCCGCGCATCGGCACCGGCTTCAAACGAGCGTCGCGGCCGCTAATACCCCACCGGCACCCTCGCCTCGCAAGCTCGGCCAGGGAACCCTGCCGGCGTGGGCCCGGGTTGGAAGGCCCGCTCTGCGCACTGTCCCCAAGGAATAGAGCTCAGAGCAGGCCCCGCAACGCATGGGTTACCAGCCGCGGGCGCGCCACTCCTCAAGGTGTGGCCGCTCGGCTCCGAGGGTCGTGGGCAATCCATGGCCCGGGTGCACCACGGTCTCGTCCGGGTAGGCGTCGAACAGCCGCTCTTTCACGTCGTTCAACAGTGAAGTGAAACGTGAAGGATCGCCCTGTGTGTTGCCGACGCCTCCTGGAAACAACGAGTCCCCACTGAAAATGTGGGCAGGCCCGTCCGGATCCTGGTAAACGAAAGCGATCGAGCCAGGGGTGTGTCCACGCAGGTGGACCGCCGTGATCTCGAAGTCGCCGAACCGCTCGACGTCGCCGTGACCAAGCCGGACATCCACCGGTACGGGCAGCGCATCGGCGTCGTCCGCTCCTGCAGAAGTGCTCGCGCCGGTAGCTGACACCAGCTCACCCAAGGCGCGGATGTGGTCCCAATGCTGGTGCGTGGTGGCGATTCGGACGAGCTTCGGCACCTCGGAAGTATCCGTTTCGCTGTCCTTCAGGAGTTGCTGAATGGCTGGAAGGTCGTCGGCGGCGTCGATCAACAGCTGCACGCCTGTCGACTTCGAGGTGAGCAGATACACATTGTTGTTCATCTCGCTGACCGAGATGCTCCGGATGGTGACGTCCCGCGATGAGTGAATAAGCGAATCCATCGGCTCAGTCTATGCAGTGGTCGTGTTGGCTTCGCGGCCTTGCGACACCCAGTTGGGGTCGGCAGAACGTGAACCCACGACGGCGTCCGCGGTCTGGTCGAGCACCTCAAGTTGCGCTGTTCCCAGTTGCAGGGACAACGCGCCAAGGTTCTCGTCGATGCGGTGCGTTTTGCGCGTGCCGGGGATGGGGACCACCGGCAGTCCAAGGCGCTTGCCTTGGGCGAACAGCCAAGCCAGTGCTACCTGGGCTGGAGTTGCACCCAGGTCATCGGCTACCTTGCGAACCGCGGCCACTACGGCCTGGTTTGCATCGAGGGCCTCGCCACCAAAGCGGGGAATCTTGTGGCGGAAGTCGTTTTCGCCCAAGTCGCTCGCGCTAATGGTTCCCGTGAGGAACCCGCGGCCGAGCGGCGAATAAGGCACAAAGCCAACACCGAGTTCCTTCGCTGCGGGAACAACGTTTTGCTCAACATCCCTGCTCCAGATTGACCATTCACTCTGGACCGCGGCAATGGGATGGACGGTGTTGGCCTGCCGGAGCTCCTCGGCTGTCACCTCAGACAGTCCAAGGTGCCGAACCTTGCCCTCACGGACCAGCTCCGCCATGGCCTCCACGGTTTCCACTATCGGAACGCGGAGGTCCCGGCGGTGCAGGTAGTAGAGGTCAATCACGTCAGTGTCCAGGCGGCGGAGGCTAGCTTCTGCCGCCTGCCTGACGTAGGGCGCATCGCCGCGAACTCCCGTGTACCCGTTCGCGGCGTTGCCCTCTATCCCGAACTTTGTTGCCAACTGGACCTCGTCGCGCCGGCCCTTCAGGAGCTTGCCTACCAACTCCTCATTGCTTCCCGCGCCGTAAACATCTGCGGTGTCGATGAACGTAATTCCCGCATCCACCGCATGCCTAAGTGTCTGCAGGGCTTCCTCGGGGTCGATTCCCCCATACACCGGCGTCAGGGCCATGCCGCCAAAGCCGAGGGGGCTAACAGAAAGGCCATCGCCGAGTTGAACTGCAGTCATGAACTTCTCCCATGCGTGTTGGTATTCGAAGTGCCCTTTGTTGGCGTGAACTCCATGGACGCGATGGGTATTCCTGCGCGAGGCTGCGGTCCTTCCCAGTTGCTCGGGTCCTGACGAACTCCAAAGCCCGCACAGCCCCCGTGTTTCCGGGGTTTTGCCGGCACTGGGGCAGGTGCGAGTGGAGGTAACTGGGAAGGAGCGTGGCTACTCGGCTTTGGCTACAGGTTTCTCAGCCGGCAACGCCTTCAAACCGGCAGCACAACCCACGATTCCGGCGATGAAGAGCAGCTTCAGCGGGCTGGCGGGTTCCACCCCTGTGACCATGGCCCACCCAACAGTCAGCGCGGCGCCGATTCCAACCCACACCGCGTAGGCGGTGCCCAAGGGGATCCGCTTTACGGCGATCCCGAGTCCGAGCATGCTCAATGCTGCCGTCACCGCGAAAACCACAGTGGGTAACAGTTGGCTGAAACCGTTGGAGAGACCCAGCGCGGTGGCCCACACGGCTTCGAGGACGGCGGAGGCGAGGAGAACCAGCCAGAAGACGCCGTTCTTCGCAGACTTCTGGGTATTGGTGGTTGTTGCAGCCATGGCTACGCCACCACCTTCAGGCCGACCACGCACGCGCCGATTCCTGCGAGCAGCAGCAGCCGGGCCGTCGTCGCGCGTTCCACCTTGGTGACCATGGCGTAGGCCGAGGTCAGGACGACGCCGACACCCACCCACAGTGCATACGCCGTACCGGTAGGAATGGATTGCATGGCGATCGCCAGGCCGCCGGTGCTGGCGATGACGCTCACCAGGAAGACGACTGTGGGGACGGGCTTGCGGAAGCCCTTTGAGCGGTGCAGGGCTGCAGCCCAAACGGCCTCGAGCGCGCCGGAGAGAATGAGAATTAACCACGACATGACAGATCCTTTGGCCAGTCTTGTCGCGTGCCGGGTACTGAACCGTCGTCCGGAGGTTCCAGAGCGGAACCTTGATTTCAGGCTAGCAACTCCTGCAGAGGGTGGCCACTTCTGGTGGCCAAAGTCACCAGCTCAGGCGTTTGCGGGGTCCACTTTGTCGATGGAGATCACAGCAACAAAACCCCGGCCCGAGATCTCGGGACTCCGCGTATCCGAGCCCACCACGGCGTCGTAGCGATTCAGCTCAACCGGTTCGGTCTCGGTGGGAGCCGGGCTGGCGCCGTCGGACTCTTCCCCCACAGCGGCGCCTTCCTCCGGAGCCGCGCCGGGCGCGACCGTCGCCTTGCCTTCCAGGAGGACCGCCAACTGGCCCTCGAAGACGGGGTGCGCGCGTTTCTTGGAGATCTCGACGATGGACGTGTACCCCTTGAACGCGCTGGCGCGAGCGATGACGTTGAGGTCGCGGATGTCCCCGGTGGGCAGAGTGGCCGACGAAGCTGCCTCGCCGGAGAAACGGAACGGGCGATACTTCTCCAGCGGGTGCTCCTCGCCGTCGACGGTCAGCAGCAGCAACTCACCGTCAATGATGGTGATGACCCGTTCCATGCCCGGAAAATTGGAGAAGTCCCCAGCCTTGGAGACGTCGGCGATGCTGACGCGCCAATCCCATGCCCCATCCTGGGCCGAGGCGGCCTTAGGGTGGCTGGCGAGTTCGCGCGTCACCCCGCCTCCGTTGCGCCACGGTTCGGGGTGGATGTCGGCAAAGCGGATGATCTCCATCCGACCAGCCTAGTGGTGGACACAGCTTCTGCGTTGTCAGCGTGGCTTTGCTAACGTCATATGTGGAAAACGTTGTGAGTACGGCTGGAGGCGCGGAATGTTCGTCAAAGTGTGCGGCTTGAGCACGCCCGAATCCGTGCGCACCGCCGTTGACGCCGGCGCGGACGCCGTCGGCTTCGTGTTGACTTCCAGCCCACGTGAAGTCAGTCCTGACCAGGTGCGTATCCTGCTGCCGCTGGTGCCCGCAGGCGTTCATGCTGTGGCTGTGTTCCGGCATGAGCCTGCCTCCGACGCCGTTTCTGTTGCGCGAGCCGCGGGACTCACCTGGGTTCAACTGCACGGCACCCGGGCTGCTGAGGACGTCAAAACAGTGCACGACGCCGGGATGCGGCTCATCCGAGCCGTCACCATGGGTGCCGCGCCGGACGAGTTCAGTGATCTGGGCGAGGATCTGCTCTTGATCGATGCAGCCGTGCCGGGCTCGGGGGAGTCCTGGGACTATGCGTCCGTGCGGGCCAAGGGACTGGGCGACCGGGAGTGGTTGCTCGCAGGCGGTCTCGAACCCGGCAACGTCGCCTTTGCTGCCGCTGCGGCGGATGCCTGGGGCGTGGACGTTTCCTCAGGTGTGGAGTCGTCTCGGGGAGTGAAGGACCTGGCGAAGATCCGCGCGTTCGTGGAAGCTGCAAAGGCCTGACGTTCTCTCACGTCCTGCTGCTTTTGGCGCGTTCCTCTCTCACGTCCTGCTGCTTTTGGGGCGTTCCTCTCTCACGTCCTGCCGTGTTCGGCGCGTTCCTCTGTCACGTCCTGCCGTGTTCGGCGCGTTCCTCTGTCACGTCCTGCCGTGTTCGGCGCGTTCCTCTGTCACGTCCTGCCGCTTTTCGGGCGTTCTTCTCTCACGTCCTGCCGCTTTTGGGGCGTTCCTCTGTCACGTCCTGCCGCTTTTCGGGCGTTCTTCTCTCACGTCCTGCGGCTTTTGGGGCGTTCCTCTGTCACGTCGTGCTGCTTTTCGTTCGTTCCTCTGTCACGTCCTGCCGGCGGACACCCCCGAACGGTTCATGATGTGAGAGAACGTTGGGGAATTCGGGTGATGATGTGAGAGAGCATCCGACTTAGCGCTGGCACACCCTAGACTCGCTCACGACGACAGGATTCACTGGAACACGCCACTGGACTTACACGCGGAACCAAACACGGAACCAAACACGGAACCAAACACGGAACCAAACAATCGGACCAAACGAGGAGCCCAAGCAATGAGCACGGAACAGCACACCCTGACCCTGATCCGCGAGTTCGACGCCCCGCGTGATCGGATCTTCGATGCCTGGATGGACCCGGATCAGCTCACCAAGTGGTTCGGGCCCGTGGAAGTGGATGCTCCACGCGACAAGATCATCGTGGAGCCGCGCGTGGGCGGAATCTGGCAAGTGGTCATGGCATGGACGGACGACGAGGGGGAGCAGGAAGCACCCATCGAAGCTGTCATCACGGAGCTGGATGCACCCGCGCTCCTCGTAGCAAGGGCAAAGGCTGCTCCCGATGCCGATCATGAGTACGAGGAAATGCACCTCGAATTCGAAGACCTCAACGGACGCACCCGGATGCATCTCACCCAGGGCCCCTTCGCATCGGAAGAATGGGTGGAAATGACGCGGGACGGCTGGGGAACATCGTTCGACAAGCTGGACGCGTTGCTGGACTGAGCTCCTCCAACACCGTCGTCAAACTCAGGGCCGATTCAGGGCAGACCCTGAGGCTTAATGTCTGTCCGGCAAGGGAGAATTGAGACTATGAAAACGCTGCTCAACATCATTTGGCTGGTCTTCGGTGGTTTCTGGTTGGCACTGGGCTATTTCGCAGCAGGCATTATCTGCTGCGTGCTCATTGTGACCATTCCTTGGGGCATCGCTTCGTTCCGGATAGGCGCTTATTGCCTATGGCCGTTTGGCCGGATGGTGGTGGAGAAGCCCGGCGGAACGGGTGTCTTCGCACTTCTGGGCAACGTGATTTGGTTGCTGGTGGCGGGTATTTGGATTGCGATCGGCCACGTGGTTACGGCTTTCGCAATGGCCATCACCATCATCGGTATCCCACTGGCCATCGCGAACCTGAAGCTGATCCCGGTATCGCTGATGCCTCTCGGCAAGCAGATTGTGCCGACAAACCAGCCGTTCGTCAGCACCTATCGCTAGCTCGCCGGTCTAATCGGTGGCACCGACGCCCTGAAAAGCCCCATCCGTCAGCAATGCAACCACAGTGCTGCCATCCAACTCGGCGGCAATTGCCACGTCTTCAATGAAGCCCCCATCGATTAGTTCCCGCCCGCTGGAGCAACCGCGCAGCACCGAGGCCAGCTTGGGCTCGGCGGCGTCGAAGGCCGCCGCCGCAGATCCGGCTTCAGGTGAGAAATTCCGGCGCCCCGATCCTGCCAATCCGGCGATGAACGCTCCCGCTCCGAGCTCGTCCTCCAACGCTGGCCGCAGCGAGCCATTGGTCCACTTCTCACCTGCGGCGATCACAGCAATCACCGCATCCGCAGGCAGTGTGGCATGGACCCAGTCGGCGGTCGCCGCGGCGTTGCGTAAGCACACAGCCACTACTTGTCGTGCGGAGTTGGCGAGCTCATGACTCAGCGTCGAGCCGTTGGGTGACGGCAGGACTACACGCTCAAGATGCGGCGCATGACGCAGGCTCGCCGGAGACAAACTCAACCCCTCCCCGCCACGCGGTCCGGCCAGCGCAGCCTGATGATGAGCGGCGAACTCACTCGCCGCAGCATCGCGCATCGGGTAGGGAAAAACGGCCGCCCCACGATCCACGGCGACGCTCACGCACGTCGTGAAGGAAAGGACGTCAACCACAACAGCAAGGTCCGCCCGTGGCACTATGGCGCGGGCGCCGTCGAGCCCCCATTCGAACCGGACCGAGTACGGCAACTGCCGCTGGGGCGCTCCCGGTTCGCTCATCCGAGTTCGGCTATGAGGTTGCGGCGGGCTGCGTCAAGCCAGAGCGCCTTGGCCCGCTCACCGTGGAAGAGAGGGTCCAGTGACAGCAGATGACGCACGACGGCGGCACGCCCCTTGGCGAAATCGTCGTCGCTGACGTGGGCATAGTCTTCCCGGACGGCGGCCAGGTAGCGCGCGTAGGACTGTTCGTCGCCTCCGAGTACGGAGAGATCGGCATCGCAGAGGAGGGCTCCGGCATGGTCGCCGGGTTTGGGATTGTGTTCGGCGGTGAGCCGTACCAATCGGGCCACCTCGGCGACGTCTTCCGGGGCCAGACGCGCAGCAGTCAGTCGGTCCTCGGCAAGCCGCGCTGATTCTTCCTCGTCCTGCCCCGCGACGCCTTCATAGACGGCGTCGTGGAACCAGGCCGCCAGCGTGACTGTGCGGGCAGGGAGGGCGGGTTCCGTCAAAATGTCCAGGGCTTCGAGGACGGCCAGCAAATGGGTCCGACTGTGGTACTTACGGCCGTCCTCGCCCCACCGTTCCAGTAGTTCCAAGCCGAGTTCCTCGTGCCCGGGGTAGGTGCTGTTCCATCGCTCCATCAGCGGAACGGTGAGGGCTTTGCTGCGATCGCGTGCGGGAATGCGAAGGCCGCTCGCAATGAGTTTCCGCACCAGGACCCTTGCCTCCACGGGAATGGCTCCAGCCGCTACGAGGTCGTTGTAACGGCGTTCAGGAACGTCGTAGTGGTCGCCGTCGAACGCCCTTTCGGGGACTCCGGCCGCCTCGGCGAAAGCGTGAAGCTCGTCCAAGGACTTGTCTGATACCAGATGTGAAAACACGGTGCCGTGGGCGGGCCACAGGGGCGGATCGACATATACGGCCATTGGCAAAGTGTAAGCCAAACGATCCTTCCCAGTTACCGGTCGTCGGAGCGGCTACCGCCGAGCGTCCGCCCCGGAAGCACAGGCTTCGCTGCCCGTGTGGTCACAGCAACTGGGAAGGAGCGTAGGAGTTCCTTGGCAACAGGTTACGGCTATGACTCCACGCCGGATAGAGTACGACGGCGGCCCGCACCGTTTGCCGCCCAGCGCACCAGCGGCGCTCTCGCCTGGAACTAGACAGTAACATTCCGTTTTACGGAGCAATCACACAACACAATCCGCAAATACGGATCTAGAATCGATTTATGCCGCAAATACGGATTTCCGAAGCAGCCCGGTTCCTTGGTGTCAGCGACGACACTGTGAGGCGGTGGACCGAGAACGGAACACTTACCGCCCGGAAGGACGCCGCGGGCCGACTCGCTGTGGATGGCTTGGAGCTGGCCAAGGTTGCCCGCGATCAGTCCCACCTTCCGGACGATCCCGCCCGTACAGGCAGCTCGGCCCGGAACCGCTTCGTCGGCCTGGTCACGGGCATTACCGCGGACAAGGTCATGGCACAGGTGGAGCTTCAATGTGGGCCGTTCCGTGTGGTGTCGCTGATGAGCAGTGAAGCCGTGCGCGAGCTTGGTCTGGAACTTGGGTCAGTGGCTACAGCGGTGGTGAAGGCCACAACTGTCATCATCGAAACGCCTCAGGGAAAGAGCGTCGTATGAGGAACACTGGCACGAAAGCCATGGCTCTCTTAGTCGCGGTGGCCTTGGCGGCCGGTATGGCGAGCTGTGCTTCAAACGCCGCAGGCCCAGCGGCAACCGGGAATCAGCTGGGGGGCACCATCACCGTCTTCGCGGCAGCGTCCCTCAAAGCACCGTTCACCCAACTTGCCCAGGACTTCGAGGCCTCAAACCCCGGCACCAAAGTGAACCTTAGCTTCGCCGGTTCTTCAGACTTGGCAACGCAAATCACCCAGGGTGCACCAGCTGATGTGTTTGCCTCAGCCGATACCAAGAACATGACCAAGGTCTCGGACGCAAAACTCGTGGACGGCACCGCGACAAACTTTGCCACGAACATACTGGAGATCGCTGTCCCGCCCAGCAACCCGGCGTCGATCTCTTCCTTCGCGGACCTGTCCAAGCCCGGCGTCAAAGTTGTGGTCTGTGCCAGTCAGGTTCCTTGTGGTGCGGCCGCGGAGACGATAGAGAAGGCTTCGGGGACCACCTTGAGCCCGGTCAGCGAAGAGTCATCAGTCAGTGATGTGCTGGGCAAGATCGTCTCGCAGGAAGCCGACGCCGGGCTGGTCTACGTGACGGACATCAAGGGTGCCGGGAGCAAGGTGAAGGGCATACCGTTTCCGGAGTCCGGCAAGGCCGTCAATACGTATCCGATTGCCACTGTGGGCACCAGCAAAAACAAGGACCTCGCCCGGGCCTTCATGGCCATGGTCACCGGCAGCGCGGGGCAGAAGGTCCTGGGTGACGCCGGCTTCGGCCCGTCGTAGGAACGCAATGAATCGAACTGGATACCACGGCATCCCACGGTGGATCTACGTGATCGCCGTTGCGGGCGGTCTGCTGGTGATTCTTCCCCTGCTCGCGATGCTGGTGCGCGTGAACTGGTCCCAGTTCCTTCCGCTCATCACGTCGGAATCGTCGCTCGATGCGTTGGGCCTGAGCCTGAGGACGTCAGCAGCAAGCACCCTGTTGTGCATCGTGCTTGGTGTGCCGTTGGCCCTTGTCCTGGCCCGCGGGGAGTTTCCCGGGCAGAGGCTGCTGCGCTCCTTCGTGCTGTTGCCCCTCGTGCTGCCGCCCGTCGTCGGAGGTATCGCGCTGCTCTACACCTTCGGGCGGCAAGGTTTGCTGGGGAAGTCGCTCGAAATGTTCGGAATTCAGATCGCGTTCTCCACTACCGCCGTGGTGCTTGCACAAACATTCGTGGCCTTGCCGTTCTTGGTTGTCAGCCTCGAAGGCGCCCTGCGGACTGCGGGAAGCAAATATGAGGCCGTGGCGGCGACCCTGGGCGCGCGGCCAACCACGGTCCTGCGCCGGGTCACACTACCCTTGGTGGTTCCAGGGCTCGCGTCGGGGGCCGTTCTGTCCTTCGCGCGCAGCCTCGGAGAGTTTGGCGCTACCTTGACCTTCGCCGGCAGCTTGCAAGGCGTCACGCGCACTCTTCCCTTGGAGATTTACCTTCAGCGCGAAACTGACCCCGACGCCGCCGTCGCTCTTTCTTTGGTTTTGGTGGCGGTCGCCGCGGCAGTAGTGGGCCTGAGTTACGGTCGACGCCCCAGCAACACTGGTGCAAGCGCCCATGCGGACGTCCAGCCATGACGTTTGAACTGGAAGCGAGCCTTAAATCCCGCAACTTCGAGATGTCAATCAAGCTTTCCGACGGCGAAACCCTAGCCATTCTCGGTCCCAACGGCGCCGGAAAATCAACTCTTCTTGGCGTGATTTCGGGCCTGCTGCGGCCAGATTCCGGGAGCGCACAGATTGGCGGCCGGCAGCTTTTTGACCTCGACGGCGGCACCCACGAGTGGAGCGCACCGCACCTGCGCGGCACTGCGCTGCTCGCTCAGGAGGCACTGCTGTTTCCGCACCTGACCGTGCTGGACAACGTCGCCTTCGGGCCGCGCAGCAAGGGCAGATCCAAAGCCGCGGCCCGCGAAACCGCCCGGCTTTGGCTGACTGAGGTGGACGCACTTCACCTGGAATCCCGCAAACCAGCAGAGCTGTCCGGTGGTCAGGCGCAGCGTGTGGCCGTTGCTAGGGCGCTCGCCACGGAGCCCGAGTTATTGCTCCTCGATGAGCCGATGTCGGCCCTGGATATCCATGCCGCACCACTGCTGCGCCGCGTCCTCAAACGGGTCCTGGATGGACGCAACGCCATCATCGTCACGCACGACGTCCTGGACGCCTACATGCTCGCCGATCGCGTCATCGTCGTGGAGAACGGGCGGATTTCCGAGGAAGGCCCAACCCGCCAAGTCCTCGAACGCCCCCGAAGCCACTTCGCGGCCGGGCTTGCAGGACTGAACCTCATCAGCGGAATCATCACCGAGCAGGGAATCACGACGCCGGATGGCCGGCTTTTCGCCGGACAGCACGATCCCGAGTGGTCACCTTCGCCCGGCCAGGCAGGCGTGGCGGCCTTCCCGCCGTCGGCCGTTTCCGTTTTTCTTGGCGAAGTGCACGGCAGCCCACGCAACTCCTTTCCTGTCACCGTCAGTGACTTGGAGCCGCACGGCGACCAGATCCGCGTCAGGGCGGGCGGACCGGGCGCGGGGAAGCGCGGCACATTGTCCGCAGATATCACTCCTGCTGCCTCTGCCGATCTCGGCCTGGCACCGGGCGTGGACGTGCGGTTCGTCGTGAAGTCCGCGCTGGTCTCGATCTATCCGGCGTGAGGCCAGCCCCGCCTGGTTGGCAGTTACATGCCTGGAATGTCCAGGGCCTCGCAGACCTGGATGCTGGCTCCGGGCATCATCAGGTGCGGGTGGCCCTCCAGGAGAGCGAGGGCGCCGGCCATGTTTTCGGCCTGGAGGATGGTGTACCCCGCTACGCCTGTGTTGGTATCGGAGACACCTGAGTTTGCCACTTCCTTACCTCCGCCCAGAGGCGTGCCAAGATCGATGATCCCGTCGCCGGCCTTGTTGGCCCAGTCCATCCAGACCTTCATGCCTTCGGCTGCTGACTCCGGGGAGGCTTCTTCCATTGCGGATTCGGCGGACTGGGGAGCGGTGTAAAGCGCCACGTACTTAGTCATGTCGTGTCCTTTGTTGCCGGCATTTGTCGGTGGTTCCACCCTGTCACTGCCTGATCGTAGACCCCTGTTATTCACATAGCCATGGTTTCGTCTGGACAGGTGTTTCGCCGTGGGCAAACATGGAACACATGGGCCACAAAGCAAAGTTGAGCGTAGTAGACTCAACTTTGAAAGTATTGGTCTTACTCCAGAAAGGGAGCTTTCGTTGGACGTCAAATTCACCACCAAAAGCCAGGAGGCCCTTTCTGCGGCCGCCATGAATGCCTCTACTGCCGGCAACCCGCAATTGGAGCCAGCACACCTGCTGAAGGCCCTCATGGACCAGCGCGAGGGCGTTGCCGTGGCACTCCTGCGCGCCACGGGTGCCGATCCTGATGCCGTGAGCGTTCAGGCCAGTTCGGCCATCAAGTCGCTGCCGTCCTCTTCGGGCAGCTCGGTCCAGCAAGCCCAGCTGTCCCGGCAGTCCATGCAGGCCATTCAGGCTGCCCAGAATGAGGCCGATAAACTCGGCGATTCCTTTGTCTCTACTGAGCACCTGCTGTTGGGGCTTTCGGCCGGCAGCGACGCAGTCGGAAAGCTATTGCGCGACGCCGGTGCCTCCCACGAAGCACTGCTTGCCGCGCTGCCGGGTGTCAGGGGCGATCGAAAGGTCAACTCGCCGGATCCAGAAAATACGTTCCAGGCCTTGGAGAAGTTCGGCACGGACCTCACTGCTATTGCCCGCTCGGGGAAGCTGGACCCGGTCATTGGGCGTGACAGCGAAATCCGTCGCGTGGTTCAGGTCCTGAGCCGGCGCACCAAGAACAACCCGGTACTGATTGGTGAGCCTGGCGTAGGTAAGACCGCGGTAGTCGAGGGCCTCGCCCAACGCATGGTTGCCGGCGACGTCCCGGAGAGCCTCCGCGGCAAGACCCTCATTGCCTTGGACATGGCCTCCATGGTTGCGGGCGCCAAATACCGCGGTGAATTCGAGGAGCGGCTCAAAGCGGTTCTGGAGGAGATCAAGAACTCCAACGGCCAGATCGTCACATTCATCGATGAAATCCACACGGTAGTTGGAGCTGGCGCAACGGGCGACAGCGCGATGGATGCGGGCAACATGCTCAAGCCGATGCTGGCCCGCGGCGAGTTGCGGCTCATTGGTGCCACCACCCTGGACGAGTACCGCGAAAACATCGAGAAGGACCCTGCCTTGGAACGCCGCTTCCAGCAGGTTTACGTGGGCGAGCCGAGCGTCGAGGACACCATCGGCATTCTGCGCGGCCTCAAGGAACGGTACGAGGCCCACCACAAGGTGGCCATCGCCGACTCGGCACTGGTGGCGGCTGCAACCCTGTCCAACCGGTACATCTCGGGCCGTCAGCTCCCGGACAAAGCGATCGACCTCGTGGACGAGGCCGCGTCACGGCTTCGGATGGAGATTGACTCAGCGCCGGAAGAGATCGATCAACTCCGCCGTTCCGTCGATCGCCTCACCATGGAAGAACTGGCCCTGCAGGGCGAGACTGATCCTGCATCCGTTGAGCGGTTGGCTGCCCTTCGCGCTGACATGGCGGACAAGAAGGAAGCACTCAGGGCCCTCAACGCCCGTTGGGAAGCCGAGAAGGCCGGACTCAACCGCGTTGGTGACCTCAAAGCCAAGATCGACGAACTGAGGTCAGCCGCCGAAAAGTACCAGCGCGAAGGCGACCTCGAGTCGGCGTCGCGGATACTTTATGGCGAGCTGCCTGCCCTCGAACGGGAGCTCAATGCTGCGGCCGAGGAGGAGTCCGCGCGCGGCGACGCAAAGCCCGAACTCATGGTCGCAGAGGATGTTACTGCAGACGACATTGCGGAGGTCATCTCAGCATGGACCGGCATTCCCGCTGGGCGCATGCTGCAGGGTGAATCACAAAAGCTGCTGCACATGGAAGAGGAACTCGGTAAACGCCTGATCGGCCAAACCAAGGCCGTGCAGGCAGTTTCGGACGCCGTCCGCCGCGCGCGGGCGGGCATCAGTGACCCCAACCGCCCCACGGGCTCGTTCCTGTTCCTTGGCCCCACCGGCGTCGGCAAGACCGAGCTCGCAAAGGCCTTGGCCGACTTCCTCTTTGACGACGAACGGGCCATGATCCGGATCGACATGTCCGAGTACGGAGAGAAACACTCTGTCGCACGCTTGGTTGGTGCCCCTCCGGGATACGTCGGCTACGAGGAAGGCGGTCAGCTGACGGAAGCTGTGCGTCGCCGCCCGTACTCCGTTGTGCTGCTCGACGAGGTGGAAAAGGCCCACCCAGAAGTGTTCGACATCCTCCTGCAGGTTCTGGATGATGGCCGCCTCACAGACGGTCAAGGACGGACGGTGGACTTCCGCAATACGATCCTGGTGCTGACGTCCAACTCCGGAAGCCAGTTCCTGGTGGACCCGTCCCTGGATGCCAAAGCCAAGCGTGATGCCGTCATGGCCGTGGTACAGGCCTCGTTCAAGCCGGAGTTCCTGAACCGTTTGGACGAGATCGTGCTGTTCGACCCCCTGTCCGTCGAGGAACTGGCCCGGATCGTGGAACTTCACGTTGCCGAACTCACCAAGCGTCTGCGGGACCGCCGCTTGACCCTCGAGGTGAGCGACGGAGCCCGCGCCTGGCTCGCCATGTCCGGCTATGACTCGGCGTACGGCGCGCGGCCTCTGCGACGTCTCGTCCAGCGCGAAATCGGAGACCGCCTGGCCAAGGAGATCCTTGCCGGAACGATCACCGATGGCGACACCGTCTTGGTGGATACTGCGGCCGACGTCGATGAACTCACCATTGAGGGATTTGAGTCGCTGACAGGTCCTGACGGCGGCCCGTCTGTGGGCACTGGGCTACTGGTTCGGAAGAAGTAGGTCGGCGGGCTACTTATTGAGGAGGTCTTCCTTGATGGTGTTGCCCGAATCCACAACGATGAAGCAATCAACGCGGCGGTCGCCCCGATCCCAACTGGTGGTGCTTGGGTAGACGTTCTGCTGGAGCAGTACGTACTTATCGGCCGCCGCGTGATTCAGCTTTACGTCGCCGCAGACTTCACGGCCCTTGTCCTTCAGCGCGTTCGTGCCGGGGAAGGAATCGTCCGCTGGGTATGTGTGGACGGCGCCCAGTTGGGCTGAATGCTCGGTGTCACAGGGCACGGCCCGGGCTTTGGATGCGTTGGGGTCGAAGTCGGCAAAGCAATCGCCTACCTGGAAATCCTTGGCTTCTGTATCCCGCGGTAATGGGCCAAGGCTCGCCGTGGGGCTCGGGGTAGCCACAACAGCCTGAGGCCGTGTACCCAACAGGTTCAGCAGCACCCAGATCACGACGCCGATGAGCACCAGGACACCGACCACGATTGCGCCGATGACAAAACGCTGGCGTTTTACCGGGTCCCCGTGCGGGGCGGGTTGGGGCTGCTGGGGATCCCCTGGCTGGGAGGGGTCCCCGGGCTTGCCGGGGTAGTCTGGCTGGCCGGAGTAGTCTGGCTGGCCGGACTGCTCCGGCTTGCCGAGGTACTCGGACTGACTGGAGTAAGCGGGCAGCGCAGGATCAGGCTGGTCGCTGGGATTGGGAACGAAGTCCGGATCAAGATCCGGTGCAGGATCAGGCTGCAGGCCTGAAGCCTCGGGCTGTGTTTCCGAGGCTTGCTTCGGCTGCACTCCTGGGGCCTGCGGTGGCGTGGGCGGTACCCTGGGCGCAGGTGGCACCCCGGCTTCTCCTTTATCGCGTTTTTCGCGCGGTGAATCATCACGTGGTGGGGTGTTGTCCTCGCTCATATCCCGGAGTCTGCCTTCCTGCTTTGGAGCCGCATTGAGGCAGACTCTACCCAATTTTTTGGTGTATTGGAGGTGGTGGGGAGCGGTTTGGACCGTAGTTGTACCCGATGCAGGTCCGGGGTGGCACGCAGGCACCCCCGAAAGCATGTAATCTAGACATACGACAAATTGACCAAACATTCCGGGGCCTCACCGATAGCCAAGGTGACCACCTCCGGTCCAAGTACAAAAGGGGGTCACGCCATGGGGCGCGGCCGTCAAAAGGCAAAAGCTACCAAGCAGGCTCGGGACATCAAGTACTACTCCCCGAACACTGACTACTCGGCACTTGAGCGTGAGCTCACGGGCCCATCGAGTCGTGTAAAGAGCCACTTCCCCGAAGATCCCCCGGAGCCGGACTACTCGGCTTATGAGGACAAGTACGCGGAAGACGATGACGACGAGGTAGACACCCGCCGTATCGGATAGCTGTCGCAAACAATCGGTGCCTCTGGCACTGACTTGCGTACCGCCGTCGTACATTAAGGTCGTCGCGCATCTTCGGATGCCGAATATCTCTGAAAGAGGCCCGCAGGGCACGCCATTCATTGGCGTACCCTGCGGGCCTTTTTTCGTATCAGTACCACTGGGGTAATGCGGCCCACGTCTGGCGCAAGCAGTGGAAGCGCCATAGCGTAGTCCCCATGGACTCCGACGCGGGGTCAGTTAGGGCCCATTCCAGGCCTCAACACGGGCCACAAGTGACCCCGCGTTGCTAGGAAAGGGAGCGGCATGCCGGCGGTCGAGAGTTACAAGCAGGGGACACCATGTTGGGTGGACCTGTCCTCCACCGACGTCGAGGTTTCCCGGAGGTTTTACAGTGAGCTCTTTGGCTGGGAGCTGGATCCCATGGACGCCGGCAACGGCCTGACTTACTACATGGCAAAACTCCACGGCCGGAACGTTGCCGGCATGATGCAGCAAATGCCGGATGCGCCGGAGGGAATGCCGTCCTACTGGGCCAACTACATTGCCGTGGACTCAGCGGATGAGGCAGCGGAACGGGCTGTGGCGGCAGGCGGGTCGATCTTGTTCGAGCCTGACGACGTGCCGAATGGCAGCGGACGGATGTTCTTCGCCATAGATCCCACGGGTGCACAGATCGGCTTCTGGGAAGCTGGAACGCATCCCGGATCCGGCTTGGTCAACGAGCCTGGCACCATGATATGGAACGAATTACAGACCGACGACGTCCCCAAAGCCGTCAGGTTCTACGAGGCCGTCACGGGGTGCAGCAGCGAAACCACACCCGCAGGAGATCTTCAGGAGTACACCAGCCTGCTGGTCGATGGAAAGCGGATTGCCGGTGCCCTCAAGCTGCCGTTTGAAGGACTTTCGCCGTTCTGGATGACGTACTTCGGCGTCGAGGACGTAGATACTGGAGTGGAGCAGGCCGTTGAGCTTGGAGCGCACGTGATCGCTCCGGCGTTCGATGTCCCAGGCATCGGGCGAATGGCTGTGCTCATGGACCCCGCCGGCGCCGCATTCAGCATCATGACAGGACTTGCCGCATGACTTCCCGGACGCATTATTCAAGCGGTGAACCCTGTTGGGCCGATCTGCAGACCCCGGACGTACCCGCAGCCAAGGAGTTCTACGGCAAGCTGTTCGACTGGACATTTACGGACCTCCCCACACCTGACGGTCGCAGCTACGCTCAGGCCTTTGTTGGCAAGGACCTGGTGGCGGTCATCGCTCCGCAGAACCCCATGCACGAGGCTGCGGGCAAGCATGGACAGTGGAACATCTACCTCGCTGCAACGGACGCCGAGGAGATAGCGGAAGACGCCGTCCATGCTGGTGGGAAGCTCGAGTTTGGCCCGGAGCAGGTTGCCGATACAGGCGTCCTGGCGTTCATCGAGGCGCCCGGCGGCGGGACCACGGGGATCTGGCAAGCGGGCACCCACATTGGAAGCCATCTGTTCAATCAGGCCGGCGCCCTGGCTTGGGCTGAGCTGCTGACTCCAGAACCGCAGGCAGCCACAGCGTTTTTCCAGCAGCTTTTCGGGCATGAAGTCACGGAATATCCCCAGGACGACGGCGGCAGTTACAGCACGCTGATAGTCAAAGGCGAGGAGGTGGCCGGGATTGTCCCTGCCGAACAGGGCGAAGAAGCCGGTTGGCAGATCCATTTCGGAGTTGCAGACGTTCGTAAGGCCGCTGAAGCTGCGGTGGCCGCGGGTGGAATGGTGCTCGTGGAGCCGGAAGACAGGCCAGAAGCAGGATCTCTGGCTACTATCCAGGATCCCCAGGGCGGCGTTCTCAGCTTGATCCAGGTGTAGGTCTACTGGTCCTTCTCGTGGCAGAGGTCCAGGAGGGGGATCAAGACCTCCAGATCGCCTGCTCGGGCCGCCGCAACAATTTTGCGATGCGCATCCGCAACGCGATCAAGCTTGTCCTGGTTCAGGGGATAGGAGCGGCTAATGAGCCGTTGTACCGGGTTGTCCCACACTGATTGCAGCGTCTTTTGCAGGAAGCTATTCGGTGACGCCGCAGCCAGGCTCAGGTGGAAGGCACGCGTGGCCGAGAACAACTCTTCGGCATCCGTGCTGGCTGAGCCCTCGGCAATGAGGAGCTCCAATCGGGCGAGTTCAAGATTTGAATATTTCCCGCCGCCTTGCCTTATGGCCATGACCTCCAGGGCCTTGCGGACCTCGTAGACTTCTTCAACTTCTGACCGCGTAAGGGTTGTGGCGAAGTAGCCGGACCCAGGCTCGAGCGTTGCCAATCCATCGTGGACCAGTCGCGTCAGGGCGTCCCGGACAGGAGTCCGGGAAACACCGTATTCTTCCCCGATTTGCTCCTGGACGAGGGCCGCGCCGGGAGCAATGACGCCATTGACGATGTCGTTGCTGATTCTTTCGTAGACGTGCTCGCTCAGTGGCCGCACCTTCTTGGCTGCTTGCGCAGGCATTCATCCATCCCCTCGTCTGTACTTAAGACTCATTTGATCCTACGTGCTTTACAACACGGTATTCACTGTATACATTGAATCCAATTCTACCAAGCCTGAGGAAAGTTGCTCCATGACCTTGCACCTACCCCGTATCCCCGGCATCGATTTTGCCGCTGCCGGCAAGCAGTTGGGCTACCTGGAGATTGAATACTCGGACAATGAAAACGACGCCGCTGTCATCCCTTCACCTCTTGCCGTCATCAGCGGCGGCGACGGGCCAACTGTTCTCCTGCTGGCCGGAACGCATGGCGATGAATACGAAGGACAGATTCTGCTCCAGGAACTTATCCGCTCCGTTCAGCCCGATGATGTTGCGGGTCGGCTGATCATCCTGCCAGCCCTGAATATTTCCGCAGTCAGGGAAGGCCGACGCGTCGCCAGCGTTGATGGCGTGAACCTCAACCGTGCAATGCCCGGCCGGGCCAATGGAGGACCCGCGCAGCAAATCGCGTCCATTATTGCTGAAGACCTCATCCCTATGGCGGACTACGTCATGGACATCCACTCCGGCGGTGTGGCCTCTGAGTACGTGCCATCGGCCTTCGTCTATCTTGGCCCTACCGCTGAACTCTGGATGGAGAAGATCGCAGCCGTCGCGGCATTCAACGCCCCCTACTCGGTAGCGGTCAAGCCAATGCTTAAAGCCGGTTCCATTAGCGGCGCCGCAGATCTCGCCGGCATTCCGATGATTTCAACAGAATTGGGTGGACGAGGAACAGTGTCCTTGCCCATCCTGAATCGAGCAAGGTCTGGTCTTCGCTCACTATTGGGCCACTGGGGCGTGCTCAAAGACAAGCCAGCCATCCTTCCAGGGAGCGCGGCAGAACAAGCTATTCAGTGGGTGGAGCTGACGGGGCGGTCAGCTGTGTACTCCACCATGGCCGGGCTCCTGGAACCTGTGGTGGCACTCGGCCAGCAGGTCACTGCAGGCGACGTCGTTGCCAGGGTCCACTCAGTAGAGGAACTCGATAGGCCTGCCAAAGATTTCCACGCCCCGATTGATGGGGTGGTCGCGATCGTGCGGCACCCAGCAATCGTCAATGTCGGCACCATCCTGGTCAACATTGCCGTTGACCACGGAACAACCCCACCGGAAGGCCATCATGTCCCGTCCTAATATCGTCAGATCCGGCGCGTTGCTTCTGGCAGCCGCCCTCGCAATGTCCGGCTGTACCACCGCATCACTTGATGCGGGCAAGGAATCTCCAGTCACTTCCGGCCCAGGTACGAGTGCCGTTGGAGTAGCCGCATTCAACCAGGCAGCAGCCGACTTGCTGCCCGCGGATGTCAAAGCCAAGGGAACCCTGGTGGTGGGCACAGATCCCACCTTTCCGCCCTACGAATTCTATGCCGACGACAACAAGACAGTTGTTGGCTGGGATGCCGACTTCGCTAAAGCACTCGGCGAGACCCTTGGCCTCGAAGTGAAGATGACACCTGCAACCTTCGACACGATCCTGCCGGGTGTCAGCTCACGCAAGTACGATGTCGGCATCTCCGGCTTCAATGTCACCGCTGAGCGTCAGAAGAACGCCGATTTTGCGGCCTACCAAAAAAGCGGTTCCGGTCTGGCCGTGAAGGCCGGCAATCCCAAGGACCTGGAGCTGGATCCACTGAAGCTGTGTGGTACCAAGGTGGGCGGCGAGAAGGGGACGACGCAGGGAATCGAAACGCTCCCGGCATTCTCCCAACAGTGCGTCGCGGCCGGTAAGGCACCGATCGACATCCAACTCTTCCCGTCGCAGAACGAGGCGAATCTGGCGCTGGTCTCGGGCAGGGTGGACAGCATTCTATCCGGGCTCATCGGCACGGGATATGCCAGCAAGCTCTCCGGTGGGGCTTTCGAGCTCGCGAGTGATGAGGACTACGACCCCACTCCTGTCGGCATCGCGATGCCCAAGGGTTCGCCGCTGACGGCATCCATCGTGGCGGCAGTGAAGGCACTCGTCATAAGCGATACGTACAAGCAGATCAACAGCAAGTACGGGATTCCCCAGACGGTCGCCATCAGTACGGATGCTGTAGATGCAGGTGGGGCACGGTGAGCAGGCTCATGACCCCATCTGCTACAACAACCAACCACGGCCGTTTCACCGTAGTACCGGCCAGGCACCCATGGCGGTGGGTGGCAGGGACCGCCGTTGCCGTCGTCGTGGTTCTGCTAATGATCTCGACCGTGACCAATCCGCGTTTCGGCTGGGACAAGGTGGCGCTGTATTTCCGTGATGTCGCGATCGTGAACGGCATTGGGATCACTCTGTTCCTAACTGTGGTGTGCATGGCGCTGGGTGTTGGCTTGGGAGTGATCCTGGCTGTGATGCAACTATCGGCAAACCCGGTTGTCAAAGCCTCGGCAAGCGCCTACGTCACCATCTTCCGCGGCACTCCAGTGCTGGTTCAGCTTCTGTTCTGGTTCAACCTCTCGGCGCTTTACCCCGAAATCACCTTCGGTATTCAAGGGGTCAGCCTCGATGCCAACCAACTCATCACGCCCTTGGCTGCTGCGATCCTGGGGCTTGGCCTGAACGAAGCAGCGTACATGTCCGAGATCGTGCGGGCGGGCATCCAGTCGATTGACCAAGGGCAGAGCGAGGCGGCTGGGGCGCTGGGCATGTCACGGATCCAGACGCTTACCCGGGTTGTGCTTCCGCAAGCCATGCGCGTCATCATCCCCCCGACGGGTAATGAATTCATCGGCATGCTCAAGACCACCTCACTGGTCAGCGTGTTGGCCGTCCCGGAACTGCTCTACTCCGCCCAAATCATTTACTCCAAGAACCTGCAGGTAGTGCCGCTGCTCCTGGTGGCAAGCATCTGGTACATCATCATCACCACTGTGTTCAGCATTGGGCAGGCGTCCTTGGAACGCCGATTCTCCCGCGGTACGTCCCGTTCCGTACCGCCCACCACTGTGGAGCGCCTGCGGAAATTCTTCAGGGTCCATTCGCCACTGGCCACAGGAAAGGGCAAAGCATCATGACCATCGAGTCCACGAGCGCACCAGATACAAGGGTGCCATTGGTGCGGGCCCAAGACGTTCGTAAGAGTTTTGGGCCCCACGAGGTTCTCAAAGGAATCGATTTGGAGGTCAGGAGCGGTGAAGTGGTCTGTCTGATCGGCGCCTCCGGTTCCGGGAAAAGTACATTCCTTCGATGCGTGAACCATTTAGAGAAGATCGACGGCGGTCTCCTCTGGGTCGGCGATCGGGTAGTCGGATACCGAATTAAGGGCGACAAGCTCCACGAGCAATCGCATAACGAGATCTGCGCCGACCGGACAGACATCGGAATGGTCTTCCAGCACTTCAATCTGTTCCCGCACATGACTGTGCTGGAGAACCTGATGGAAGCCCCTCTCAGGGTGCTCAAACAACGCAAAGATGAGGTCCGGCGTCGAGCGTTTGGCTTGCTGGAAAAGGTGGGTCTTAAGGAGAAGGCGGACGCGTACCCGCGGCATCTGTCGGGTGGGCAGCAGCAGCGCGTGGCTATTGCGCGTGCATTGTGTATGCAGCCCAAGTTGATGCTGTTCGACGAGCCCACGTCGGCCCTGGATCCGGAGCTTGTGGGCGAGGTCTTGCGCGTCATGAAAGATCTGGCAGGGTCCGGTATGACCATGATTGTGGTGACGCACGAGATGGGGTTTGCCCGGGACGTCGCCGATCGGGTGGTGTTCATGCATGATGGCCGCATTATTGAGGAAGGGCCGGCCGAGTCAGTCATTAACCAACCGCAGCACGAGCGGACGCAGGCCTTCCTGTCGGCCGTTCTTTGACAGACAACTAAAAAAAGAGCGGCGGGGCAGTTGAGATCAACAGCCCCCCCGCCTTGTCGATCGAGTCAGTATCTGCAGTAACCGTGCCCATGATCCAGGACGGCAAGCCGCGCTCATTCAGGCGCGCCACGGCAGCGTCAGCGGCCTCCGGGGACACGATTGCCACCATGCCGACGCCAAGGTTCAGCGTGCGCTCGAGGTCGGCCAGGGGCACGTTGCCAAGCTCGGAAACCAGCTTGAAGATAGGCGGCAGTTCCCACGTATTGCGGTCAACCGTGGCAACCAGGCCCTGGGGGAGGACACGTGCGAGGTTAGCCGCGAGGCCACCACCGGTGACGTGGCTGAAGCCGTGGACGGCCGCGCCGGCTGAGACCGGGAACGTGCGGGCAAGGTCCAGACAGTCGGCGGCGTAGACGCGCGTCGGCTCCAGGAGCTCTTCGCCAAGCGTGCGGCCGAGCTCGGAAACCTGGCGGTCCAAGGCCCAACCGGCGTGGTTGATGACGCGGCGGACCAACGAGTAGCCGTTGGAGTGCAGGCCCGAGGAGGCCATGCCGATCACCACATCACCGGCGCGGACGCGGTCCGGGCCGAGCAAGGCGTCGGCTTCGACAACACCGGTAGCGGCACCCGCGACGTCGTACTCGTGCTCACCGAGCAGGCCGGGGTGCTCAGCGGTTTCGCCGCCAACCAGGGCGGTGCCGGCAACGGAGCAAGCAGCTGCGATACCGCGGACGATGTCCGCAATGCGCTCCGGGACAACCTTGCCGCAAGCGATGTAGTCCGTCATGTATAGGGGCTCAGCGCCAACCACCACGATGTCGTCCACAACCATGCCCACGAGGTCGAAACCGATGGTGTCGTGGATGTCCATGGCCTGCGCGATAGCAACCTTGGTCCCCACGCCATCAGTGGAGGTGGCCAGCAGCGGCTTCTTGTAGGTGAGCAGCTTCGAGACGTCATACAGGCCTGCGAAACCGCCGACGCCGCCAATCACCGAGGTGTTGTGGGTCGCCTTCACGGCGTCCTTCATGAGCTCGACTGCGCGGTCTCCCGCTTCGACGTCGACACCCGCGGAGGCGTAGGTGATGCCTGTTGAATTCGGGGTGCTTCCAGCGGCGGGGGTTGCGGAGGTCATACAGACTCTTTCTTGTCGGCGTCGGTCAAACGATCAGCGTCGGTCAGCAGGTTCTCGAATTCAGCATCGGGGCCCGGATCGCAGCCCGTAGCGCCGGGCTTCTCGGCCGGATCCTCGGAGTCGTCCACTGAGGAGGTGTCTTCAGCCGGAGCCAGTCCGCCGAGATCCGTGCGCTCCAGCAGGTTCTTGCCCAGCTTGTCGGCATGCGGCAGCTCAATCGGGTACTGGCCCGTGAAGCAAGCCGTGCAGAGGCGCTCGCGAGGCTGCTGGGTAGCGCCGATCATGCCGTCTTCGGAGATGTAGGCCAGCGAGTCGGCGCCGATTGCCTGGGAGATTTCCTCGATCGTGGCGCCGTTGGCAATCAGCTCTGCGCGGGAGGCGAAGTCGATGCCGTAGAAGCAGGGCCACTGGACCGGGGGAGAAGAGATCTTCACGTGGACAGCAGCGGCTCCTGCTTCGCGGAGCATCCGTACGATGGCGCGTTGCGTGTTGCCACGGACAATCGAGTCATCCACAACAACAACGCGCTTGCCCCGGATGACAGATTCCAAGGCGTTGAGCTTGAGGCGAATGCCCAACTGGCGCAGGGTCTGCGACGGCTGGATGAAGGTACGGCCTACGTAGGCGTTCTTGACGAAGCCATGAGCGAACGGGATGCCGGACTGCTCCGCGTAGCCAACAGCGGCCGGGGTTCCCGACTCGGGAACCGGGATGACGATGTCGGCCTCGTGGGTGTTTTCGCGGGCCAACTGGCGGCCCATTTCAACACGGGCTTCATACACGGAACGGCCGGCAATGGCAGCATCCGGACGCGCGAGGTAAACGTATTCGAAGACGCAGCCGGCAGGCGTTGCCTCGGCGAAACGCTGGGAGCGGACGCCGTCCTCATCGATGGCAATGAACTCGCCGGGCTCGATCTCACGAATGAAGCTCGCACCAACGGTGGCCAGGCCGGCTTGCTCCGAAGCAACAACCCAGCCGCGCTCCAGGCGCCCCAAACACAGCGGCCGGATGCCGTAGGTGTCGCGCGCGGCGTAGAGCGTCCCTTCATCCATGAAGACGAAACAGAAGCCACCCTTGATCTTGGGCAGCAGCTCCAACGCGGTCTGCTCCAGGGTTTTGCCCTCTTCGCCCTCAAGGAGTGCGGTCACCAAGGCGGTGTCCGAGGTGTTGCCCTGCTTCATCTCACCGGTCAACTGGCCATCGTTGCGCTGAAGGATCATTTCCCGGAGTTCAGCGGTGTTGGTCAGGTTGCCGTTGTGGGCCAAGGCAACCGTGCCGGTCGCCGTTGCGCCCAAGGTTGGCTGCGCATTGGCCCAGTGGCTTGCACCAGTAGTGGAGTACCGGCAGTGGCCAACGGCCAGGTGCCCAGTAAGGGTGTTCAGGGTCGTCTCATCGAAGACCTGGGACACAAGGCCCATGTCTTTATAGACGTTGATGCGCTTGCCGTCACTGGTAGCAATACCAGCCGATTCTTGTCCGCGGTGCTGCAGCGCATACAGCCCGTAATAGGTGAGTTTTGCTACTTCTTCACCGGGAGCCCAGACCCCAAAGACGCCACAAGCGTCCTGAGGGCCTTTTTCGCCGGGGAGAAGATCATGAGAAAGTTTTCCGTCGCCACGTGCCACTGGTCGATTGTCTCATGTTGTGGCCGTGGTAAGTTCCCGCTCCGGCTTTGTGACCCCACGAACAGGCCTGATTCGGCCAAAATGCGGTGTGTCTCACAGCATTACCTCCGAAAGAGGTGCGACGGGTTGCCTGCTTAGCGGCCGCCGTCGTGCTCTGGACCCTCATCCGGAACCGAATCCGGGACGGCTTCCACTACGGCGCGCTTGGACCGCTTGACGCTGATCCGGTCCAGAACCAGGGCGAGGATCGAGAACAGGATGACGCCTCCGGAAACGCAGGCCACAAGGAAGAAGCCGAAGACGGTGCTGGCGTCGAAGGCGGGGTCCGCGGGACGGCCGTACGCGATGAAGGCGGCGGCGATTGCACCCACAATGGCACCGAGAATCATGAACGGAACGAACTTGGGTGCGCGGCGAACTGTAATTTCGCGGCGGGCAGTGCCGTTTCCGGATTGGGCGTTGGTGTCCTCTGAAGCCATGCCTTCCAGCCTACCGTTCCTCGCCGACGTGGCAGTTAATGCCAATGTCTTCGCCAAACATTGGCATTAACTGCCACCTCGGCGAGTACTTCAGCTGCCGCGGTACGTCGAAAACGCGAACGGGCTCAGTAGCAGCGGCACGTGATAGTGCTCGCCGGCGTCCGAAACCGTGAAGTTCAAGTCCACTTCGGGGAAGAACGTTTCCGTGCCGAGGCCCTCGTAGTAGGCACCTGTGGCAAAGTTCAGACGGTAAGCGCCGCCCGGAATCCGCTCCGGACCGAGGTCCTTGATACGGCCGTCGGCATCGGTCTCGCCCTTTGCGATCAGAGTCCAGTTATCGCCTTCGCGGACGTAGAGTACGACGGCGACCCCCGCCGCCGGGCGACCGGAACCGGTATCCAGGATGTGCGTGGTTACCTGTGAAACACTCATGCATTTTCTCCTTCGCTGATCACGCCTGAGAGTCGCAGCAATGCGATCTCCCGCAGCTGGCCAGCCACAATTGCGTCTTCTTCTTCGGGGGTGTGGGTGAGGCGTTCCTGAAGGGAACTCAGGATCTCCTCCGCGCTGCGTCCTGCCGCGCGGATCAGGAAGACCCTGCCGAACTTCTCTTCGTAGGCGCGGTTCCCCTCGGCGAGGGCGGCGGCTGTGCCGTCGTCGCTGGGGTCCACTCCGGATTGTTCCGAACGGGACATGGCCGCCTCGGTGGTCTGGGCCTTGGGTCGTTCGCCGATCCGGGGGTGGTGGGCGAGCGCGGACTCCACCTCTTCCGGCATGAACGGCTCGGCGGCTTGGCGGGCCCGCCCCAGCAGTTCGTCGACGCTCGTGAAGGGTCGGGCGTCGGCGACGTCCTCAACCCAGCGGCTGATATCCAGGCAAGGGGTCAGGGTCCTGATGGCCTCGTCCCGGTCGACACTGTTGAATACTGCAAGCTCCATGCTTGTCATCCTCGTGCAAATGCTGGCATCCATGGTGTGGGCTATGCGGAACTCCTGCCTTTCAGCCGGAGGAAGCTTGCTTCTATGCTTCCGCATCATGGAACTGTTATTTCAGCATACGTAAATAGTTAAGCCGAGCAGTTGGGCTGGTGTCAAGAGAGTATTGCGTTGGAGCGGCGCGTTCTCACGGTGAGGTAGAGGCGGTGGGCGGTAATAACCAGGGCAAGCCAAGCTATCCCGAGAATCCAGGCGGCCAGGACATCAGTGAGCCAGTGGTGCCCGAGGTAGACGCGGCTCAAGCCCATGGTTGCGGCAAACGCTGACGCAAGGACGACGGTGATGATTCTGGCCTTGGCCGTTTTGAGGCGAAGAATGATCAAGTAGGCCACGATTCCTGCGATCACGATGGAGTTCAGGGAGTGGCCGCTGGGGAACGACGGCGAGTGCTCGTACGGAGGAATGGCGTCCGCGAGGTCAGGGCGGGTGCGGCCGAACAACGGCTTCCCCAGAATCGTCATGAGCAGTGAGCCCAGGCCCGCAGTCAGCATCAGGATGACAGGAGTCCAAGAGCGGCGCTTTGTGGCCAGCGCAATCATGATCCCCACTGCGATGATGGGCATGCCAACCGTGCCGCCAACATTCGTATAAGCAGTGATGGCAAGGTCCATTGCGGGGGAGCGAACCGTCTTGGCGGCGTCAAGGACCGGGTGGTCAAGGCCAGCGACCCCGTCAGCTTCCGTGACTGACTCGTAGACCTCGCCGAAAGCCACTGCGAGGGATACAGCGATGACAAGTCCCACTGCCAACGTGATGATCAGCGCGGCATACGGGCCCAGAAGTTTGGTGATTCGTTGTGCAGCTCCCGCCAGGACGCGGCCTACCCGGGTGTTCCACCGTGTGAGGTCCTGGCCTGCGACGAACCGGTCCTGGGTTACCTCGCCGCGGACGCCCTTCTCCGGCTGCTGTTCTCCTTCAGTCGTCACCCTTGTCCCCTTGCCGTGGCGGCTGCGCCCTCGCCGTGGCGGCCTCCGTATTGGTGAGTAACCTTAGCAGTTTGGGCTTGGAGGCAGCTGATGAGGGTCGCCCCGAACCCCACGCTGGGGCAGAATGACGAGAACCAGTTGAAGGAGTACGCCCATGCCCGACATTCTGACGTCAAGGTTCCTGTTCGGTCCCGGTCCGAGCAACTGCTACCCCGAGGCCATGGCCGCGCTGGCCTATCCGGTGCTCGGCCATCTGGATCCGGTCTTCATCGAACGCTTGGACCGTACATGCGAGGGTTTGCGGGCTGTCTGGGGTACTTCGAATGCGCGCACGCTCCCCTTGAGTGCCACAGGTTCAGGCGGCATGGAAGCCGCTTTCGTGAACACAGTGTCCGACGGCGACGTGGCAGTGATCGCTGTCAACGGACTTTTTGGGGCGCGTATGTGTGAGGTCGCGCGCCGGTGCGGGGCAACTGTCGTTCGAGTCGACCACGAGTGGGGCCAGCCGGTGGATGCAGATCGTGTGCTCTCGGCTCATCCGAATCCCAAGGTGGTTGCCGCCGTCCATGCTGAAACGTCCGTCGGCGTCCTCTCCGACATCGCTGCGCTGGGGGCAGGGAAGGGCGACGCCTTGCTGATCACAGACGCCGTGACGTCCATCGGCGGACTGGAGCTCTTGGCAGACGACTGGGGGATCGACGTCGGATATGCCGGGACTCAAAAGTGCCTGGGCGTTCCGCCAGGGCTTTCGCCATTCACCGTGTCCGACCGCGCGTTTGAGCGTCGCGTCAAGGATCCGCGCTCGTGGTACCTGGATATCGGCCTGCTCGGCGGCTACGTCGGGGCTGCCAGCGGTGCCCGTACATACCACCACACGGCGCCGGTCACCATGATCGCCGGCCTAGAGGCTGCGCTCGACCGCATCCTCGCCGAGGGGCTCGACGTAGTCCAAGCCCGCCACCGCGCTGCCGGCGCTGCCTTGCAGAGCGGCCTGCAGGAGATGGGACTTGAGCTGTTCGCGGCTGAAGGCGCCCGGCTGCCGAGCCTCACCACCGTGAAAGTGCCCGACGGCGTCAACTCGGCCGCCGTCCGCTCTTACCTTCTGGAGAACTTCAGTATGGAGATCGGTTCCGGGGTGGGCGAGTTCGCGGATACGGTCTGGCGCATCGGAATGATGGGGCCGAACGCGAACAGCGCCTCCGTGACGTTGGTGCTGGGGGCACTGAAAGAGGCCATCGACAAGGCGTAAGTGAGAGAACGTTCCGGGAAATCGGCGATTATGTGAGAGAAGGATCGGTACTTCGGATCCTCTCTCAGATCGTGATCGGTTTGGGCCGATGCTCTCTCAGATCGTGGTCGGTTTGGGCCGATGTTCTCTCACTTCCGGTAGTGCGGAAGGGTTAGGTATCGCGGGTCAGGATCCACGTGTTCGTGCCGTCCTGGCGTTCGAAGGTTACGGTTGTCACCAAGGCTTCGATGAGCGCCAGGCCTCGTCCGGATTCGGCGTCCTCGTCGGGCATGTTGGGTTGCATGTCCTCAGCGAAGGGTTCGCGGGCATTGTAGGCGCTGACGCGGGCCTGCAGACGAGTGGGACGGACGCTGATATCCACGCCGATCTCAACGGGCTTCTCGGCCACGGGAAGGGCGTGTTGCACGATGTTGGCGGCGGCTTCAATGACGGCGGTGGTGAAGGTCATGCGGTCCATGTCGGGTACGAAGGAGGCAGCGTCCCACAAAGCATCAAGCTCGGCATGGATGGCTTCGATGGCTTCTTCGTTGGACGGGCCGCGGAATCCCCTGCGTGCGATGACCTCAGTCATTTCCGAAGGCCTCCTCGGCTGAGGAGTACGCGGTGAGAACACGGTCCATGTTGGTCAGTTCCAGGACCATCTTGACCTGCGGCTGCACGCCCGAGATGCGCAAATCGCCGCCTGCCTGACGAGCCGCTTTGAGGCAGCCGATGAGGGCTCCGAGGCCGGAGGAATCCATGAAGTCGGTCTCTTCAAGGTTCACCACAACGCGGCTGGATCCACCAGCCACAACCTCGGCCACTAGTTCGCGCAGCTTCGGAGCGGCCACCATGTTCAACCGGCCGACGCTCTTCACCTCCGCGTAGGAGTCTTTGACCTCGTAGCTAAACTGCATCAGCATTCCTCTCTTCGGAGACTTCAGGAACAAATCCCTTGTACAAAACAGCCTTGACCAGCACGCTGAGGACCACCAGATCGTAAGCTACCCACGCTACGTTCACCAGGGTTCCGAGGGGCTCCGACAGCCCGGAAAGAAGCCGCGCCAGCCCAACAACCAGAGCAACGGCCAGCAACACAGCAACGATGATCTGCGGACGAATCAGGCTCCAACTGGGGCCGCCACTCTGCCGGGCTTTGGGCGTGACGGCAAACCCGAGGGGACGTCCGAACCAGACGTTACGTGCCGCCGTCGTGCAGGCCTTGATCCAGGTGGGGAACAGCGCGAGGCTGTACTGCTGCCCGCGCCAGGTGGGGATCCCGTGCCCGGCGATCACAAACAGCATCTGGTTTACCACCATGAACGGGATGAAGCGGGCGAAAAACTCGAGGCTCAGGCTGCTGACGGGGAGGATGCCGAGCGTCAGGTAGATGATAGGCGCCGCAAAATATACGACGGCCGCGAAGCCGCTGAGGTAGCTCCACATGGTCGAGAAGTACATGAGCCGTTGGCCCCAGCTGAGGCGGCGTTGGACCAACGGGTTCTCGCGCAGGAGGACCTGCATGGTGCCTTGGGCCCAGCGAAGGCGTTGGGTCAGCATGGTTTTGATGTCCTCGGGAGCCAGGCCGTTGGCGAGGACTTCGTGGTGGTAGACGCTCTTCCAGCCGAGGGCGTGAAGGCGCATCGCCGTAGCCATGTCCTCGGTGACGGAGATGGTGGCCAAGGGCATGATGGGCTGGGCTTCGTCGGTTCGTTCCACGGAGATGGCGTCCAGGACTGCGTGAACGGACTCGAGGGCGCCCAGCGGAGACCAGTCGCGTCCGGACATGCGGTCGACGGCGTCACTTGCCACTGTCGTGACGCCAGACTCGCCGACGTGGGCCAGTTCCATGGCAGCGATTTCTTCGAGGTCGGATTGGAGCGCTGAGAAGTCGGCGGCCACGAGCGTGCGAACGGCGTCGTCCACTTTGCGGCGCACACGGTACGTGATCTCGCTCAGGGATGCCCCGGCTTGGAGCTCCTGCTGGGCGCTTTCGGTGGCGGCTTCCACCTCGTTGAGCATTTGCTCCACCAACGGATTCTCCGCCTCGGCTGACCGCCTGGCCTTCTTGATAGCGGAACGGGAGGCAGCCAGAGCACGGCGCACACTCTTCTCCGTGGCCTTGACGTAGCCCACCAATCCAAGCTGCATGAGGGCTTCCCTCCGCAGGATTGCATTCGAGCCACAGAAGAACGCCGCGTTCCAGCCGTCCTTGCCCTGCTGGATGGGCCCGTAGAAGAGGGGCGCCTGGCTGCCCAGGGGATCGTCGGCGGGAACGTTGATGAAGTACTGGGGCGTCTGCACCAACGCCACGCGGTCATCGTTGAAGTAGCCCAGCGTCTTGTCCAGGATGTCCGGCTCGGGGATCTGGTCGGCGTCGAGAATCAACAGGTATTCGCCCGACGTAATCATGAGCGCGTTGTTCAGGTTGCCGGCCTTTGCGTGCCGCGGCATGTCCGGCGTCCAGTCGGCGCCGCGGGTTACGTAGCCGATCCCGTTCGACTCGGCGAGCTCGCGCATCTCAGGGCGGTCGCCGTCGTCCAGGATCCAGGTACTGTGCGGCCAGCGGATGGTCTTGGCGGCGAGGGCTGTGGTCATCACCAGGTCCAGCGGTTCGTTGTAAGTGGTGATGAAAACGTCCACCGTCGCGGTATCCGGCGCCGCGGGCGGTGGCTTGCGAATCTTCAGGTTCCAGACCGTCAGGCCGAAAAGCATTACGTCAATGAGGCTGTATGTTTCGGCAATCACCAGCGGGACAGCGATCCACCACGCCTCCCAGTTCAGCGAAGCCAGCCAGCGCCACGCGACGTAGTTCACGCCCAGAATGACCGTTAGGACAACACAAAGCCGAGTCCAGAATCGCGTCACGTTCCCCCCTTTTTGTGGCTAGTACTGGATGGTCTGAGCAACTCCGCTGTGGTTGCCTTCCAGCCCAGCATCACGGCCAACCTCACGCTGTCGATGAACCACGACGGCGGTCACGTCATCTTCCGCTGTGTCCGCCGGTGCCAGCTCGAGCAGGGCAGCGCAGACGTCGTCCGAGGTGCCCCCGCTCCTCGCTGCCTTCTCTACGTTCCGCACGAAATCTTCCAGGGAATCATGCGCGTCCAGCACGCCATCGCTGACGATCACGAGGGAATCACCCGGCTCCAGCTGCAGTTCCGCGGCCGGCCATTGCTGCCCGTCCATGATCCCGACAGGTGGCCCGGCCGAAACCAGCCTCCGTGCCGCCCCCTCAGCGGGAACGTGCAGGCCAAGTCCGTGACCGGCGTCGATATAGCTGAGCTTGCCCGAGGCACTGTCCAGGCGAGCATGGAACATGGTCACGAAGGACCCCGACTGGTCCAGATCGGCGGTGAGGGTGGCGCTGGCGGACTCGAAAGCGTCAGCAATTCCCGGGATGTCCGCCACCGACCGCATCACGGCGCGGACGGTGGCCGCTATCAAGGCCGCACCCATGCCCTTGCCCATGGCGTCGGCGAACGTCAGGTGCATGCCATCACTGGTCTGGTACCAGTCGTAGAAGTCACCACCCACGCTCCGCGATGGGCGGAAGGCACCAGCGACGTCGTAATCCTTCAGCCGGACAGTTTCCTGCGGAAGGAGGCTCGTCTGCACAACCGCAGCGCGGGCGAGTTCGTCAGTCTGGCGGGTGTCCTCGGCGGGTGCAGCGGGTGTTCGGGCACGGCGGAAAAGTGCACGGATGCGGGCCTGCAGTTCCTTGGGGCTGAACGGCTTGTTGACGTAATCATCCGCTCCGGTGTCCAAACCGTTGAGCCGGTCAATCTCGTCGGCTCGGGCCGTGAGCATCAAGATGTAGGCGTCCGAGAACTCCCGCAGGCGCCGGCAAACTTCCATGCCGTCGATGTCCGGGAGGTTGATATCCAGCGTCACCAGTTCGGCGTTGGTGTTACGGACAGCCTCGACGCCGGAAAGACCGTCAGGCGCTTCCGTCACCACAAAATCGAGCTGCTCAAGGACCAAAACGAGGAGGCCACGGATATCGGCGTCATCTTCTACGACTACAGCATGGCGAGGGGACGCGGTTGAGACCATGGCTCCATTAACTACTGCCGCGGGCCTTTTGTCACGTTTAGTAAAGAGACGTGTAACGCCCGCTCACAATAGTGGGCGGGCGTTACAAATATTGTGCAGTTATGTGCGAGAGGGATTCCCTTAAAGCCTCAGGATATGAGAGAGAATCCGCCCGAAATGCTGCAGGAAGTGAGAGAGGGTTAGACGCCCAGCAACTCTTCCTTCAGGGCCTGGACGTGGCCCTGCGCAGAAACCTGGTACTGGGTGAGCTTGACGGTACCTTCGCCGTCGAGCACAACGGTGGAACGGACCAGGCCTTCGACGATTTCGCCGTCAACAAGCTTCTCGCCCCAGGCACCGTAGGCGAGGGCTACTGCATGGTCCTCATCGGAGAGCAGCGGGAAGGTCAGCGCAAATTCACCAGTGAACTTGGCGAGGGCCTCGGGGCCGTCAGGGGAGATCCCGATGACGTCGTAGCCGTGGCCCTGCAGGCTTGCGAGGTTGTCGCGGAAATCGCAGGCCTCGGTGGTGCAGCCGGGGGTGGCTGCCTTGGGGTAGAAGTACACAATGACGTTGCGTCCGCGGTAATCGGACAGCGAGACCTTGGTGCCGTCGGCGTCGAGCAGCGCGAAGTCAGGTGCTTGCGTTCCGACGAGGAGTTTCTGGGTCATGGCGATCCTTTGCGTTTCACCGGCTTGCAGCCGGCATTGGTCATTCAAGAAAACGGATTGTCTAAAGACAGAACAGCGAAGTCAGATGCTGTATTCCGCAGGTCCGCGCACTGTGGCATAAGGCCCTGGCACGAACTGGTAGCCACCACCACGAACGGTGGCGACAGTGTGGCGGGCGCTTCCGAGCTTCCGCCGCACCCTTCCAACATAAACGTCAATGGAGCGAAATGCCGCCCCGGGGAGGTCAAATGACTCCAGAAAACGTTGCAATTCTTCACGACTAATGGCGCGCGAGCAGTTCACCACGAGGTAGCGCAGCAGCTTGTATTCCATGCCAGTAAAGGCGACAGGCTCGCCGTCGAGCAGCACTACTTCAGCGGCGAGGTCGATTGCAAGTTGACTACGACGCCCGGCCAACATGACGGGCTCGACGGCGGTGCTGCCGCCGCTTGTGGTCTGGCCCCCGCCAACGGACTTATCACCCTCGCGTACGGAGGTGATTCGTCCGTTGGAGGGGGAATTTCCGTCTTCCAGAGCCTCGGCGAGGGACAGGGAAGGGTGGGTACCGGCGTCGGCGGCTTCCTGCGGAGTGCCGCCCCAGGAAGTATCGCCGACGCCGGAGTGTTCTGCCCCGATGGCGGGCCAGATGCGGACTTCCGCCTCCGGGGCAAGTTTCATGGCCCGGGCCAGCACAAGGCGTGCTGCCCGTTCCCAGACTGCTGGATCCATCTCGTCGCCCTCGGCCGGGTTGACCCAGAGCGCGAGTCCCCGCGCGCTCACTCCCGGTCGCCGGTCCGGCCGGCGGCCCGTGGCCCGCGCTGCGGGATCACGGAAAGGCGGTGGCCCGTAGGCACTGACTGCCATGACGGTTGACCTAAACGTTGCCGCGGCGGAGCAGCTTGCCGCCGGGGTTCTGGCCGTCGATCGGTGTGCCGCGCAGATAGGTCTTGCGCACGACGCCGGCCAGCGGACGGCCGTCGTACGGCGTGATCGGGTTCTTGTGCTTGAGCTTGGTGACGTCCACAACGAAGGCTTCGTCCGGCGCGAAGATGGAGAAGTCGGCGTCGTAGCCGAGGGCGAGCTGGCCCTTGTTGTGCAGGCGGGCCAAGGCGGCGGGCTTCTCGGCCATCCAGGATACGACCTGTTCCAGCGGGATGCCGCGGTGGCGGGCTTCGGTCCAGATCAGGGACAGGCCCAGCTGCAGCGAGGAAACGCCGCCCCATGCCACTGCGAAGTCGCCGTTCTCCAAGTCCTTCAAATCCAGTGTGGAGGGGGAGTGGTCCGAGACGATGCAGTCGATGGTGCCGTCCTGCAGGCCCTTCCAGAGGAGCTCGCGGTTGGAGGCCTCACGGATGGGCGGGCAGCACTTGTAGGCGGTGGCGCCGTCGGGGATTTCTTCGGCCATGAGCGTCAGGTAGTGCGGGCACGTCTCAACCGTGAGGTTGACGCCGTCGCGCTTTGCTGAGGCGATCATCGGCAGCGCGTCGGAGGAGGAGAGGTGCAGGATGTGGGCGCGGGCGCCGGTCCAGCGGGCGCGTTCGATGACCTCGGCGATGGCCTTGTTCTCAGCGCCGCGGGGGCGGGATGCGAGGAAGGTTTCGTAGTGGTCACCGCCGGGGTGCGGGGCGCGGTCGATCGCGTGAGAGTCCTCGGCGTGCACGATCATGAGGGAGTCGAAGGACTTGAGCTCAGCCATGTCCTCTTCCATCTCATCTGCGTCCAGGTGCGGGAACTCGTCCACGCCGGAGTGCAGGAGGAAGCACTTGAAGCCGAAAACGCCTTCGTCATGCAGCGGGCGGAGGTCCTTTTTGTTGCCCGGAATGGCGCCGCCCCAGAATCCGACGTCCACGAACGCTTGGTCCTTGGCGACGACGCGCTTCTGCTCCAGTCCGTCCACGGTGGTGGTGGGCGGGATGCTGTTCAGCGGCATGTCAATGATGGTGGTGACGCCACCGGCGGCGGCGGCGCGCGTGGCGGAGGCGAAGCCTTCCCACTCGGTGCGGCCGGGCTCGTTGACGTGGACGTGCGTGTCCACCAGGCCGGGGATGAGGGTTTCGTCGTCTGCGAGTTCGATGACCTCGTTGCCCGTGAGGCCGTTGCCCAGGGGTTCGATGGCGACGATGATGCCGTCGCGGATGCCAACTTCGCGGGCTGCGAGTCCGGCGGTGGTCAGGATGCGCTGGCCCCGGATAACGAGGTCATAGGCGCCGATTGCTTCAGACATTGAGGTACTCCTTGTTTTCGGTCCGTTCCGCCAGGTACACGCCTATGTGCTTACCTAATTGTTCAAGCAACGGACCGGCTTCAGCGATACATTTCTGGACATCAGTTTCCATGTCGGTCAAAGCGTGGACCGTGTGGAAGCCGGCATCCGTGAGTTGTTCCCGGCTCAGGGTACTCCGGCCGCAGACTGCGATCACGGGAACCCCGGCCTTCTGTGCTGCGCGCGAGACGCCCATGGGGGTCTTGCCGAGCAGGCTTTGCTCGTCCAGGCTGCCTTCTCCGGTGATCACCAGATCGGCGCCCTTCAGTCTCTGTTCAAGGTCAGTGAATTCAAGCACGACGTCGATACCCGGCCGCCGCTCAGCCTTCAGTGCCGCTATCGCAATGTAACCAACACCGCCTGCTGCTCCTGCGCCGGGTGCCTTCGCGGCGTGCTTGGCCTGCTGGCCGGTTGTTGCTGCGAGGACGTTGACGAAGTGTGGTATTGCGGCGTCCAGTTCGGCGACGTCGTCCGGCGTCGCGCCCTTCTGCGGACCGAAGATGGCTGGGGCTCCGCTGGCCCCCAAAAGGGGATTGTCGACGTCGGACGCCAACACGAACTCCGTTGCCTCGATGCGGACGTCGAAGTTGGAGAAATCGATGCTGTCCACGTCCGCGAGGGCCGCGCCGCCGCCGGGGAGCTCGTTGCCGGCCTTGTCCAGGAACACTGCGCCGAGGCCCTGAAGGACTCCGGCGCCGGCGTCGGTGTTGGCGCTGCCGCCCACGCCCAGGATGATCTTGCGGCAGCCGAGGTCCAGCGCGGCGCGGATGAGTTCGCCCGTGCCGATGCTGGTGGCTTTACGTGCCGTTTCAGACGTGGGGCCGTCGGGGAGGAGCGCGAGGCCGGAAGCAGCCGCCATTTCGATGACTGCTTCCTGGTCCCGCACTGCAAAGTCTGCCTGTACCGGTTCGCCCAGTGGGCCGGCGACGGTGGTGGTCCGGCGGGTGAAGCCGGAGCCGATGGCGGCGTCGATGGTTCCTTCGCCGCCGTCGGCTACCGGAATGCGTGTTGCCTCAAGCCCGGTTTGTCCGAAGCCTGCCAGTAGTCCTGTTGCGAGATGCCTGGCGACGTCGGGCGCGGACAGCGAGCCCTTGAATTTGTCCGGGGCGATGACAACACGCATTCCGGTGCTCCTTTTCCTTTAAGCCTTGGTCAGGATCGCGGTGGGTGCGTCCGCCGCGGTTTCTGCCAGGTCTTCGAACTCGTTCACGCCGTTGATCTCAACACCCATGGAGATGTTGGTGATCTTTTCCAGGATCACTTCAACAACCACGGGAACCTTGAACTCGCCCATCAGTGCCTTGGCCTTGTCGAAGGCAGCGGGCAGGTCGTTGGGGTCCTCAACGCGGATGGCCTTGCAGCCCAAGCCCTCGGCGACCTTGATGTGGTCCACGCCGTAGCCGTTTGTTTCCGGACTGTTGATGTTCTCGAAGGCCAGGGAAACGTTCTGTTCCATGTTGAAGCCGCGCTGCGACTGACGGATCAGGCCCAGGTAGCTGTTGTTCACCACAACGTGGATGTATGGCAGGTTGAACTGTGCGCCAACGGCCAGTTCCTCGATCATGAACTGGAAGTCGTAGTCACCGGACAGGGCAACAACGGTGGCGTCCGGGGTTCCCCTTACTACGCCGAGAGCAGCCGGAGCGGTCCAACCCAGCGGGCCGGCCTGGCCCGCGTTGATCCACTTGCGGGCACCGAACACGTGCAGCATCTGTGCGCCGGCGATCTGCGACAGGCCAATGGTGGACACGTACGTGGTGTCGCGGCCGAAGGCCTTGTTCATCTCCTGGTACACGCGCTGCGGCTTGATCGGCACGTTGTCGAAGTTGGTCTTGCGATGCAGGGAACCCTTGCGCTCCTGGCACTCGGCGACCCAACCCGAGTAGTCCGGCAGGGACTTTGCAGCCTGGCGCTCGCGGGCCAGCTCGATCAGGCCAGCCAGCGCCGCACCGGCGTCGGACGCGATGCCCAAGTCCGGCGAGAAAACGCGACCGATCTGCGTTGGCTCGATGTCGATGTGAACGAACTTACGGCCGGCCGTGTAGGTGTCCAGGCCGCCGGTGTGGCGGTTGGCCCAACGGTTGCCGATGCCGATCACGAAGTCGCTCTGCAAGAAGGTCTCGTTGCCGTAGCGGTGCGAGGTCTGCAGGCCAACCATGCCGGCCATCAGCTGGTGGTCGTCCGGGATGGCGCCCCAACCCATCAGGGTGGGGATAACGGGAACGTTCAGGATCTCGGCCAGTTCAACCAGCTGGGCCGAAGCGCCGGCGTTGATGATGCCGCCACCGGCAACGATCAGCGGGTGCTTGGCAGCGGTCAGCAGGTCCAGTGCCTTTTCCAGCTGCTTGCGGGAAGCTTTGGGCTTCTCCACCGGCAGGGGCTCGTAGGCGTCGATGTCGAACTCGATCTCGGCCATCTGAACGTCGATGGGCAGGTCCAGCAGGACGGGGCCCGGACGACCCGAGCGCATCAGTTGGAACGCCTTCTGGAACGCGCCGGGAACCTGACCCGGCTCCAGGATGGTCATGGCGAACTTGGTCAACGGCTTGGCGATGGACTCGATGTCCACGGCCTGGAAGTCTTCCTTGTGCAGCTTGGCAACCGGTGCCTGACCGGTGATGCAGAGCATGGGGATCGAATCGGCCTGGGCTGCGTACAGGCCAGTGATCATGTCCGTGCCTGCGGGGCCCGACGTGCCGATGCAGATGCCGATGTTGCCATCAGCTGCGCGGCTGTAGCCGTCAGCCATGTGGCTGGCGCCTTCAACGTGGCGGGCCAGCGTGTGGCGGATGCCGCCGTGGGCCCGCATTGCGGAATAGAAGGGGTTGATCGCTGCGCCTGGCAGGCCGAAAGCCTCGGTGGCGCCTTCCTTTTCCAGGATGGCGACTGCCGCATCAACGGTGCGCATCTTAGCCATGGTGTACTCCTTGATTGTTGCCCTTGCGGGCGAAGTATGGGGTGTTTTTGGGTGTGGTGAGGGAGCCGCCGTCGTTTAGTACGACGGCGGGTTCCCTGCTTTTGTTGCTTGTGCCGGCTTTTGCCGGGCTGCTTACTTCCGGCCGCTGAGCTGGAGGACCTGCTTGAAGAGGCCCGAGTGGTCGAGGCCGCCGTCGCCCTGGTTGACGGTTGCGGCGACGAGCTGGGCGACGACTGCGCCGAGCGGGACAGCGACGTTGGCTTCGCGGGCTGCGGAGGTGACGATGCCGAGGTCCTTGTGGTGGAGGGCCAGGCGGAAACCGGGGTCGAAGTTGCGGTCGAGCATCTTCTGACCCTTCTGGTCCAGGACCTTGGAGCCGGCCAAGCCGCCGCCGAGGACCTTCAGTGCTGCGTCGGTGTCTACGCCGTAGGCCTCAAGGAAGGCGATGGCCTCGCCGAGGACCTGGATGTTGACGGCTACGATCAGCTGGTTTGCAGCCTTGACCGTCTGGCCGGAGCCGGACGGGCCGACATGGACGATGGTCTTGCCCACTGCGGTGAGGACATCCTGTGCTGCCTCAAAGTCAGCAGCTTCGCCGCCGACCATGATGGACAGGACGGCGTCGATGGCGCCCTGTTCGCCACCGGACACGGGAGCGTCGAGCGGGCGGATGCCTGCTTCTACTGCTTCTTCCGAGAGGCGCTTGGCGACGTCCGGGCGGATGCTGGATGCGTCGATCCAGAGTGCGCCCGTCTTCGCGTTGGCGAAGACGCCATCCTTGCCGCTGACTACACCCTCAACATCGGGGGAGTCCGGGACCATGGTGATGACGACGTCGGCGTCCTTGACTGCGTCCGCGATGCTCGTGGCACCCTGGCCGCCCTCGGAGACGAGCTTGTCGATCTTGTCCTGGCTGCGGTTGAAACCGGTGACCGTGTGGCCGGCCTTGACGAGGTTGATGGCCATGGGGAGGCCCATGATTCCGAGTCCGATGACTGCAACGTTGCTCATTGTGGTTCTCTTTCTGGGGAAGTCTGTGTGTGGAAAGCGTGTGTGTCTGGTGTCCGGGTGTGTTTTAACCCGGGTGTGCTTACCCAACTAGGTCGCACTAGTGCGCGTTTTGAGGGTTCTAAACGTGCTCTGCTGCTACTTAGTTGGGAGCCCGGTGCTTAGTTGGCGTTGGCGCGCTGGCGGATGGCCCAGCTGAAGGCCGATTCCTGCGGTTCCTTGTACTCGAGGCCGATGTAGCCGTCGTAGCCGAGTTCGCGGCTGCGGGCGATCCATTCGCCGAGGGGGAGGGTGCCGGTTCCGGGAGCGCCGCGGCCGGGGTTGTCGGCGATTTGGATGTGGCCGAAGTCCTTGGCGTGGTTCTCGATGACGGATTCGACGTCGTCGCCGTTGACTGCAAGGTGGTAGAAGTCGGCGAGGAGCTTGATGTTCTGGGCGCCGGATTCTGCCTTGACGCGGGCGATGACCTTGAGGGCGTCTTCAGCGGTGAGGAGCGGGTACTTGGGTGCGCCGCTGACCGGTTCGAGGAGGACAGTTCCGCCAATACGTGCGACGCCTTCGGCTGCTGCGGCGAGGTTCTTGGCCGCGAGTTCGTCCTGTTCTTCAGGAGTGAACTCGTCCTGGCGGTTGCCGTAGAGGGCGTTGAAGGCCTTGCAGCCCAGGCGCTCACCGATGCCGGCTACGACGTCGATGTTGTCCTTGAATTCGGAGCAACGTCCCTTCCAGGACACCAGGCCGCGGTCGCCGCCGGGCATGTTGCCGGCGTTGAAGTTCAGGCCCGTGAGCTGAACGCCGGCGTCCTTGATGGCGGTTTCAAACTCGGTTACTTGTGCGTCGGTGGGGACGGAGGTTTCGAAGGGCCACCAGAACTCGACGGCGTCAAAACCTGCTGCCTTCGCGGCGGCGGGGCGCTCGAGCAAGGGCAGCTCCGTCAGGAGGATGGAGCAGTTCACTGTGTACGTCATCGTAGGTCCTTCCGAGGAGGGGCTTTGATCTATCTTCCTGCTTGCTTGGCTCGGCCTGCTTGATCCTAGCTTCATTTCCGCTTTGTGGAATTTAGATTCTGCTTTATGAAAAGTTTAGGCAAGGTGGCGTTGGGAGTCAAGGGGCGGCGTTTGGGATACCAGGGCTTTCCGGCTTGAGGCCCTGAATGTTGGGATGAAGCGCCGGTTCTACTCAGATGCGGGTGCTTCACATGCTTGTTGTGACCACCACTGGCGACGTTCGACGCGGGCTGTGACTCAGCGGGCCATTGAGGGCAGGGGGTCGGAGAGTGGACCGGTGGGAAAACTGCCGGCCTCTGAAGTGCAAGGCAAGATTGGCTGCCTTCGCTCATCCCAATTGATATGCGGAGGGCATCCTGGCGTCTAAGTTGTTATCGGTCTGGGCCACTGATCTAACCCGAAGAGCTATATCCGAAACTTGAGCTCGGGGCTAGCCCGCTGCAGGCAGCTCCAGGCGAATGCATACAATCGCTATCGGTCTGGAACTCCACATCTTTGCCGAAGCGCTCCCGGGACTTATGAGGTGGAGCCTGGACAAGACATTTGGAAGCAGCCGAGAACGGCTAGCCATTATGTCGGATCCGCGCGCCTAGAACGAGACCAACTCTCCGGAGGCATCAAGGTTCACAGGCTGCAGCAGCTAGCGGAAGGAGAGTTGGACTCCAGGAGGTCACTACAGACCACGAGAAGGTCCAGAGTGCACATGAACCGAAGGCTCGTTGGCTCAGTCTGCGGACATTACAAAGATTATCGTAGCCAGCCAAACCACCGCTTGCCCGTACCTAGCCGTGGACTCCTGAACCACACGGGTCGCTGTCCCGGAAGCTGTCTTTGTGATGGCTGTCCACGGCAGAGGATGTCGGATAGCATCTGGGACGGAATTGTTGCGCTGTAGGCCGGCTGCTGGCGATCACAACAAGTCTCGATTAAATAGCATCACAAAAGGTGAGTTTCCCAGCTATATGGAAGTGGGACACTCTATCCGCGCGTATTCGCGCTGCAATCCAGCCCTGGGGATGGAGACTGAAGCTAGCTGAGCGTCTTGTTGATGGCTTTGAAAAGGTTTTCGAACCGGCTCAAGGTGGTTTCGCTGAGCTTTGGTAGTTGTACGAGCTTGTTGCGGAGTAAGTAGTCAGCAGGACGGCCATGGTCCACGAAGGGTTCCTTGATTGCCCTGCTAATTCTTGCCACAATCTTGTCGGTCCCCGTGACTCCCTTACCGGTGAGCTTCCGACCGAAGGCAAGGTTGTAGAGGTGGATGTAGTCCTTTTCGTCGAACAAGTCCTCAATGTCGGAGGGCGAGATGCCTTCAGTGAATTGATCAGTGACGAAGATTCGCTTCTTCTCTAACAGTCCTCGGTCGGCAAGATTGTGGAGTTTAGTTTGTGCGGAGGGACCGCCATCGATGAGCGTGGTCACATCTAATCCTTGGCCAATTAGGGCCACGAATGATGGGATGTTCGCCGCTCCGCCCGCAGGGAGTATTCGCCACTTGGCGTCGAGGCCTTCTCTGTTGAGGGACTCCAAATGATCTGTCAGCAACGCGAGGTACGTGTAGTCGCTTGTTCCTTCGACTACTAGGTTGTTGGGTCCGATGAAGAGATTCTGGGCTATGTCGTAGCCCAAGGCGGCTTGAAGAGGGAACAGGGAATCGACTCCCACAGCCAAGGTTTCGCGCGTTGCCACGGATCCCCGTTTCGCTCCTTTGTCTTCGATGATCCTCACCCTGTCGAGTTTCGCAGGGTCGACCATGAACGGTGAGTGAGTAGTGAATATAACTTGGGCACTTGCGGCAAGGCGTTCATCGATGTAACGAAGGAAATCGGCTTGAGCCCGTCCGTGCAAAGTGAGGGCAGGCTCGTCGAGTAGGACGACCACGCCGTGCTCGTAGTCCTCGAATTCACTGAACGCCGCGAGGAAGCTGAAGAACCACCTGAAGCCGCTCGACCGTTGATCGAAATTGTTGGTGAAACCATGGCGAGCATCTCTGACTCGAACGTCAAGGAACTGAGCGACGGCCGTCTCACCGTGGTAGCCGTTAGGATTCGGGACTGTCTTCTTGTCAAGATCGATCTCTACGGACAAGTCAGTGTTCTGTTTCCAGAACTCCAGGACTTCCTCCGTCAGTTCGTTGCTTACTGCCTCAAGTTCCGCTTTGCGGTCCTCAAACTCGTCTTCAGTTAACGATGCAGCGTCGGTTGAGGCCAACTTGAGTAGCGCCCTGGCTGTTTGGATGCCAGTTTCACCGGGAATATCGGCACCTTGAAGCTCGGCAATGTTGATGCGCCCAGGAAGCGCCTGGTAGTCCGAAAAGTAGAAAAACTTCGGCAGACGTTTTTCAAGAAGGGCAGCCACAGCTCCTTGAGTATTGTTCCCATTTAGAATAGCTGTCGCTTCCTTCACAAGGTTGGCCAGATCTTGTGTATCCCAATTTTCGTTTTCCGGTGGCCCCAGTCCATCGGCCAGGTTCTTAATCCCGGCCAATCCTTTGCCCAGGAATACCTTACGGAGCGCCTCAGGGGTCTCCAGCGTCTCGAAGAGATTCATGAGTGCCCGCTCTGAATCGACAGAGCAGCCAAGAGCAGATGCACCGCTGTAGTTTCTGCTGACCGTGAATGTTTCGGTTGTGAGTACGCCCTCACCGAACGCATCTATTACTGCATCACGATCGGCTTCCTCGATACCAAAGATAGCCGAGACGGGAACTGCGTCATCGATGCCACCGGCTTTCCTATCTCTCGAAAGCCGCCAACGTGGGTAGTCCTTGCTCGCCTCGAACGTAGTCAACGTATGAACAGGGTTTAGTCGGTATATAGCGTTCAGGAGGGCGGTCTTGCCACTCTCGTTCTTTCCCACGAAGCACGTGACTTGAGGATCAACGTCGATCACCTCGCTGTCCACGACATTGCGGAAGAGCTGGACTCTGACTGATTCGAGACGCATGCTGCTTATTCTGTCGCCTAACCTTCTGTCTGCACCGCATGTAGTAACCGTGTCGACTCGTGGCATTTAGGGACTATCACGACGTTGGGCGTGCCGCCATTCCCCTCCACCGAGGCTTCTGACCCACCTGACGGAACGCTGCACTATCAGGGAACTGGACTGGACAATCTATCGCGGCTGTTCGCCAAGCTAGTACAGGGGCAGAAAAGGGGCTGCCGCCATGCGGTGGTGACTTTTGGCGCCCAAGGAGGTTAGCCCTGGGAAGTTACCTGGTCAGGCTCAATGACTCAATTGGCGGCGGCTTGTCTGGATTCCTGACGTTCTTCGGCATCCGCTTGTTCCGCCCGCAGGATGAAGGCTTCCCACTCGTTATCCGCTTCCATATATTTTTCGCGATAGGTCGTCAAGAAGGTCGGTTCAGTGAGCGGCGGCTTACCGCATTCGTTGGGCAGCTTGTCGCATGTGACGTGCGCTTGGACCATGGGGCCGAGCCAGACATTTAGGTCGTGGATGATGCCTGGGACAGATTTGCCAAGATATGCCTCGAAGTCAGGTGGTGGCTGCAGAAAACCAATGGCTTCGCTGACAGCATCCCGAAGTGGTTTGTCGTCGATGTACCGGGCATGATGTTCCATCTTGCTCACGACCTCAGCAAGCTCGTTCTCGCCGTCTGTTGTGAGGTTGAGGGACCCAGGATCGCGGTGCCGGCGAGCGATGGCCGTAGCCGTTGCCAGCTGGAGAGTGATTTCGCGGGAGGAGTCATGCGACAGCTTGCGCCGTTCCGTAACTCGAGTGGCTTTGTCGGTGCGTTTGCTGGCAAAGTATCCGCCAGCAAGGGTCAAAGCCCCGCCAATCATCGGTCCAATGGCAGGCTGAATGAGCGTAAGTGGGTCCAACGGTTGATCCTGTTCTTGTGCGTGGGCAAAGAGGACAGCGGAACTCTAGCGGTGAGCTGTGAACGCAGTGAGGGCCCCTTTCCACAGGGGCCCTCACTGGCACCTAACGCCGGAGGTGTGAAGGCCACTCGGAGCCCCTTTCTGATCCAGGCGATCAGATGGTACTCCTCCCTCCAGGTACTCGAGTCATCACCGGCACTCGGGTCATCAGGTGCTACAAGTTGAGTCGCTAGGGTCGCAAGAGGCCACCCTAGGCCCAAGATTTACCGGTTCCGGGCACCTAGTTCCTGTTGCTAACTTCAGCTGTTCAACCTGATGTCTTCGAAGTTAGCACATAGGAACCGTGGAATCCCTTGCAATTCCAAGGCCTAAGACGGCTAACATAGTGTTAGTTGCCAAGTTGGCACTGCGCTTATAGACTCCTAGGCAGTGATCCTGTTGACGAAACCCTCGGTTGAAACGTTTAGAAGTATGGAGGACATTTATGATCACCTCGCAAGCCATTTCAGGTACCTCCTCGTCAGCTAACGGAAAAGTCGCCGAGGAAGGCGCTGATCAGGAGCAGCAACGGGCTGCGATTCGAGCCCGGGAGTTTGAAAAATCGAAGAAACTTGCTGAAATCGTTGACGCCAGTGTCGGACGCCGGAAGTCGGTACCCATACGCAAGTCGTTTGTCAGGAGCGAGGATCCTGACAAGCTGGCACCTCTGGCTCAACTCGTTTCTGGCGGTGGTGGCCGAGGCGGGGCCGTAGCCGTGAAGCTCTATGCGGCGTTGATCTGGAAATGCGCCGGGGCTCCTTTTACCGTCAAACGCTCTGCCCGGCAGTGGGCTGAACTCTTAGGACTCCCAGACGCGCCGGGTAAAGGTGCCCGGCGCGTTACCAACGCCCTTCAGGTATTGGAGCGTCTCCGGCTCATCCAACTAGACAAGACCCGCGGAGATGCCTCAGAGGTGACGCTGCTGGACGAGTCGGGGGAGGGGCTGGAATACCGGATCCCTTCCAGCGCGTATTCCCGAGGCGGGCAAAAAAGAGATCTGTACTTTCAGCTCTCAAGTCGGCTATGGACCTCAGGTGATTTCCAGAGTCTCAGCGGACCTGGACTTATCATGCTGCTTATTCTCCTTGCCGAGGAGGGGTACAAACCGGGAAACAACCTTGCCCTGAATTGGAAGGGACCGCTCATGTCCGGGAAGAACGTTTGGTTCACCACAGAGAACTTTCCCGCCCGATACGGGATCAGCGCGGCCACTAGGTCCCGCGGAACGAAAGAGCTGGAAGAAGCCGGCCTGCTGGACACCTGGAGAATGCCTGTTGGTCCAAAGAGTGAGATGCTCACGTTCAGCACGGAAAAGGTCCGTAAGGTGTACGTACTCCTTGGAAACGCCGTGATTGGAGCCGAGGAGGACGCCAAACCTACGGCGAAGAAGCCGGTCAAGCCGGCCAGTCCTGGTGCAGCCATTCCGAAACGCAATTACCGGCGTAAAACCCCGGGACCCGTTCAAAGGAGCTGAGTACCTGGCGCAGCGCTGACCTTCGCGGCCCTGCCCTCGATTGGCCTGCGCGAAGCTGTGCCAGAGATGGTCCGCTGCGTTTGGTGAGGCCGCCGCTGCCAAGAGCTTGCACGAGGCGAAACTGCTGGCCGACGGCAGCTTCAAAGGTGACAAATGGTCAACCCGGGAGCAGAGGTACGAGTGCGCCGAGCAGGAACTCTCGCCCGCATGGAGGGCGTCTGGCGGAAGATAGAGAACCCGTGACCCGCAACGACAGCCGCCAGCTAAAAGACCCAAGCCTAAAGGCTGGTTCCGCTGAACACCACGAGTCATTTGCCGATACCGGTGCCAAAGAAACGCAGCTGCGCGGCTGCCTGGCAACCGCCAGGAGCGAGGACACGCGCCCAGCCCAGCCGTCACAACCGCGAATGCAACCAAAGTCAGGAAGTCCCGCACGGGGACGGCCTTAGGAGTCGAACGGTTTAAGAGCGGCCCCACCAGATAACCAATACATGGTTTCACTGCTTTAGCCCCGGGTTGTTGACCATAGACTTTAGAGCCAAGTGCGGGGGACGAAAAAGAGAGAACTGGCCATGTCAAAGATAAATGAAGGACTGCCCAGCGGACGGATCGTCACGGCAGACGACGACAGTATGGAGTCCGCTTTCAAAAGCATGGCCGCATCCCTAACCAGTCTGCGCCCTGGGGAAACGCCCGCTGATTTTGTGGCCCGCGGTCCGGAAGTGATCCGTGAAAATGTGGAAGCGATCGCCAATGCTGTCGAGCAGGCCGATGCATTTGACGTCATTGAACTCATGCGGCTTCGCGAAACTCCAATGATGCTAGAGGGTTACCGTGAGAGCCTCGCCGATAACCTCCCGACAGCCGTGGACATAGTCGCAGTAATTCTGCTCGCACGCGGTACACGTCTCCTGCCGAACGCCGACCCAAAAGCCGCGCAGCCATCGCATGTAATCCCAGAACTTCATGAGCGTGCAAGGACACTGCTTACCTTGGGGCAGTTCACCCTCTTATCAGAGGGGCAGGCAGAGAAGTTCGGGCCGCTAACTAGTCTGGCCGCCACTTACGTCGGTCACGAACTCAACGTGAAATCCAAGCAGTATGTTCACTTTCAGGAGCGGTTGAACGAAGCACTGTTCAGTAGCAAACACCTTGGCAATCTTCTGTTTGAAGCTCTTGGGTTTAATTACGAAGACTTCTTGGCGGTTCGTGAGGCGATCGGTTCGGTCTTTTGGAACCGCTTTTTTGATGCCAGGGACACTCTCGGCGACGTCGCGCAGGAATGGTCGGGCGGTCTAAATGACCAATCGGCCGAACGCACAGAGCAAGGCAGAGCGGCCGTGTACAGTCTGATGTTTTTCCCAGGCGAACGCGCGAGCCTCACCGCAGTAGAACTCGCGGATGACGCGTCGGTGCCTGAGGGCCGCGTAAGACGAATACTTGAACGGTTCAGCATCTCATTCGGTGTGGAGACGGATGCGTTCGCCGCAGTACGGTCATTCTTGTCGGGCGACAACCCACTGCGCAACGCATCGCTCATCGGTGATGGTCACGGCAACTATGTCGGCACTGGCATTCCCATAGGGACGGACTGCTTCCGACAGGTCGTCGAGACCGAGTTGAAGGGTCATTCCGCCCGATGGCGGCGCTATGAAAAACGCCGCGCGATCGTCAGTGAGCAGTTTTCGGTCGAGCATCTGACGACGCTGCTTGGAGCGGACGCYGCCCATGTGAATCTCAAATATTTCAGGCCCAATCCCGGGGTGAACTTAGACGAACTGTCAGCACGTGCCGTAGACATCACCTCAATGGCTGAACAAACAGAGGCTGATGCACTGTTCCTCATTGAGGACGTGGCAGTCTGCGTTGAGGTCAAGGGACGAAGCGTTTCGCATCAAGCACGAGGGGGCCACGTACAGCGTCTGACGGGAGATTTGAAGGCTACAGTGGGCGAGGCTACGGACCAAGCACTGCGGCTGGAGGGGCTGATTCGCGCTAATCATGGGCTCTGGCTTGAAGATAGAACCTGGCTCGACTTGTCAGAAATTCGAGAGGTGCGTTCTATCGCAATCTGCCTCGATGATATGGGCCCCCTCGGGATAGCCCTTGAYGAATTAGTCCGCGGGAATGTCATCAAGAGCGATAGATTTCCGTGGATTGTCTCGCTGCATGATCTAGCGATCATCGCAGAAGTACTTGAACGCCCCGCAGAGTTTCTTCTCTACCTTCGGCGCCGCACCGAGTCTGAGGTTTCTCTCAACTTTTGGGCCGTCGATGAGCTCGACCTGTTTATGTTGTTCTTGTCCGGGCACCTATACGTCGAACCCGATCCAGATCGCGTCAGTGAGGAATTTTTGGGAGTCCGTCGTCCATCCGTCGGTGATAGACGACGGTATCGAGCTGGCGCCGTACCAACTCGTGTAATGACCCACACCGATCAGCTGGATGCATGGGTTTATCACCAAGAGGGTTCAGTTGAGGAGCCGGCAGTGAAGCCGGCACTCAAAATACACCCCGCAATATTAAGCCTCGTCGACTTCTTACAAGATGGTAAGAAACCCGGATGGTTCCGTTTCTCGGCAGATCTGTTGAACCTCAGCGGGGACGCACAAGAGAAGCTTGCAGGTGACATCCAGACACTGATCTCCAAGACCAAAAAGGACGGACGGCCGCACAGCCTCTTCGTCGCCTTCGCTGGATCGTGGGGGTACCCAACACTTTTCGTCGGGACCCAACCAGGCTCTATGGCTCAGCCTGCAGCGAGTAACCGCCTAGCTACCTATGGGATCGCCAAGAAGCACCAGATTAAGTCTGACCGGGCGCTGATGGTGTTGCTCGACGAACGGGGGAAAGTCCGGTCGGTGCGTTACGACAACGCCCCGTACGTCGACAACAAGGACCTAGACGCGCTAGGCCATGCGGCTGGTCTACTGCCTCCAGAGTTCATGGCTCGGCCGATACCGCCCTCAGCTCGGAGGGCCACCAAAAGACTGAATGCCGGCAAGAAAAAGCGCCGGCGTCGGTAGCGCTCTACAATGGCCGAAAAACCGAGCCCAAGTGTGTGTTAGCGTGGGCTCACCTCGCATGAGGCGCTCGTGCTGCTCAACTTGCTTGAGCTTCGCCAGCACTTCGACCCTCAGAACTCTCCACGAGTTTTGTCGCATGATGGACTGACATCGATCATGGTTATCGGAGGAAATGTGAACACTGCGGTTTCAGAAGATGTGGTCCCTGGAACAGCAAGGCGTCGCGGCACAGCCACGGGTGAAGCCGTTCAGTGCAATGGTCAACAAATGCTTGATCTCATCTTTGAGTTGCCCGCCATTAGGCAAACACAGAAGCCGCTCACGTGGGTACTCCTGTATCACTGGTCCAAGGATGAGCCGGTGGTGAGGGCCGAATTGTCGTTGCCAGCCGAGATCCTTGACGGCAACATCACTCAGAAGACGCGGAGGATTTTCCTGCCACCCGCTGACTTGTCGGATCTTGAAATCTCTCATCGTCCAACCGGACCGCAAGACGACGTCGACTTTAGGATCGTTGAACTGTCATGACGCTAGAACCCTCTCGGATCACTCTGGCGAGGTTGCGGGCGGGAATCAGTAAAGCTCAACTGGCTGAGCGTCTCAATGCTACGCCGCGCACGGTGACGAACTACGAGACCCACGGAGCCCCGGAGAGGATGGCCGGGGCTCTAGCCATGGCTATCGGATGCAAGCCTGCTTTCTTGTCGCTGCCTCCTGCTGAGCCGCTTGAGGAGGAACGTGTCTTCTTCCGCGCCCGTCGTCGCTCAAGCGCAGCGCAGAAGCACGCGGCCACGTCAGCCGGTCGCATAGGCGTGGAACTGTACGCGTTCCTACTCGACCACTTTGCCCTGCCACCTTTGGACGTTCCTGATCTTTCTTTGCTGGGCCCGCTCCAAGCAGCTCAACAACTTCGGGTGGAGTGGGGGCTTGGAATTGATCCTCTTCCGAACTCCGTGCGTCTGGCGGAGGCTCATGGCGTACGAGTGCTTAGTTTGCCCGAAGGGGCCGAAGAAGTAGACGCGTTCAGTCTTTGGGAGGATGGACTGCCGTACGTCTTCCTTTCCACGATGAAGACGGCGGAGCGTTCCCGCTTCGATCTAGCGCACGAGTTGGGACACCTTGTCCTGCACGCGGGCCTGGATGCTTCCGTTGGCAGTGAGCGCAATGCTGAGAAAGAGGCAGATCAGTTCGCCTCAGAGTTCCTCATGCCGCGCGTACTCTTGCGCTCTAGCGTGGGACGCGAACCTTCCGTCGAGTCTCTTCTAAAGTTGAAGGCTCATCTTGGCCTCTCTGCTATGGCACTTGCTGATGCGTTTCACAAAGCCGGCATCTATACCGATTGGTCCTATCGCCAAACGTGCGTTGACCTGACCCGTCGCGGATATCGATCCAGCGAACCTGAGGGGATGGTCCGTGAGACGTCCAAGGTTTTCGGATTTGTTCTCCCAGCCTTGAGAAGGTCGAAGGGCTGGGGTGTTGATGACATCGCCCGCGGCATCGGTATCTCAAATTCTGAGCTACACGGGCTGGCCTTTGGGCAAGCTTTGAGTGCGGTGGGGGACGGGGTTRCCGTCCAAAAACCACAACGATCCAATGCTCACCTATCTCTCGTTCTGTGAGTACTCATCGATTTACCGCCTTTCCGGTTACTCCAGAAGTATCGGTCAAGGACAAGGGCTACGATCGTCACACCCAGTCCGATTCCGAAGCCAGCCACCGCTCCATAAATTGGCCAAAAGACAGCGAACGGAACGAAACCTGCAAGGAACGTAATAACGCGACGCATACGAGGGGTCACTTTCCTGGTCGGCAGCGTCAGAGACGCCGAAAATAAGTGCTTGCAGGCGTCATCTAGACGATGATTCAGAATTACGTGTCACGAATTGCCTGCTCCGAAGGCCGATCCGTGCCCACCGAAGGCAAACTGTAGAACCGGCCATACTTAGCCAGGACCAAATACATGACAACCGCGGTGACCCCACCCAGGAGGGGCCCGGCCCAAACCGCTATGGACGTTCCATGAATGAGGATCGCCGCAGCCGTGAAAGCGGAGGCGAGGAGGCTAATCGCTGGTGCATCTGAGCCCGGCTCCCGATGGATCTTGCGGCCGATCTGGCCATAGTGGAGTCCCTGCAGGATGATGAGCAGGATAAATACGCCCAGAACAACCAAGGGCCATGGCCAATCGGCCACGGTCGCAACAGTAAGGGCCAGCCCATAAGAGACGGCTAGCCCCATCCAGTAGCTCCGGATCCGCATGGTTGAGTTCGCGTTCATCGTAGGTCCCCCAAAGATTCTTCGATACGCGTGTGAAGGGCAAGCGCAAGAATATCAAATCGATAGCTAAATTGCCTATGCCTCGACATGATCGGGCATTGATTCCCACCACCTAGACCCCCTTTCCCCACCACCTAGATAGCGCCACGCAGCACCTATCTTTGGGGCATTCCACCACCTAGTTTCAATTTCCTCCACCATGGCACCCACTCCGGCCCATAGCTTCGTCTCAAGAACGAAGGAACTATTGGGGGGTTGGGGAATTGACGTTAAGTCAGCAGCAGACCATTGCCGCAGCAGTGGATCAGTGGATTACCGGCATGCCAGGGCGCATCGCAGGCCATGTCATTTTCGTTGAGAATCCCGAGCACATCGACTACGCGAAGACGCTGGTCACTGAGGGCTCGGTCATCCTTGCTCTCAATGGGGACAAGGACGACGAGGCCATCACAACAGTGTCCGGCTCGTTCGACGCCGCCGGCGAAGAACTCCTGGTAGACGGCACACTCAGCCTGGAAATCCAGGACTACGTGGCCATTCCTTTCGTCAATCTGGTGGGCGTAACAGTGGTCAGGATGACCACCTGCGAGGACTGGCAGGCCTTTTTTGACGATGCGGAAGAAGCCAGGCGTTCGGGACATTTCGTCCGGCAGTTGACGGAAGCGAATGCCGTTCTTTCCGAGCGTGCCTTGCTCGCAGGGATGGAACAGAAGGGCATCTCACCGGCAAGGCTTCACATCACGTCGGATGGAAGAATTCTCAGCGGCCCCTATGGAGCAGAGTTTGGCCGGGTCGGCGATGCGATTGAAGACCTGCGTGCAAAGTCACTGGGCCCGGCATCAGCCATGCCTAACTGCAACGCAGACGTCGAGGCACTCAAAGCCAACCCGTGGATTCCGCGCTACCTCGCAGCCTTGGATGCTTGGAAGTTCATTCCACGTGAAGCTCGCGAGACCACAAGGTTTGTGGGCTTCGGAGTCAGCCTCTTCAGTACAGCCTCGGGGGTCCCTTCGGCTTCAGCTCCTTTCATCGTCCAAAGGGCAGGGGAGTACACGCTCCTGGACACCAAGTCGGGTCGCGTCTTCAAGATTGGGGTTGACGCCGCCACCATCATCGAAGCCATCTCCAACTTCCGGGATATCAGCGTTGCTGCCACGGACATAGCGCCAGCCCTCAACGTCTCAGAGGCCGTAGCCACAGGATCCGTGACGGCAGTCCTGAATCAATTCGAACAGCTCGGCATTGACCTCATCGGCACAAACCGATGACCGCACCCCTAAAACCGCAGTTCCCACTCTGGGTCCCGCTGGTAAGCCAACATGACTTCGAGGCAGCAAGCTACACAGCGGTGAGTGCCGAAGGCGTCCATGTCACCTTCGAAGACGGGCGACGACGGCTCTGCGCGAAGAGCGGACTATGGAACGCGAACCTCGGCTACGGCAACGCACGGATTGCAGAGTCAATAGCCAAAGAACTGGAAACTGCGTCCTACCTCCCGCTCTTCCGGACCGCGCACAGTAAGGCTATCGAGGCCTCGAAAGCCCTCCTTGATTTGCCCCATGATCAATTCGAGCGAGTCCTCTTCTCCACCTCCGGAGGTGCCGCCAACGACGCCGTCATGAAGCTCGCCCGCCACTACTTTGTCCTGGACAAACAACCCGATCGCAAACTCATCGTCGGGTTAAGCGGCAGCTACCACGGGCTCACGTACGGGAGCCAGGCACTCAGCGGCGACGACCTCGGCCAGGCCGTCTATGGCGTGGACAGGCGCAACATTCGGCACGTCCGGTTCGACGACGGTGGTGCCGAGCTGGCCCATCTCATGCAAAGGGAGGGCCATCGCATCGCGGCGGTCATCATCGAGCCCGTCCTTGGCTCGGGTGCGGAAGTCGTACCGGACGCTTTCGTGAATGCACTCCTCAAACACCGGGAGGAGCAGAGGTTCCTTGTTGTGGCTGACGAAGTCGCCACCGGATTCGGCCGTATTAAAGGGTGGTTTGCTTCGGATGAGTGGCGGGAAGCCCCGGACGTCATTGTTACTTCCAAGGGACTGACCAACGGCACCAGCGCATGCGCAGCCCTTCTTATCGGCCAGCGCGTAACCCAGCTCTTTGATAAGAACGAGGCCGTCTTTGTCCACGGCGAAACCCAGGCCGGAACACCAGCAACCTGCGCTGCCATTCTCAGCACGATCTCCGAGATGACGAGGCTGGATCACACCACCCTGACCCAGCGGGTCTCAGAAGGCCTCAACACGCTCATTGCCAAACTCCAAGGCATTCCAGGGGTTGCCGAGTCCTCCGGACGCGGCTGTATGAGGGGCATCCTGTTGCGAACCAAGACTGGATCACCCCTTTCTCCCAACGGTGTCCTGGCCGTCGTACGGCGGATCCATCAAGCCGGAGCCATCTTTCAGCCTGGGCCAGGCCGGATCCAACTCCTGCCAGCACTGACCTATACGCAGGAGAACTTCGAGGAACTGCACGCGGCCATCGTCCAGGGTCTGGCAAAAGCAGAACGCGACGGAGTCTTCGCATGATCGCGGATCGCACGTGGAACACGCGCTGCGTCGTCCTCGATCCAGGGATGGCACCTAAATACATCGGCGGGCTTGCCCGCGGCCGGACCGGACTCGTGGTGGATAGTGCACTCGCAGGACAGAGGGATGCCCTCTTGGCCGGCGACCTCAAGGGAGCGCCAACGTTCAACCTAAAAGCTGGCCCGGTCACAGGGGAGACCCTGAGGCTTGTGGGCGGTTTCATTCGCAAACACGGACTTCAGAGCGTTGTGGGCCTTGGTGGAGGTTCGGTGTTGGACGCCGTAAAGCTGGCGGCACTGTTCACCGCGGACCCGAGCCTCACGGTCTTCGTCGAACGTCACGCCAAGCGTTCGGGTCTCGTCGTTCTACCTCCGGTCCCTTATCCAAATGAGCGTCCCCGAACCGTCCTCATGTCGTCAACCGTGGGGACCGGTGCTGAAGTCAGCGCTGTAGCGTGCCTGGACACCGCCGTCGGGCGCCGTTTGATCGCCTCACGTCACCTGTCAGGTGATGTGGCAGTGCTCGACGCCGGGAATCTCGCCACCCTGCCGAGGCAGCTGCTTTTCGAAGGGCTGCTTGAGGCGTTCCTCCGGGTGGCCGGCACCATGCTCGGCAGCAGCGCGAACATTTTCGACGACGACGGTTACTCACTTTTGGCGCGGATCGTCAGGCTCGGGAATCGAGTGACACGTGAGGACGGGCCCGAGCTGAGACTGAAGGCGGCCCACCTCAGCATGGAGACACACACCGGCTGGGCGCTGATAGCTCGGGACCCCTACGGAGCGAAGCACTGGTATGTCGCCAACGAACTTGCCTATGTCACTGGAGTCCGAAAGATGACCGCCACAGCGTCGGTGATCAGTCCCATCTGGGAGGAGATCGCCAATGGAACCGCAGCCTGGGGTGACCGTAGTCGCCTGCTGAAGCTCTGGTCCGTGGTTATGGACGCGGATCCTTCACTGGACCCCAACCCCGCCAAGGGCATCAACCAATTGATATGGCGGTGGGGCATCGCACGCCTGGATGCCATTAGCGAGCAGTCGTTGATGAAGACCACCGCCGCCGCTCTCCGGAACTGGGGTGGCGGGTTGCCGATGCTGCGGAGCCTTGATGGCGTGCAGCTCCAGTACGTCCTCTCCAAGGCAGCGCTGGAACAACAAATCTTGCCAGGCCCAGTGGGCGAGCTACGAGCGGTAAGGGAAAGGGGGTGAGTACATGAGCAGCACTCTTGCACCCAGGACTTTGGACCTCCACGTCCAGGAACTGGAAAGCATCGACGTCCCTGACGACTGGAGCGAACGCATCCACGGCATCACCGTTGGCCTCGCATTGATCGGGATCGCCGTCAGCATCACCTGACGGGCTCGCGCAGGCCTTCCAACTTGCAACGAAGGGAGGTGAACGCAAATGCAGAAACAGCTCAACATCTCCATCCAGGAGATCGAATCGCTGGACACCCCGGACTTCAACAACTGGTTCATCGGAGTATCCCAGGGAGTTGCAATCGGCATTATCGCCGTCAGCATCACCTAACCCGTCCGGAACGGACAGACCGAACAACAGCACGAACTAGAAGAGAAAGGAGAACGCAATGATCGCAAACTCGAACCTTCAGCTGACCATCGAAGAACTGGAGAACCTCGACACCCCGGACGATACCCCGTGGTACATGCGCGTTGGTGACGTCATCATCATCGCCGGCATCGTCATCGGAATCGCCGCCACCTAGCTGGTGCACGCGGGTGGCGCGACGCTTCGCCGCCGCCCGCGTGGATCCCCGACTCCTACCAACTCCCGGAGAACACGAGCTGATGAATATCCCGCCCGACAAATCTGCCGATGCCATCCTGCGCGTCCTTGGCCACTTGGATCCTCCCGAGGATCTGTACAGCGTTGCAGGCTCCCGTCTTTACGATCAGATCACCGCTGATGACCTCACCGAACTGCCCGAGATCCTGGCTGCAGCACGCAAAACCACCGGGCCCATTCTTGAATTGGCTGCGGGATCAGGGCGGATCACCCGGCCACTCCTTGCCCTGGGACGTCCGCTGACCGCCGTCGACTCCTCGCCGGAAATGCTCGCGATGCTCGCGGAAAGGATCGACACCAAAGCCTTTAATCCCCGCGAAGTGCCGGTGGAGTTGCTCGAGGCGGACATGTCCCGATTTGAGATCGACGGCGGCTTCGGTTGCGTCGTTCTCGGCGCCAGTTCCATCACGCTCCTGGACCCCCAAGACAGGAGGGAGTTGTTCCGCCGCGTCCGTGACTGCTTGATGCCCGACGGACGCTTCTTGTTGACGGTACTGAACGCTGACAGTCACCAGGCATCGGAAAGACACGACGGCGGAACGACAGTTTCGGCGCTGGGCGAGGACGCATTCCTCATCACCGTGGAAAGCCGTGATCCGGTCAACGGGGCCCGGCACGTAACTATGATCCACGTTGGCTTCGATGAAGGCGGTACGTACCGATCCTCCGCGTATTCAAGCGACATCGCGTTCGTCAGTAACAGCCTCATCGAGGAAGAAGTGCTGGCAGAAGGCCTAACCATCCTCGAGCGTCGCTCAGTCCGCATCGCCGCGCAGGTTCCCGGCCTGAACGACATCGAGCTGTGGGTGTGTGGCAGATGAGCATCGATCCAGTACTTACCCTTGATCCGTCGCTGGGTCTGGTGTCCTCCGCGACGGTCTACCTGCCAAACGATGTAGGGCTCTGGCGAACCGTTGCGTCCCTCGCAAATGGGCGCCCCGACGGGAAGGGTTTCGCGACCGCCGTCGGAGCTTTTGACGTGAAGAAGAGATCCTCCATGACGCGGGGCGCAGGTGAGGCCGTAGAGCGTTTCGCGTTAGCGCCCATGGCAGCAGACGCTGAGCACCTCCTTGTCGGGAGGGACGCCATCGACAAGCGCATCGATTTTCTCAGCGCAGGGTTGGGACGCGCCTCCGCCCTCGCCTTCGACTTCCCGTGGTACCGGGCAACGGACTTGCTGACAGGCCAGGAATCACACGTACCGGCTCCTGTGGTGGACTACGCCGCTGCTGGATCCACGCATCCGGATCCATGGAACGGGTTCTTTGATCCATCGCCGAATGGCGCAGCGTCCGGTCCGTCAGAACACTTCGCGCGAGCATCCGGCATCGGTGAAGTCATAGAACGGGATGCCTTCCTTTCTGCCTGGCGCCAAAGGGTTCCCCTCCACGAGTTCGTGGCTGGGTCGATGCCGGCAGATGTGCTCCACGCCCCAGGCACACGGGGTTTGCTTCTGCTTCTGGAGGCTGCACGCAAAGCTGACATCGCCCCAACGCTGGCCTTCATCCCACAGGGTAAAAGTCCCTTGCATATTGGGGTCTGCATCATCGCTGGCGACACCGGGCACGGCCACTTCGGTGCTGTTGGACTCAAGGCGGCCGCCGACCCCGTCGCCGCTCTGAAGGGAGCCCTGCAGGAAGGCCTGCAGATTCGCGAACTCTTCTTGTCACGGACGCCATCGGCAGTTCAATTACCGGAGGTGGTAGACGACGAATCCCGCGCGGACTTCTGGACCACCGGGCAAGCCCTGGCTGAATTACTTTTGTGGGTTCGAACCTTCAGGCCTGCCCACTTTCCGCAGGTCAAATCCATTCCGAACGTCGACGTCCTGGTGAAGTTTTTGGCGGGGCGAGACATTCGATCACACTGGGTCAGCCTCACCCACCGCCTCCCAGCGGCAATTCAGGAACTCGGGTGGGTAGCGGGCAAGGCGATTTGTCCCGGTGCTGTTCCCCTAACGATGGATGAAACCAAAGGACTGGTCCAGATGCCGTCCGGTTCGGTCTGTGACCCCGCCGGTATGTCCCTAACACCGCACCCGCTGATATGAGAAAGCTCGCCATGCTCGGATCACCCAAGACCCCGACACCCGTTCAGTGGCCGGTTCAGTTGGCGCCAGCGGCCTCCATTGATCAACCGTTAGCGGACGGCGGCCCCTGGATTGTTGCCACAAACAGTGTTCCAAAAGCCCGGGTTTCAGCAGATGTGGCCGCCGTCCTCAGAGCAGTTGATGGTGAGAGAAACCCCGCCCAGGTAGCCAACCTTTTGGGGTTGCCGTGGACGGCGGCCGACGTCATGGGGATCGTTCGGCAGCTGGCGCACACTGGCATTTTCGACGGCGGCACGAACCAGCCGAGGGACCGGCGGGTTCAATTCCGGCCACCCTTGACGGTGCAGTTCACCTTGTTCAATCCGGCGCCGCTGCTACTGCGATTCCGACCTTTGGTCGCTGCCTTTGCGCGACCGATAGCCGCACTGCCCCTTGCCCTGGTTCTCATAGGCGGCATGGTGGGAGCCCTGACGGCTGGCCCAAGCATTTGGCGGGTCTTGGCGACGCCGCTGCCACTTGAGGTATATCTGTACGTTGCTCTTGCGATGTTTGCCTCCACGTTGCTTCATGAATTCGGCCACGGAATGGCTCTCAGCTACTTTGGCGGCACCCCTCGGCGAATCGGCATCATGCTGTTCTACCTGTCCCCTGCCTTCTTCTGCGACGTAACCGATGGCTGGCGGCTGAGCTCACGAAAACAGCGGGTGGTGATCGCCCTCGCCGGGCCCCTGGTCCATCTTGGTCTGGGGAGCATCGCGCTGGCGGTGCAGACTTTACTTCCGGCGTCCTCGGTGAAGGATGCGGCTCTGCTCTACGGCATCATTTGTTGGGCTGTCGCCATTCTGAATCTTTTCCCATTCATCAAGCTGGACGGCTACGTTGCGTTGATGTCCGCTCTGGACATTCCCCATCTTCGCCAGAAATCCGTGAAGGCACTGGCCGACGTCGTTGGCTCCCGGGTTCTAGGAGCGCGGGCCAGTTTTCGCGGTAATGGTTTGCTCCCGTGGTTCGGACTGGCGAGCTTCATCTCTGGCGTCGGCTTCATGATGATTGGCTTTCAACGCATCGTGCCGATCTTCCTGCAGCTCGGATACATAGGGCACATTGTGGTGTTTGCCATCCTCTGCTTGCTCGTAGTGATGGCTTCCAGGAGTGTGGTTCAGTTCTTCCGCGGGGCTGCGGAGAACGGAAGCCCGCTGTGGAGGCGTGTCCTTTTCATGCTCGCAGGCTCTCTTGCTATCGGAGTTCTTCTCGCCGTGATCCCAGTGAATCGGGTGACCTTAGCGGGCTACACCTATTTGAATGGCCAGTTGCTCATCGTGACGCCCGACGGGGCTGACAATCGCGAGCTGGAACCGGGCGATACCGTCACGTTGCAGTCGCAGGGAATGGTCATTCACGAAAACCTGGGCCACGCCACGATTGGGGAGCACCCGCCGTCGTCATCCACTGCACCTGTGGACACCATCGTTCCCATAGCGCTCGCAGGTACCGCCCTGCCTGTGCTGGCCTACGCAGGTCAGGTGGAAGAAAGCACATCCCTCCGCGCTTCCGGGCGGGCAGAAGTAGCGAGCCGACTCCAAACAACTTTGGGGGAGTGGCTCTGGCAAGCCATTTCGCATTCCCCGTTATGGCCCGGACAACCCGAACGGGACGACTCCACGAGAGGGCACTCATGACAATCCACGCCAGCTTTGAGGGATTCACCAAGAGAAGAGGCAAACGATTGACCGTCGACGATCTGACGTTCGACGTGCCTGCCGGGCGGATTGTGGGACTCATCGGACCCAACGGTGCCGGCAAGAGTACGGCACTTGGAGGACTGACAGGTTTGGTGGAGGCGACGTCGGGCCGGGCAACAGTCTTCGGAACCGCCTACCGCTTGCTAAAGAGGCCAGCCGTACACGTTGGAGTGAACTTGGACGGGATGGAAGTAGAGCCTGGATTGACGGGCCGCCGTCATCTTCAGATTTGCCAGTTGGCAACAGGCGTGGATCGGGAAAACGTTGAACGGGTCCTGGAAATCGTGGACCTTGCTGCTCATGCGGACAGAAAAGTGCGCGACTACTCGCTGGGGATGAAACAACGGCTGGGGATTGCGTCCGCCATTATCGGTAACCCTCGACTGCTTGTCCTCGACGAGCCCGCGAACGGCCTGGATCCGGAAGGCATCCAGTGGTTGCGCGGCTTTCTGCGCCGGTTTGCTGAGTCCGGCGGGAGTGCCTTGGTCTCAAGCCACCAGCTGATGGAACTCGAACAAATTGCCCATGACGTCGTCATTCTCAAACAGCGGACATTGTTCCAAGGGACCCTCGAGGAAGCGAAGGCTCTCGGCGGCGGAAGCCTAGAATCTGCGTATTTCAAGATCCTGGAGGGTGCCCAGTGACGGTCCATTCGAACTCCAACTGGGCCGGTGGACTACGGGCAGAACTACTGAGGTACTTCAGCGGATATTCCATATTGGGCATCGTCGCTTTCAGCGCCTTGGTGCCCTGGTTCGTGGCCAACTTCCTCGGCTGGCCGGACAATGCAGATCAGCTTTCCACCGCGGACAACATTCAAGCATTTTGGGCTTTGGCCACCACTATTGCGATCGTGGCCACCTTTGCCGGGAGCTACCTGGTCACACGGGAGTCCTACTACGGGACCCTCCGACGCAGCGTGGTGATGAGCGGGCCAATGCACCTTGTTGCGGTCAAGTACGCCGCAGCCTTGGTGGTCGGGATCGCCACTCTGACGGCGGGGATCGTGGTTTGGGGAGCCAGCGTAGCCTTCACCCTGCCATTGGAAATGCGCGCGGACCTCCTCACCCCAAGGTCTTGGGAAGCCCTGCCCGGCGTCGTGGTCGCGTCCGCTATTGGTTCCCTGTGGGGTTGCTCGCTCGGCTGGATCATTCGGCACTACTACGCGACGACGATCGTCACCATGCTTATTCCGCTCGCCGTCGAACTGCCCATCTTGGCAAACGATCCGGAAATAGGGCGTTGGCTGCCCTCCGGCGCGTTGGCAGGCATTGCCTCTCTTCCTTTTGAGGGCCTTCTTCAACCAGGTCCCGCGGTCTTGGTCTCGCTGGCGTGGCTTCTGGCAGCAAGTGCCGGCGCGGTTGCCGTGCTCAAGAGAAAGGAGTTCTAAATGGTGTCCTCGCTTCTTGCGGATCTTCGCCGCCCGTGGCTGTGGAAGGGTTCCGGGATTGCTTCCCTGCTGGTGATCGGACTGCTGGTTGCGCTCCTGGTGACCGCCAGGCTCGAATCCACCACCCCTCCAGGTCTTGAAGGAGTTTTTCGAGGGGCAGGGTTATCGCTCATGCTCACGGGTGCGGGTGTGATGGGCTCTTTTTCCTTCACCGCGGATTTCCGGGCAGGATGCCTTACACGCAGGGTTCTGTTGTTTCAAAGGAACCCGGCGTTCATTGCAAGAGCACTTACAACTGCTCTGGCAGCAATCCTGAGCGGCGCGATGGTGGGCATCTGCTTCGGTCTTGCCGGGGGAATATTCGCCCAAGGATGGCAGGTCAGCCCGCATGTGGTGCTGGCCTTCGCTGGAATGGCAGCCATGGGATCGGCCTGGGGATTCGCGATCGGTTCCCTTCTTCGCAGCCACCTTGTGAGCCTCTTCGCGGTTCCCCTCAGTTTGGTTATGCCGCAGATCCTGTCCCTGGGCAGTGCCGAGACGTACCTCTTCCCATTCCAAGCTGCCGACTGGGCGAATCAAGCGGCAGTCCACATACCGGCGTCGGAGTCTTTCTTCGGGGCCGTTGCTTGGCTGTTAATCGTCTTGGGGGCAGCCTGCGCCGTGTTCTCCAAACGTGACTTGGCCTGATATCTACCACTCAATCAAGGAACTCATTGTGAATCGTAAACCGATGGTCTGGCTGCTTCTCGCCCTCATTATGGCCTCCTACGCCACCTACATTTTCCTCTCAAGCGGCAGCGAATCTGTTTGGTCCTTTATTTCCGGAATCATCATCGCGGCAGCTTCGTTGGTGATGGTGTGGAGATTCTGCCGGGAACTCAAGACCAACCGCCAAGAGTGAACAATTCGGACGAATTGTGGCGAAAGCTCTGGACGACGCGTGCTTACAAAGGCTTTGTCACCATCAATCAGGACACCTACTTGGAGGCTGACGGCTCAGTTTCAACCTGGGACGTCATCGCAAGCCCGGACTCCGCAGCAGTTCTCGCCTTCACGGACGGTGGAACCGATGTGGTGCTGTTTGAGCAGTTCCGCGTCGGGCCAGGAAAAACCTTGCTGGAACTGCCCGGGGGATACCTGAATGAGAACGAAGCTCCCGTAGATGGCGGCCAGCGCGAGTTGGCCGAGGAAACAGGTTACCAATCGTCAGCCGTCTACTACGCAGGATCCGAATGGTGGTCCGCCAACTCGTCCCGGCGGAAGCATTTGATCATTGCAGCAGAAGCCCGCCTCGGAAGCGACCCATCGTGGGACCCTTCCGAGGCGGGCTTCGTGCGGTTACTGCCCAGCGACGAACTGATGGACTTCCTGCTGAGCGGTGAGCTGACGGACGCGGGACTCGCCTGCCGCGGACTTATGAAGTTCGCTGCCAGCGCCCAAGAGAGCCCGACGTTGGAAAAACTGCAGGCAACAGTCCGAGGCCTGTTTCCTGGCTAATACGTCAATCACGGCCCGCTGCTTGGCTTCAAAACCATGGCCGATCCACCTCCACGACGTTTCGGCTCAGCTGCAGCCGTAAGCTTTCCGCCGTCGCCGAACTCAATCGCCGTGGCCGCACCTATTTCGGCCGCTGAGGTGAAAGCATCACCGGCCGGGACCAGATCATGGCCCAACGATTTCAGTGCAGGACCATAAGCATCAATGAACGCCGGCTCGGAACTCACGGTGGGCCCGTTTCGAGGAGCTGCACGCGGAGCTGCGATGGCCTCAGAGATATCCATCCCCAGGTCAACGCGATTCAGAATCGTCTGCAACACGGTGGTGATGATGGTGGATCCGCCCGGGGAGCCGAGAGCCAGGAACGGGTCACCGTCTTCCAGGATGATGGTTGGCGACATCGAAGAACGGGGACGCTTGCCTGGCTGGATCCTGTTGGGATCAGTCGCCTTGTATTCGGCGCTGAAGTCAGTCAACTCATTGTTCAAGAGGAATCCGCGGCCTGGGACGACGATCCCTGATCCACCCGTCTGCTCAATGGTCAGGGTGTACTCCACAACGTTGCCCCATTTGTCGGCGACCGTCATGTTGGTGGTGGAAATGTTCTCGGTGTCCGTCTCGTCGGCGAGAGGTGCTGCCGCGGCCGGGCACGCGCCGTCGTACTTTGTTATGTCACCAGGGGCGACCGGCTTCTTAGCCGCGGCAGTCGGATTGATCTCGCAAGCCCGTTCCTTGCCGAAAACCTCATCGGTGAGGACATCGGTGGGAACGTCAACGAATTTCGGGTCACCCACATACGCGCCACGGTCCGCGAACGCCAGCGAGCTGGCCTCGACATAGTGGTGCAGGGCATCCTTCGGTTCCATGCCGGCGAGATCGAAGTTTTCAAGAATGTTCAGCGACTCGCCAACCGTGGTGCCGCCGCTGCTGGATGGCGCCATCCCGTAGACGTCATAGCCGCGGTAGTTCACGTGCGTCGGATCCTGATTAACGGCTTCGTACGCAGCCAAATCGTCAGTGGTCATGAACCCGGTTGGAACGGGCAGATCAGTGTCGCCCGATTTCGGCGGCGCTTTTACTGCGGAGACAATTTCCTCTGCCAGCGGACCCGTGTAGAAAGCGCTGGTGCCTTGCTTCGCCAGCAGGCGGTATGTCTCGGCCAGCTCGGGGTTCTTGAAGATACTCCCGACGGCGGGAGCGTCACCGCCGGGGAGGAACAGGTCCTGCGTGGAAGTGAAGGTGTTGAAACGGAACTTGTTATCAAGGGTCTGGTTTCGGAACGTATCGTCCACCACGAAACCGCGGTTGGCTACCTTGATGGCGGGCTTGAGTGCCTCGCCGAGGTTCAAAGTCCCCCAACGTTCAAGTGCGCGTTCCCAAGTTGCCGGGGTGCCGGGGACGCCGACAGAGACGCCGCTCGTTGGCAGCTCGGGCCGCTTCGTCGTAAAGAGATAGGGCTTGCCTGTGGCGGGATCGATGAACGCATCGTTCGGCATGGTTGCCGGCGCCGTTTCGCGGCCATCGATGGTGCTGACTTTCTTGGTCTTGGCGTCGTAGAACACGAAGTAGCCGCCGCCTCCAATGCCGGCGCTATACGGTTCTGTGACACCCAGAGTGGCAGCGGCGGCGACAGCTGCGTCGGCCGCGTTACCACCTTTGCGGAGTACTTCGATGGCGGCTGCTGAAGCTTCCGGATCGACTGTGCTCACGGCGCCGCCGTACCCGGTGGCAGTAGGGTTTTTGTCGGTTTCGCGAGGGTCGGCGAAGGCGGGACTCGCCACCGCTCCGCTTGTCACGCTCAGGGCCAGGGCTGCGGTGACCGCAGCCAATTGGCGTCTCACATGTGTCATGGTTCTCCCAGATTTTTCCCAGACGATGATGTGGTTGGACGGTCCGGCCACCCTACTTCGGGACATTGGGGAGATTCAACGGGTTGTTTTCGCCGCCAAAAGCTGGCAGGGGGCTCAGCCTCTGAACGGCCCAGCTTGTCAGGCGCGGGACGATTTGCGAACGATCAGCTCGAAGTCAAAGAGTTCGTTGACGATTGTTTTGTTCCCGTCGGCGTCGTCGTTCCCGTCGACCAGGATCTCAACAGCGCGGTTCGCTATGGATTGCGTTGGCTGCCGAATGGAGGACAGAGGAGGCACGGAGAATTCGGAGGCGGCAGTCCCATCGACGCCGATCACGGCAAGTTCGTTCGGAACATTGAGACCAAGTGTGTAGGCAGCGAACAAAACACCGTGGGCTTGTTCATCCGTTGTCGCGTAAATGGACCGTGGGGCATCGGAAGTTCTGAGCCACTCCAAGGCAACCTCTGCGGCTCCAGCCCTGGAGATCGGTGACGCCCGTCGGGAAACAGTCACTGATGTGCCGGAAACGGCTCGCTCGAAACCAGAGGCATGCTGCCTGGTGCCCACGGAGTCGACTGGCCCGTTCAGCAGACCGATGCTCTGGTAGCCCTCTTCAAGCAAATGACGCGTGGCCACATAGGCGGCTTGCTCGTAGTCGATGGTCAGGGATGATGCATGTTGTCCAGCCGACAGTGGGTGGAGTGCAACAACAGGTAGACCCGCAGCGTTTATCGGTTTTAGATCAGGCTCGTCGAGTAGCGAAACAAGGATGATGGAGTCCGCCTTCCTTTCGATGAACGACTCCATGAGACGGCGTTCCTGCTCCTCCACCGTTGCGGAATCCCCAATCAACAGCAGGTGGCCGCGTTCTGCGGCAGCAACTTCTACTGCCCTCGCCAGTTCGGCAAAGAATGGGTTGGCGATGTCCGGGACGATGAGGCCGATGGACCTGGTCTTGCCTGCGCTCAGTGCACGCGCCAACGCGTTTGGCTTGTAGTCCAGTTCCTTGGCAGCCTTGAGCACGCGTTCACGGGCAGCCGCGGAAACTGCGCGGGGGCCGTTGTTGAACACGTAACTGACAACAGCGTTTGACGTTCCTGCCAGTTTTGCCACGTCTCTGGCTGTCGGCATGGGCTTCTCCTGATGTGCTAACGGTCTAACCGGGTAGATCTGTTGATCATAACTGCTGGGGCTGATGATTCAATACTTCGGAAATCTCTTGTCAAAGCTATTTCCTCCGCGTAGTCTAACCGGTTAGATGCTCGTTTCGCATCCGACTCAATCTCCAGAAAGGCTTCCCGTGAAGCACAATCTCCTTGCAGCCACGTCGCTGCTTGCGGCCGGAGCAATCTTCCTGTCCGGCTGCTCCACGAGCTCCCAGAACTCGCCTTCTGCACTAGGAAGTGAAGGCTCCGGAACTGGCACAGTAAATCTTCTTGGTCCTGAAGATCCGGCCACTTTCGCCCCAGTCATTGCCGCTTTCCAAGCTAAGAATCCGGACATTTCCATCAAGTATTCGCAGGTGCCGTTCGACCAACTCAACCCAACGCTCCAGCAGCGGCTTGGAGCCAAGGACGACACAATAGATGTCTATACAGTCGATCAGCCGAGGCTGTCACAGTTGGCTGCTCAAGGTTTCCTTGAGGACCTGAGCAGTCTGAAGGAGCCCGCCAAACCCGCCGTTCCGGACGCGCAGTTCAGTGTCAACCTTTACGAAGACAAGCTTTGGGCGCTGCCCATCTGGAACTCCACCCAAATGCTGTTCTTCAACAAGACAGCCCTGGATGCGGCCGGCGTGAAGCACCCGTCGGTTGATCCCTCCCAGCGAATGACGTGGGAACAGATTGTTGCCGACGCCAAGAAGGTCCAGGCGGCGGGAACGCAATACGGCCTGCTCCTTGAACAAGTGGAGGCGTACTATCAGCTGCAGCCCCTGGCGGAGTCCGCTGGCGGAGGTTCAGGCATCACTGGCGACAAGATGTTGACCACGGACATCGAAAACGCGGGCTGGGAAAAGGCCATGCAGTGGTATGCGGATACGTTCGCGTCGGGACTCTCTCCCCGGGGCGTTGGCGGTTTCCAGACCAGCCCGGTCTTCACGTCCGGCAATGTGGCGTACTTTGTTGGGGGCCCTTGGGATGTTGGCGGGTTCGCCAAGACGGACATCGATTGGGGAGTGGCGCCCATGCCGTACTTCGAGGGCGGAAGTCAGGTAACGCCAACAGGCTCGTGGTCATGGGGCATCAATCCAGCATCCAAGAACAAGGCGGCCGCAAAGAAGTTCCTGGAGTTTGCATCCCTGGACCCGGCAGGAAACCTGGCCACCACCGAATCGACCACCATCATCCCGGCCAACGGTGCTGCAACGGCCCAGTATCTGCCCAAGCTTGAAGCGTTGGGCGGTGACCACAGCAAGGGGCTGGCTAAGTTGATCGAACACGAAAACACTCAGACGGCAAAACCGCGCCCGGTCAGCGTTGGCTATATCCAGTTCGAAGAAATCATGGGCAAGGCCTTCGCTGATATCCGAAACGGGACTCCAGTCAACGAGCGACTGAAGCAGGCATCCCAGCAGATCACCGACGCTTGGAAGCGGCTCTAGGCATGTCCCCCTCGCAAACAACCAATCGTCCACGTGCAACGCAGCATCGAACCGTGGCGGTGCCTCCGGTTCGTCGCAGGAGGCGTGCATCGTTGGTGGCAGTGGCGGCGGCGTTCCTGGCTCCCGCTTTGATCAGCCTGATAGTGCTTCGTCTTGCACCCGCGGCTGTGGCCCTGTGGGAGAGCCTGTTCCGTGAAAGCTTCCTGCGTGGTGGAACAGTGTTTGTGGGCTTTGAAAACTACGGGGACCTCTTTGGCAATGCAGACTTCAACAACGCCCTGCTGGTGACGCTGGTCTTTTCGGCAATCGTGAACCCTCTCCAGATTGCTGTGTCGTTCCTGCTTGCTGTTCTCTACACCCGGAAGGCTGCCGGCGCAAAGGTTTGGCGCTCCCTTGTGGTCCTTCCGATAGCAGTCCCGCCTGCAGTTTCGGCGGTGGTGTGGAGCGTCATCTACCGGCCCGACGGCCTGGGTAATTCATTCCTTGACCTTCTGGGACTTCCGGCGCAGCCGTTCCTGACCTCGCCGCAGCAGTCGCTCGCTTCCATCATGGTGCTCCTGAGCTGGATCGGCGTCGGCTATTGGATGCTGTTCCTGATCGCCGGTATCAACGATGTTCCCAACGAGCTCTACGAGGCCGCATCCATCGATGGAGCCTCGGCCTGGCGGAAGCTCTGGTCCATCACGTTCCCCTTGGTCCGTCGACCTCTTGCCTTCGTCCTGGTTGCCGACACCGTTTCCAACTTCCTGATCTTCGCGCCCGTCCAAATACTCACCAAAGGCGGTCCGTCAGGTTCCAGCAACCTGCTCATGTATGACATCTACACCCGGGCTTACACCCTCGGGGACCTAAGTAAAGCCCAAGCGGAAGTGATCATTCTCGTGTTACTGACCCTCGCCGTCGTCGCCTTGCAATTCCGGCTGCTTCGAAGCTCTGATGCGGCATGAGTACGGTCGCCGCGGCCAAAGCATCAGGGCGCCGGAGCCTTGGCTACATCGCGCTGAGCGTCGTGGGCGCCTGTGTTGGACTGTTGTTCCTGATCCCGCTCTGGTGGACGTTCGTTAATTCGCTGCGACCCGGTGGCGATACCTTCCGGTACCTGAACCCGTTGCAATGGGAAACGTTCTTCACCATGACTCCGAGCCTGGACAACTATGCCGAGCTGCTGCGCAGCAACCTGGGCCTGGCCATGCTGAACTCGATATTCGTCAGCGCGGCCACCGTGGTGATCGGGCTCGTGATTTGTTCCATGGCAGCTTTCGCCCTCGCCGCCATCCCATTTCGTGGAAGCGGCGCTGTCTTCGTGGTGGTGGTGGTGAGCTTCCTGATCCCGTTCGACGCGATCGCCATCCCGTTGGCGGACCTCTTCCGTGACTGGAACCTGCAGAATACATATGCGGGGCTGATCCTTCCCGGTTTGGGAAATGGCATGGCGATATTCCTTCTACGCACGTTCTTCCTGGCCATTCCCAAGGACCTGGTGGAAGCAGGCCGCTTGGACGGTTTGGGCTGGTGGGGCATCTTCCGGCGGATCTATCTGCCGCTGTCCGTTCCGTCCCTCATTGGCGCTGGACTGACGCTCTTCCTGTTCCAATGGCAGTCCTACGTTTGGCCGTTGCTCAATGGCACGGACGAGCAGCACATCCTGGGTCCTATCGCACTGTCCAATCTCCAAGGTCAGTTCAACGTGGACTACGGCGTGATGTTCGCTGGGTCGATAGTCCTTACGGTGATTCCGCTCGCCATCATCATTGGGTTCCAGCGCTACTTCATCCAGTCCGTGACCACCACCGGTCTCAAGTAACTCCCCATCAATCACCTCGGCACGGCACACCCCTGTCCGAAGCAAACTACAGAAGGAACAACCATGGGTGCTCAGCACCGCATCATCCTTGACACCGACATTGGATCCGACGTCGACGACGCACTGGCTTTGGCCCTGATCTTTGGCTCACCCGAGGCTGAACTCCTTGGCGTCACCACGGTGTACGGGGACACTCTGCTGCGGGCTCGGCTCGCAAAGCGGTTCGGCAAACTGTCGGGCCGTGATATCGCCGTGTATCAGGGAATTGCCAGCCCGAAGTCAGGCCGTGAAGTGTGGTGGCCCGGTCACGAAGGTTCCTTGCACGACGGACTCCCGCAGGAAACCATCGAGTCCGAGGACGCCGTGGCGTATCTTGTGCGCGAAGTCGCCAACAATCCCGGACAGATCGACCTGATTGCGATTGGACCCCTGACGAACATCGCGGCGGCCCTTGAAACTGATCCAACGTTCGAGCGTAATGTGCGGCATCTGTGGATCATGGGCGGAGCGTTCGGCACGGGCGAAACCGAGCACAACTTCCGCAGTGATGACCAAGCAGCGCGGACCGTTTTCGCTTCCGCCCTCAATATCACCGTCACCGGCCTTGAAGTAACGCGCCAAGTGGAGATGCGCCGGGACCAGCTCGAGCTGATCGCTGCGGCCGGCCCGCTAGGGCAAGCGCTCGACGCCGATATCCGGCAGTGGTGGGCGTTCTGGAACGAGGAATGGAATGTTCCCCACGACCCCATCACGGTCCTGACGCTGCTTCGACCGGAACTTTTCGAAGTGTCCGGACCCGGTACGGTCTCGATCACGTGCGACGGCGACTCGGCTGGCCTGAGCACGTTCACCCCGGATTCCGAGGGCCGGGTTCGGCGCGTTATCAGCATCGACGCCCAAGCAGTCGCGAACGAAATCAGCACCAGGATCGTCAAAGCAGGCAAGCTGCTGCATAACGTGGAAACTCCCTGAGCCTGACCATGCCGTCACTGCTGGGCGGAGCGCGTGCTTCGCTCAGCAGTTACGGGGTCGGCCGGTAGCCAGCGCTGTGCGGGATGCGTTTCACCGCATCCCGCCTGGGTTAGAGGTAGCTCTTTACGCTGGCGCGAAGCGCTTCCGTGTGCTCGTAGATTTCCTCCAGTGATCTGATGGGCACTCGGGTTTCCTCTTTGTTTGCGTCGAACAAACCGATGTACTTCTGGCTTCGATTGAAATGCAGTCGAGCGATGGGCTTGCGGTTGTTGTCATCCAGCAGCACGGCGAAATATGACTTCGCGTCTCTTTGGACAACGCGCGCCGGTTTTACTTCACTACACACAATGGCCCGGACGATCTGGTAGCCCTCAATTTCTTCAAGAGTCGTTTCTATTGTGTCGGCTTCTGCAAGGTCAGCTTCTGCAACCGGCTGGCTTGATACGGCAGCCGCAGCGACATCATCGCCAGCCGTATATGCCTGTGCACCGAGGGCCTTCTTGAGCCGTTCGTTGACCTGATCGTTGAGGAATTGCTTAGAGGCTTTGGCAACGAGACTTGTAAATTGCTCCCGGACGCGTTGCGTGTAGGGGCCTGTGTAGACACGAGCGGTGAGGAACTTGACCCACTCGTCTTCTGGTTCCCGGAATTGTGCCGCGAGTGTTCTCTTCAGTTCCCCGATGTATTTCAATTCCTCGGCGGCGCTGATGATGGAGTCAAGATCGAACACATCCTTCGATAACTTCTGAAGTTCGGGAAGCAGAGTTTCATCAATGTCGTTCAGGTCCAGTACCAGGAAGGGTTTAGCGTCCATGCGGTTGGGCGCATCAAGGTCAGTGAAGAACTGGTAGATCTCACCGTTAGTGAGGATCGCGATCCTTGCGTTCGTAACCGCAAAATAGCGGAAGAGTTGTGATGCGTGCTCGATCTTCACTGGTTCGATTGACTTCTTACACTCAATCAAGATCTGGATCTCACCATCTTTCACGATGGCGTAATCGACCTTTTCGCCCTTCTTCACACCGACATCTGCTGTGAACTCGGGAACGACTTCTAACGGATTGAAAACGTCATAGCCCAAAATCGAGGAGATAAATGGCATTACGAAGGCGTTCTTCGTGGCTTCTTCGGTCTCAATGACTCCCCGCTGCTGCCGCACCTTTGCTGCCAGCGCCGCAAGTCGTTCTGCAAACTCCAATTTGACCCCCATGGTCTCAGGAACGATTAGTGAGCCCCACAGTATCCGAGGCATGCGACAAAACTGTGCAATGAGACTCTGGGCCCCAAATCAGGCCCTCACAGCCTCCAGCACACTTTCGCCGATTTCCCTGCCGATCTGGTGAAGCAACTCCGCTGAAAGCAAAGGGTCTTTCGAGGAGTCCAGCGAAGTGTAGTCAGCCAGCGCATACACCCGGGACAGAGACATCTCGGCCCACCGCTCCTGCGGCAGCAGCGAGCGGCCGGCGACGGCGATGATGGGCCGGGTGCCGGAACGGCGGGCGACGGCGGCTGGCAGCTTCCCGGCCAGGGTCTGCTCGTCGATGCTGCCCTCGCCGGTGATCACAAGATCGCAGTTCTCCTTGCGGCCATCGAAGTCCAAGAGGTCCAGGAAGTAGTCGGCGCCTGACACTTGCTTCGCACCCAAAGCCAAGCAGGCGAAGCCGATCCCGCCGGCACTGCCTGCGCCTGGCGATTCAGCTAACCCGGTGTCCGCAAACCCCGTGTCAGCGAGCACCGAAACGAAGTGCGTCAGACCGGCGTCGAGCGTTGAAACATCGGCGGGGGAGCAGCCCTTCTGGGGCCCGAAAACCGCGGGTGCACCGTCGGTACCGCACAGGGGGTTGTGGACGTCGCTCGCGAGGATGAGTTCCACGTTCGCCAGTTCCGGCACCAACGAGCCGGACACCGAGTGCACCTGAGAGAGCGAGCGCCCGTTGCCTGGCAGCGAGAGACCGGACACATCCAGGAACCGGAGGCCCAACGCGGTGAGCATCCCCATTCCACCATCGGTGCTGGAACTGCCGCCGAGCGCCAGCACCAAACGCACCGGCCGGAGGCCCAAAGCAAACAGCACAGCTTCGCCGAAACCGCGGCTTGAGGACTCCATTGGCGCCAAGTCACCTTGAGGCAGGACGGCCAAACCGCACGTGTTCGCGACCTCCACAACTGCCGTGGCGCCGTCGAACGCTATGTTTGCCTGGACGGGATGGCCCGTGGGACCGGTGACGGTCCAGTTGTAGCGGCCGAAGCCGGATGCGACGGCGGCATCGACGCTGCCGTCACCTCCGTCCGCGAGTGGAAGGAGTTCGCAGCCAAGCGCCCCGACCGGACTGGCGGCACGGAGTCCGGCAGCCAGGGCTTCCGCAACCTCGCCGGCGGTGAGACTGCCTTTGAACTTGTCGGGGGCGATGAGCACGGTCTTCGGGGCGATGGAGTTGTTCATGTCAGAGGGATTTCGAGTAGGCGGGGCGACGGTCGACGGAGGCAGCTGGTCCAGAAGGCACGACGGCGGCTGAGTGTTTGGGTGCCTCGTCCGGCTCGGTCTCCTCCTCCATAGGGATCGCCGGAGTGTCATCCACGGGCATCGGTTCCACGGTCTCGCCGGCAAAGACGCGGCGGACTCGGTCGGTGTCCAGAGTGCGGTCCCAGCGGGCGATGACCAGAGTGGCCACGGCGTTGCCGGTGAAGTTCACCAGGGCTCGGCACTCCGACATGAACTTGTCGATGCCGAAGATCAGCATGATTCCGGCCGCGGGGATGGTGCCGAGCGTAGTGAGCGTGGCAGTGAGGGCAATGAAACCGCCACCGGCAACGCCTGCTGCACCCTTTGACGTCAGGAGCATCACCGCGAGCAGGCCGAGCTGCTGGCCAATGGTCAGCTCCGTGTTGGTTGCCTGTGCGATGTACAGGGCAGCGAGCGAAAGGTAGATGGCGGCGCCGTCCAGGTTGAAGCTGTAACCGGTAGGCACCACCAGGCCAACCGTCTCCTTTTTCACGCCGGCATGTTCCAGCTTGCGCATCAGGCCAGGCAGGGCAGGTTCAGCCGTGGACGTGCCCAGAATGAGCATGTACTCCTCTTTAAGGTGCCGGATCATGGTAAAGATGTTCAACCGCAGCATGGCCATGATGGAGCCGAGCACCACAATCACGAACAGGATGGACGTGCCGTAGAAGAGGGCAATCAATCCACCCATGCTGGTCAGCGACGAAACACCGTACTTGCCCACCGCGAAGGCCATGGCACCGAAAGCACCCAGCGGAGCGGCCTTCATGATGAAGCCCAGGATCTTGAACATCACGCCGGTCAGCCGTTGGACGCCGTCCAGCACCGGTGCGCCAACTTTGCCCATGGCGTTCAGGGCGATGCCGAACACCACAGCAATGAAGATGATCTGCAGGATGTCGCCCTCAACGAACGGGCCCGCGATGCTGTTGGGAATGATGTGGGTTATGAACTGCCACCACTCCTGGTGCTGCCCGGCATCGATCAACTTCGCAGCGGACTCGGAGGTCTTGATTGTGCTGGCATCAGCGTTGACCCCGTCCCCAAGCCGGAAGACATTGATGGCGACCAAGCCGAACACCATGGCGCAGATGGTGCCGATCTGGAAGTAGGTGAGGGCCTTCAGGCCAGTCATTCCCACCTTCTTGAGATCGGCCACGCTGGCGATACCACCCACGATGGTTAGGAACACGATGGGGCCGATGAGCATCTTCATTGCGTTCACAAAAGTGGTGCCGATGGGTTCCATGGCGATGCCCGCGGTCGGAGCGAGCCAGCCCAGGAGGATGCCGACCAAGATCGCGGTGAGCACCCAAAAGTACAACTGCCGATACCAGCGGGTCTTGCGTGGCATGTTCTTATCTGCTGGCGATGCGCCGGCGGTGATGTGTTCCATGATTCCTACCTCGTTGTGGAATGTCTCTGGAGAAGCTGAAGGGGAGGTTCGACGGCGGCCGGCTGACCGCCGTCGAACGTTTACTCTGTTGGGTTAGACCGCCGCGAGAGTGTGGGTGAGGGCAGAGATGATGGCCTCGGTGACGTCGTCCGTGGTGGCCTCGCCGCCAACGTCGCGGGTCAGGTGGCCGGAACCGGTCGCCTGCTCGATCGCTGCTTCGACGCGGCGGGCCTCCTCGTGGAGGCCGAAGTGGTCCAGCATGAGTGCCGCGCTGGCGATCGCACCAATCGGGTTGCTGATGCCTTGGCCGGCGATATCCGGTGCGGAACCGTGAACCGGCTCGAACATGGACGGGAAGCGGCGCTCCGGGTTCAGGTTTGCGCTCGCGGCAAGCCCCAAGCTGCCGGCGAGGGCGGAGCCGAGGTCCGAGAGGATGTCGGCGTTCAGGTTGGAGGCAACTACCACGGACAGGTCCTCGGGCTTGAGAATGAACTTGGCGCTCATGGCGTCAACCAACACGCTCTCTGTCTGCACGTCAGGGTAGTCCAAGGCGACGCGCTGGAAGGTTTCGTCCCAGAGGACCATGCCGTACTGCTGGGCGTTGGACTTGGTGACGGAGGAAACCTTCTTGACCGTGCGGGTCCGGGCCAGGTCGAACGCGAAACGCATGATGCGCTCGCAGCCCTTTTCCGTGAAAAGCGCGGTCTGCAAAGCGACTTCGTTGCCGGGACCGCGGCCGCTCAGGTTGCGGCCGCCAAGACCGGCGTATTCGCCTTCGCTGTTTTCGCGGACAACGATCCAGTCGAGTTCGATGTTGTCCGCTTTGCGAAGCGGGGACTGGATGCCTGGAAGGAACTTGACCGGGCGGATGTTGGCCCACTGGTCGAAGTTCTGCGTGATGTTCAGGCGCAGGCCCCAGAGGCTGATGTGGTCCGGGACGTTCTCCCAGCCGACGGCTCCGAAGTAGATGGCGTCGAAATCCTTGAGGGCGTCCAGGCCTTTGGGGTCCATCATCTGCCCCGTCTCCTTGTAGTAGCCGCAACCCCAAGGGAACTCGGTCCATTCGAAGGCGAACTTGCCGTTGGAGTTCTCAGCCAAAGCATCCAACACGCGGCGTCCGGCGGAAACGACTTCCTTGCCCACACCATCTGCGGGAATCGATGCGATGCTGAATTTCTGGGTGGCGCTCATGCGGACCTCCTCGTTGAGTTATTAGCAGTGGGCCTGTTAGCAGGGTCACACTGTTCTTCCTCTTCAAGTAGACGGTTCAGCGCCTATTGGCGTCCAAGACTTAGTTTCGATACGGCTGATAGGTAGTGCCTATCAGTTTCCGCCGTAACTGCTTGCCACGTCCAAGAACGCTCTGGCAGCAGGCGTGAGATTTTCCTTCCGGCTCAGCACAGCGACATCCAGATAATTGACTGGCTCGATCAACAGCGTCCTCAGGCCCGCCTTATGCGCCGTGGGTGCCCATGACGACGGCATCACAGCGTGACCGACCCCTGCCAGAACCAACGGAAGGATGGACGTCCTGTGGGCGACTTCCACCACGATCTCCACTTCCACGCCGTGCGCCAAAGCGTCGTCCACCATCCAGCGCATGAGTGACCCACGCTGGCTGACGATGAGGCGATGATTGCCGAGGTCCTCGCGTTGGATGGCTGTGTCCTTCGGCGCGAACGTGTCCGCTTGTGGGTTGACGATCAAGATCAGGGGTTGGCGCTCAAGCTCCAGGACTTCGACGCCAGGCACCTTGATTTTGGTAGGCGAGCCCGCCAAGCCGATCTCGCTGCTGCCGCTGCGGACGGACTCGATCACTTCTTCCGGCGTGAAAGCGGCGCCCACGTTGAGTCGGACCCACGGATGGAGCTTGGTGAAAGCGGCGATCATGGAGGTTAAAGGTTCGATGCCGGGAGAGGGCATCGTGATGATGTCCAGTCGGCCGCTGCGCATTCCCCTCAAAGACTGGACGGCAGATTGGGCCGCATCGAGATCCCTCATCACCAGGCGAGCCGGGCCCACGAGTTCCTTGCCGGCTTCGCTCAGGACTGCGCGCCTGCCAATCCGATGGAACAGGGGAACGCCGAGCTCTTTCTCAAGGCTCGCAATGGTTTGGGACAGTGATGGTTGGGCGATCAGAAGATGCTCGGCCGCGCGGTTGAAACCGTCGTGATCCACGACGGCGAGGAAGTACTTGAGCTTTCGCGTGTCCACGGTGTGGGGTCCTATGAAAGCCGCTGCCAATGGGACCTGTACGAGTAGGACTCCGGGAGGAAATAGCTGGACTGAAGCTCGACCATGGCGTGCTGATTGTCGTAGTAGGCAAGGTCGATGCGCAGCGAAGTTTCTCCTTCTTCGCGTTGAAGGTTCGTGGCTGCCTCTGCTGACAAGCCCGATGCGGTGATGCTCTGCTCTGCGCTTGCGATGCCTCCGGGGATGCGCTCATCCAGGATTTCGGCCACAGTCCTATACGATGCGGTCCCGGGTTCCTTTAGTTCGCTTACATCCTGGAGCATTTCCCCGATGTGAGGGGGCATAAACACCGAGGTGTAGCAAAAGGCGCCCTGGTCGCTAAGGCGCCGGAACGAAGCGCAGGCCACGTCGTCCGTCGGCAGGCGGAGCCTGCCTGCTGCAGCCAGGTCAATGCGCTTATGGAGCGGGATGACGAGTTCGTAGCGCGAATCATGGACCGATGAGAGCAAGTCCCGCGCCGAGGTGAATTGCCGTCCGGTCCCACCTGAGGGTGCCAGGAACGTACCTTTGCCTGCGATTCGTACGATCAGTCGTTCCCTTGCTAGCTCTTCCAAGGACTTGCGGACTGTCTGGCGGCTTAGCCCGAACTGTTTCATCAGTTGGGCCTCTGTGGGCAGCATAGCGGTATCAGGCAGGACGTTCATCTTGATGGCTTCCCGCAGTGCCCTGCCGAGCCACTCGTAACGCTTTTCACCCGGCAACGGTCCGGCACGCCGGATGTCGCTGAGGAGTGATTCCATGTCGAGGGTTTCGATGGAAGTGGTCACAGTGGCCGCCTTCGCTTGATTGTACGTACAAATACCACCATAGCGAATACCACCAACTTCAGCCACTCCCCGCCCCTGCGCACTCCGGTCGGCATCGTTCACGTTCCGTGCGCGAAAAGAGAGAACCTTTTAGGCCTCTAGACAACCGTGCAACAATACATGTACCGTAAATGAACGTACAAATAGGCGGTTTGTCATGACTGCGCAAGGAGGCATTGTCAGATGACTGAAAACCCAAACTTGACCGTGGGTGGGCTCGAAGTGGAGCCAGGAGTGAAAAAGAAGGGCTGGCTCAAGCTGGGCACCAGGCCGGATGGGACGCCCTTGGGCATCCCACTGGTAGTGATTAACGGTGCCAAGCCAGGCCCGAGACTGGCCCTGATCGCTGGTGTGCACGGAGACGAGTATGACTGCTGCGAAGGTCTTCGACGGTTTCTGTCCGATGTTGATCCATCGACGCTTTCCGGGGCTATTGTCGCCACCACACAGGCCAACCCCGCGGCATTTGAAAGCTTCTCCCGCCACAGCCCGGTAGACCACCTGGATCTAAACAGGTGTTTTCCCGGTAACCCTGATGGCTTCCTGACTGAACGCGTTGCAGACGCGCTTGTCACGCACATCATGGCCGGAGCGGACTACCTGCTTGACATGCACAGCGGCGGAATGACTCTTGGCCTCATGCCGTTTGTTGGTTTCGATGACAGCCCGGGGGAAATCGGTGAGAAGTCCTTCAAGCTGGCTCAATCAACCGGTATTGAAACCTTGTATGCGGCCGTGCCGTTCAAGAACGTTCTGCGATTGGTCGCTGCCGAGAGCGGAGTCCCGTCCATTCTGGTCGAAATCGGGTCGGAAGGGCGCATGCGGGAGGACCTGGCGGAACAGGCCAGAATGACGCTTGCCGGTGTTGCCCAGCGGCTTGGCATGGTTCCGGAATCGGAAAAATGGACGATCCCTTACACGGAGAATCACATCATCGTCCGCGCAGCGAAGACGGGGGAGTTCCTGCAGGCACCAACGGGCGGGTTCCTTCTGCACCGTGTGGCTCTGGGGCAGACCGTAGAGGCGGGAGAGATCCTGGGCGAGATTGTCGATCCCTTTGGCGAGCAACTTCACGAAATCCGCGCCCCACATGGCGGTCTTATCGGTGAAATGCGAACGGTTCCCGCCACAAGGATCGGTGACTGGACGTACGCCGTGCTGCCGATTGCAGGAAGCGTGCCCACCGGATCCGATCTGCAGACCCTTAGGACGTTGCCATGAATATGAAAACGGTTGAGACATCCGTGGAGTCACCCCTCTTTTACGGCGGTGACGGGCTACAGGAAACCAAAGTCCGGCGCATGCGAACCCTTATGGACGAGAGGGGGCTTGATGCAATCCTGTTCATTAAGCACGACGCCGTGAGGTGGATAACCGGGTTCTACGCAAAGGGGTACCGCCCCTTTATCGAGATCGAGTACCTGGCTCTGCTCATCAACAACGGCCCGGTAATTCTCGGAACCGCACTCAGCGGCGAACGCGCCCGGGCAATGTCACGCTCCAGGGCTGACGAAGTTGTGCAACTTGGCGGCCGGAGCACATGGGCGGGAACCGTCGAAGATCTTCTCAGCGCACACGGCTTGACGAAGGGTCGGATTGGCTTTGACTTCCTAACCCATGACCTGGACCGAGAGCTCCAAAACCGGCTTCCCAAGGCCGAGTTCGTGGACGCATCGGGTCTTTGGACCGACGCAACCAAAATCAAGGAGCCCGAAGAAATCGCCCTCCTAAGGCAGGCGCTGGCCATCACCCAGGACGGAATGAGGGTCGCCTTGGAAACAATCCGTCGGCCGGATGCGCCACGTGAAATTGATGTTGCTGCCGCGGCTGAGTACGAAATGCGCCTCGCGGGATCGGAAATGACGCCCTTCATTACCAACGTGGCGTCCGGACCAAACGCAGCCATCTTCGAAAGGCTCGCAACCGAACGACGGATTAACGACGGCGACATGGTGATCGTGGATCTTGGTTGCGTCTACCGCGGGTACACCGGAGATTTCGCACGCGGAGCTGTCCGCGGAAAAGCCTCCGGAGCCCAGAAGCGGCTCTACCGGGCCGCCTGGCTCGCCCAACAGGAAGCCATCCAGGCTATCCGGCCCGGAGTCACGTGTGCCTCCATCGACAAGATCGCACGCGATGTCCTCATCCAAGAAGGATACGGCGACTACACCATGCCCTGGGCCTCCGGCCACCAGCTCGGCTATGGCCTTCACGGGGCGCCGGTCATCGCACCGGGAGTGCACGACGTGTTGATGCCCGGAATGGTCATCAACATTGAGCCTGCCGCCTGCACCCCTGACCAGCCGGAAGTAGGCGGCGTCGAGATTGAAGACACCGTACTTGTCACGGAAAACGGATACGAAATGCTTACAAACTTCCCCTACGACGAAGACCTCTTGTCCTGACCCGGCTGCCCAGAAAGGTAGGAAAATAAAATGAATGAAACAACGAAAGCAACTCCCGTGGTGAGCGAAACCGTTACCACCTCCATCAGGCGACGGGCAGTGCTCGCTGGCGCCATTGGCAACATGGTTGAATGGTATGACTTCGCTGTCTACGGACTGTTCGCCGTAATCATCGCAGCGAACTTCTTCCCAAATCAGGACCCAACGGCGGGCCTTCTGTCGACCTTTGCCGTCTTCGCGGCATCGTTCTTTATCCGCCCCCTCGGCGCCGTTTTCTTCGGTCATTTTGGAGACAAGCACGGGCGAAAGAACGTACTCCTGGCCACTGTTGCACTCATGGGCGCAGCAACCGTAGCCATCGGCCTAACACCCAGTTATGCGTCAATTGGCCTTGCAGCACCCGCTTTGCTCGTCCTGTTTCGTTTTGTCCAGGCCTTCTCGGCCGGCGGGGAGTGGAGCGGCTCCTCTGTCTACACAGTCGAATATGCGCCGCGCAGTCGTCGTTTCCTTTACGGCAGCTGGGTTCAAGTCAGCGCGTCCGCGGGAACCCTGGTGGGCTCGCTGACTGCAGCACTCTGCGGCCTGTTGTCTTCGGACGCGGCCCTCCGTGACTGGGTTTGGAGGATTCCTTTCATCCTCGGCGGCGTCATCGGTGTGCTGGGGCTTATCTTGCGGGCAAAACTGGAGGACACTCCGGAATTCAGGAAAGCCCAGTCAGAACCGAAACCCCACAAGACCCCACTTGGTTCGGTGTTCAGGAACTACCGCTCCGAAGGGCTCATCGCCATCGGAATTACCATCGGCTACTCGGTAAGCATCTATATGTTCTCTACTTACCTGCCGACCTATATCAAGACCACAACGCAGGTACGTCTGACGGACGCCCTGCTCGGGAACTCCTTGCAGCTGGTGGTCCTGATGATCCTGATTCCATTCGCTGCGATTCTCGCCGACAAAGTCGGCAGCAGGAAGTTGCTCATCGCCTTCGCCGCACTCATGATCGTCTGCGTCGTACCCCTCTTCCAGCTCATCGCGGTCGGCACGGTGGGCGCCGTGATACTTGGACAGGTCTTGTTTGCCGCAATTGTCTCGCTGATTGGAGGAACTGCGGTCACCACCACCACCCGGCTGTTCCCCATAGACGTCCGATACACAGGACTCGGCGTCAGCTACAACATCGCTGTGGCCGGCTTCGGAGGAACTGCGCCCTTCATCTCAACCTGGCTCATCGGATCCACCGGCAGCCCAATCTCACCGGCGTACTATGTCATCTTTGCCGCGCTGATTGTCGGACTGGTCGCCGTATTTGCCCTGAAAGGCAGGGACGCGGCTGCAGCATCAAATTAGCCGCAAAGCAAAATAGCGTGGTGCTGGAGGGGAGGGAACGGAAGTGTCCCTCCCCTCCAGTTGCATCTGACGGGAAGGGATAATTCAAATCCGCGCATCATCCCGCATTTGCGCCGATGCAATCTGATAGGAAAGACAGTGTGAAATCACTGGATGACTACCTCTACGACATCGACAACCGGCCGTCGAATCGTGAACTTCGGTTTTGGGTCGGGTTTCAGGTGGTGGTCTTGGGGGCCCTTGGTTATGTTGTCCCCTTGTTCATCCTGCACTGGGCTGGTGTGCGGCAATGGACGCTGGTCATTATTCCGTTGCTCTGCGCGGCCGCGTCAGTGTGGTGGCTCTTGCGATTCCTCAAACGACGAGGCATGGAGAGCAAAGCGAAATACCTGGCTCACGGCGGCGACCCTGCGGGCACCAGTGACCTTCTGTTCGGCCAAGTGTCCTACGAGATTACGCCGGATGGACGTTGGAAGTGGCCAACGCCAAGCTCAGGCGAATAGAGCGCTGTTCCTGGAGCCGCGACGAAACCGCGTCTAAAAGTAGCTGGCAGTAGTGGTTGCTCCCAGCGTTCAGAACAACCACTACTGCCAGCCAGTTGGGTTTAAAACGCGGACGAGCTCCTTCGCCGAGACCACCCGGTTCAGCTCGGCGAACACGTCGTCGGGTGTTCCGTTGGCGTCAACCCCTAGGAAGTCGGCGAACTCCGGGAGCGAGCGGTACGCAGCCCGGAAAGCTTCCAGATCCGCTAGCTCTTCGTGGTCCGTGCCCCGCGCCATGACCCGTCCATGAGCACGGCGTGGGTCAACGTCCAGGTGGACTATGAGGTCCGGATCGGGGAGCTTTTCCACCAGCCAGGGGAGCAGCCGGCCCCGGCCCAAACCAGCAGCGCGGCGCAGTGCGAGTTGGCAGTACAGATGCCTGTCCATGACCACCAGGCCGCTGAAGTTCCGGGCTCGTGCATGTGAAACTAGGACGTTGCCCACGCGGACGCACGTCTCTACAAAATCGGCACCGCGTGTCGGCAACTTCCACCCGAATCGCTCCGAAATGAGCGACATCCGTCGCCGTGCAGCGTGGTTGCTGAGGAGCAGCGCGTTCCGCCCCTCGGCGCGGGCCGAATCCACCAAGGCGCGGGCCGCCGTCGTCTTTCCTGAACCGTCTATTCCTGTCAGAACAATGAGCATGGGGCCTCCCGTCGTCTCAATTCCAACGGAGGAAATGCCGGCCTTGTCCCTGATCGAGGCATAGATCACGTCCCGGGCAAGCCCTGCTCACCCAAGAGGCCGCCACGTAAACCGGGGTTGCTCGCGGTTCAGGAACGCGCTGATGCCGATCTCCATGTCAGGACTATCAGGCATCGCGGACCAGGCGGCAGCCCACTCCTGATCAATGTCAGGGTGCCCGGCATCCGAAGCGTCCGCAGCTTCCAGGTCCACCAGCCGCTTCATGGAATGCACGGAGAAACGCGAGCGGCTCCGCAGGGAACCAAGAAGCGCCTCACACTGTTGCTCAAAGGATTCGGAAGGAACGACGTCGGCCACCAAACCCAGCGCTTGGGCTTGCGTTGCGCTAAATGTTTGCCCAGTAAGGAGGATATATTTGGCGTTGGCGTGCCCCACCAGGCGGACCAGCCGTTCAATCCCTGGACGTGGGTAGATGATGCCGATTTTGGCCGGGGTCAGTCCGAAGACGGCGCGCTCATTGGCCATAATGAAGTCGCAGGCCGAGGCGATTTGCCACCCTCCGCCCATGCAGGCGCCACCAACCAAGGCCACCGTGGGCTTGGAAAGCGATGCAATGGCGTTATCGGCCAGGCTGAGGTGGTCAACCACCGAACCGTCCGCCTGGGGATCCAACAACACGGACGAGAGTTCGCTGATGGAAGCCCCTGCGCAAAAAGTGTCGCCCGCACCGCGCAGAGCCACCACGGCAATATCGGGATCGGCGTCGAGGCTGGGCATCAGCTCCTGGATTTCCAGGCACATGGCCTTGGTCAGGGCATTGCGCTGCGCCGGATTGCAGATTTCCACGGTCGCTATGCCATCAGCCACCGAAACCGCCATGCGGCCCACAACGCCCACAAGGCCCGCAACGCCCACAACGCCCTCATGAGAAACAGGGGAAACACGCGAAGCCTCGGAAACTCTGGTCATCGCAGGACTCCAATCTGTGCCGAAACCGACGCAGGCCCGCACAGAACGCGACCCTCGAGCTCAAGCCGGGTGACGTCGTCGTGCGTCATTCCCAGTTCCATGAGTACTTCGGTGGTGTGTTCGCCGAGCAGCGGCGGGGGCGACACGATCTCGCTGGCCTCGCCGTCCAAGCTAAGTGGCCCGCGCAGGAGTGGAAGCTCAGAGCCATCCAGCCGCTGGGTGTGCTGGACAAGACCCAGAGCGGCAACCTGCTCGGAAGCCAGAGCCTGTACGTAGTCGTAGATGGGGCCGGACGGGATCCCTGCCTGGCTGATTAAGGGCACCCATTCGGCCGCCGGTTTGGCCACCAAAGCAGCTTCGATGAGTTCGGTAAGCAGCTGTCTGTTGGCCGAGCGGTCCGCCCCAGTGATGAAGCGGGGATCCTCTACGGCCAAGGGAATGCCTAACAAGCCACAGAATTCCTTCCACTGTTTGTCGCTGCCCACTGCGATGTTGATGGGTTCGGTGGCGGTGGCGAACTTGCCGTAGGGGGCGATGACTGGGTGGTTGTTCCCTTGTGGCGTAGGCGCTTCGCCGAGGCTGAGCGCTTTCTGTCCTTGGAAAGCGGACAGGTTCAGTGCCGTCTCCAAAAGTGAAGTGGACACCCGGCTGGCGTTCTCACCATTCCGGGCTCCGAGCAGCGCTGCGAGGATCCCAAACGCGCACACCATTCCCGAGGTGATATCCACGATCGGTATCCCAACCCTGTATGTTTCGCCGGCACCGGACCCCGTGACCGACATCAGTCCGGACATTCCCTGGATGACCTGATCCAGTCCGGCGTCGTCCTTAAGTGGTCCAGTGTTGCCGAATCCGGTGACGGATCCGACGACCAGTCCGGGATTGAGTTCTTCCAATCGTGAAGAGGGAAACCCCATTTTCTCAAGGGTGCCGGGTTTGAAGTTCTCCACCAGGACGTCGGCATCCGCTATCAGCGTGGAGAGGATGTCGCGTCCCTCGGCTGAGTAGAAATCGACACATACAGAGGATTTGTTCCGGTTCACAGAATCAAAGTAGAGGCTGTGGCCATCCTGGAATGGCGGCCATTGGCGGGCAGTATCGCCCCCGTTGATGCTTTCTACCTTGATGATCCGGGCACCCATATCGGCCAGGAGTGCAGTGCAGTAGGGTCCCGCGAGGGCTCGGCTGAGATCGACCACGGTGATTCCGCGGAGTGGTTTGAGCATGGTGGGCACCTTTCGTGCGTAGGAAAACTTGAGTGGTAGGAAAGTCAGAGACTCGACGGAACCACCAGCGCACCGACCAGCAGCAGGGGCCCGACCACCACCATGGACAGCCCCCAACGGGTGAGGAGCCTGGTGATGCGGGGCCGCTCATCTGCATCGACCGTGGCCACGAAGGTGGCGCCGACGGTCGAGAACGGCGAGACGTCAACGATGGAGGAACACACCCCCAGTGCGGCGATGACGGCCCACCCGGCAATATCTCCCGAGGCCACGAGCGGCAGTGCCAGCGGCACGAGCGCCGCGAGCATTCCGGTGGTGGAGGCGAACGCGGAGATGAGCCCGCCGATCCCGCAGATCACCAGCGCGGCCAGCAGGGGAGTCCCGACGGCGCCCGCTGCTTCGCCGAGCATTGCGACGGCGCCCATGGTCTGAAGCACTCCGACGAACGTGATGATCCCGCCCACCAGCAACACGGTGGACCAGTCGATTTTGGCGACAGAAGATTTGCCGGATTGCGGATCGCAAAGGGTGAGGACTGATGCGAACGCGAAGCAGAGAACGCCGATGTCCGGATTTGAGCCCAAGACCGACATGAGGACGACGGTGACAACCAGGCCGGCCATGCACAGCACCGTGATGATTTGGTTGCGGTTGAGCTTTGAGGTCGACGTCGGTACCTCCGGCGCCGCTGCCTGAGGCGCGGCTGCCGGGTCAAGGACCTGAACGGCTGCTTGCTTGCCGCGAGCAATGTTGCCTTCGCGCTCAAAGGGGTGCGACGGCGTCGGGCGGTTTGCGCTGAAGGACGGCAGCTGGGTGCCGAAACCATCAGCGGTACGCTTGTTGAGCAGCTTGAACCCGCCGAACATCACATAGGCGGCGGCCAGCAGCAGGAGATTGGTTCCCAGGGCGACGCTGAAGAGGACCAGGGGATCAAGGTCGATTCCCGCTGCCCGGGCTGTGCCGTACGTGACAATGCCGTACAAGCTGGTGGGGGCGAAGCCACCTGCACTCAGGCCGGACCCAATGGCGATGCCCATCAGCATGCGGTCGATGCCATAGCGTTTGGCGAGCGGCATGCCGATGGGGGCCATGACCAAGCCTGCCAAGGGGGAACCCATAGCTGAGATGCCGATGGTGAGCGCGAAAAATGCGATGGGGAGAAAGAAGGCGCGGTCACCTACTTTGGTGATGGCCATCTCGATGATGCGGTCGATGGTTCCGTTGGCCTGGGCGATCGAGAAGAAATACGTGACGCCTACGAGCAGGACGAGGATCCCGATGGGGAAGCCCGACACCACCTTGTCGATGGTCATTCCTGCCATCCAAACGCCAACGCCGGCAGCCGCTGCGAACATGAGCACGCCAATGTGCACTTTGCGCAGGGTTGCAAGGACAAAGACGCCCACAAAGATGGCGAGGGCAGCTATTTGTTGTTCCAAGAGCCGTTCTCCAATCAAACATCGTCGGTTCACTGGATGAACCAATGGTTCATTCTGGGAAATCGCCTGTACCGTAGGGCATAAGAAAGTGAGCGGTCAAGGGGGAGTGCGAATGAGTACCCAGAGTGTGGTCACGGCGATACGGGTTCTAGAAGCCGTGTCGGACAACCAGCCGGCAGGGCTATCGGAGCTGAGCCGTGAGGTGGACGTCCCGAAGGCTACGGTCCTTCGTATGCTGAGGACCCTGGCGGAATTGGGATGGGTGGCACAGTCTGAAGCCCAGGCGGGAAAGTGGGTCCTGACCAACCATGCCTTTGCTGTGGCAAGCCGTGGCAGCAGCGGCTCCGTCATCCGCGACGCCGCCATGGGCCCTCTGAACGCATTGCAGTTGGACACCACGGAGACCGTCCACCTCGCAGTCCCGGACCGCGGATACATGCTCATCATCGAACGCCTCGACACGCCCCACGTCCTCCGGGCTTTCCTTCCGCTGGGATCCCGACTGCCGATGCATGCGTCCTCCACCGGGATTGCCTACTTGTCAGCTGCTGACGACGCAATCGTGGATGAATATCTGGCCACACCCCTTGAAGCCCTAACACCGCAAACCGTCGTTGACCCGGCCCAACTCCGGGCCATGATCGGGGAAACCCGCGCCCGCGGATACTCCATCAATGAACAGGGCCTCAGTACGGGAATCACCTCAATCGGGGTTCCTTTGCTGGGACCAGGCGGCGTGGCCGCAGGATCAATCTCCATCTCCGGGCCTTCAAGCAGGATCGTGCCTGCCAAGTATCAGGAGTACGGCGAGGCCGCTGCGGGTACTGCGCGGGAGATCAGCCAGGCACTCGGAGCCTTTTCGGCGAAGAGGTACTAAGTTTCCTGTCGAAATACTTCGCCGGGACAGAACGCGCGCCTATCATGATGCTGTGCACGTGCTTCGGAGGGCAGTGGTTCTGTTTGAACTGTTGTCATTTGGGGTAAGTACGGAATAAGGAGATCATTTCTCCGTTCGGTGCCCGTTGCTTTGGGGTGGAGCTCCAATTGGAGTCCCAGCGGACGCCTTCCTAACTGGACAAATTTGTTTGAAGGGATGCGTAGCTTAGATGAACACACTATTGGTGATTGCCGGCGTCATTGCGATCGTGCTGCTGCTTGTTGGCGGTTTTAACCAGGCCTTGAGTTTCCTGCTGTGGGTAGGAATTATCTTGCTGGTCTTGGCCCTTATTGGCTGGGTTCTTGGCCGGGGCCGGTCGCGCGTATGACAACTGATCCAACCGAAGTTGCCGGCTTCAGCCAGGTACACGATGGGATCACGACACCAGGTCATCCGATCCCCCGTGATCTTGGGGCACCCGCCTCCAACGATCAGGTACCTGTTGGCGACGCATCCGGGGAGGGTTCGGAAGATGCCGCCGATGCTGGAGGGAATGAATCAGCGAATCCACCCGGGCCGGCAGAAGAAAAGGATGAGCGAACCGCAGATGATCGCGGTTTGACTACCGAAACCAATCCTTCGGATTGACACGGGTTTTGCGGTCGCGGGCAGGGTACGAATCCCCGCCCCGACCGCGCCCTTGGCCACCCAGAAAGTAGTAATACCTGGGTTTCCCGTTTTATCGATTGGGGAAGAAATGCGAATCGGTTCAATTATTGGGCTGTTCGTAGTTGTGTGGCTCGTCATTGGAGCAATAGCGGCCGGTCAACGCGGCTATTACAACGCCCCACCCGCGCAGTGTTCGCAGTTTGCGACCATCGCCCTGAATATTGTGGCCGGGCCCCTTAATTACACGGGGATGGATCCACAAGCCGGCTGCCAGATTCCGCAGCCATCGTGAGTTCGAATGGCAGGCGCCTCGCGTCGATTCTCCTGGCTCTGGCGGTACTCGCCGGGGTGCTGACCGCATGCTCACAGCGGCCTTCCCCCGACGCGCTTAAGGGACCAGCGAAAGACGTGTTTTCCGCCGTCCAAGCCGCCACCCTGGCTGTAGACCTCAGGATCAAGGACAGCACGACGGCGGCTGCCGGGTCCACTGCGGCAGATGACATGCTGGGCGAGGTCCAGTCGGCTGCCGATGAAGTTGAAGGTTTCACAGCCCCAACCGAGGAGGAAAAGTCGCTTCGGGATGACATGCTGGCCTCCTTCGCCACCATCTCGCGCGCGTTGCTCCATGCCCGTGATGCGTTGACTGCCCCGAGCGGCGGCCCTGAACAGGGGCAATCGGGATCAGGCGCGCACGGCCTGCCAGAAGTCCTGGGTGAGTTGCGCAGTGCCACCGATCAGCTCAAAGCCCTCATGACCAAGGCCGGCATCCAGTGAAGCGGCTCCTCGGTGTTGCCCTGGGCATCCTGACGGCGATCGGGGGCTTTGTTGACATCGGGGATTTGGTGACCAATGCCGTAGTAGGTTCACGCTTTGGGCTTTCCCTGGCGTGGGTGGTGGTGGTCGGCGTCGTCGGAATCTGCCTCTTTGCCAACATGTCAGGACGGGTGGCGGCCGTCTCAGGCCGGGCAACCTTCGAGGTGATTCGTGAGCGCATGGGGCCGCGTGCCGGGCTGGCCAACCTTGCCGCTTCCTTCCTGATCAACCTGATGACCGTCACCGCCGAGATCGGCGGCATCGCCCTGGCCCTGCAGTTGGCCAGTGGCGTGGCTTATCTGCTGTGGGTCCCCGTTGCGTTGCTGGCTGTGTGGCTGGTCATTTGGCGCGTGAAGTTCAAGATCATGGAGAACGTCACCGGGCTCCTGGGACTTTCCTTGATCGTCTTTGCAGTGGCCCTTTTCCTGCTCAAGCCCGATTGGGGTGTCCTGGCCAGCCAGGCGTTCGCACCGTCGGTCCCACAGGAGGAGGGCTCAGGGGTCTATTGGTACTTCGCCATCGCACTGTTCGGGGCTGCCATGACACCCTATGAGGTCTTCTTCTTCTCCTCGGGCGCTGTGGAGGAAAGGTGGAAGGTCAAGGATCTGCTCCAGGCCCGGATGAATGTCCTGCTTGGTTTCCCACTGGGTGGGTTCCTTTCCGTGGCAATCGCCGCTTGCGCCGCCGTCGTCCTCCTGCCTGCGGGGATCAGCGTCACTACGCTTTCGCAAGTGGCGTTGCCCGTCGCGCAGGGGGGAGGCCAGTTAGCGCTGGCTGTGCTGATTTTGGGCGTTGTGGCCGCTACATTCGGGGCGGCTCTGGAAACGACGCTTTCAAGCGGCTACACGTTGGCGCAGTTCTTTGGGTGGTCGTGGGGAAAGTTCCGGCGCCCGGCTCAGGCAGCCAGGTTCCATATCTCCATGATCGTGGTCCTTCTGGCAGGTGCCGCAGTCCTCGCCACTGGTGTAGATCCCATCCTGGTGACGGAGTATTCGGTGGTGTTCTCCGCGATCGCCCTTCCGCTCACCTATCTACCGATCCTGATTGTCGCGAACGATCCCCAATATATGGGCGAGCACGTTAACAACAGGGCAGTGAATATTGCCGGAATGGTGTATTTGGTGATCATCCTGGCTGCATCCTTGGCGGCCATTCCGCTCATGATTGTTACAGGAGCAGGCGCATGAGTGCCACCAAGCGCAAGAGGATCCAGCCGAGGGAAATCAGGCCTGCGCCGCGCCCGGCCGGGTTGGTCCTTGACGCCCAGCTCCACCTGCTGGACCGGCAGGTGTTGGACGTCGACGGCGTACCTGTCACCACCGTGGACGACCTCGAGTTGAGCGGTCCCGCGGCTGACGAGCCCATCCCGGAAGGCGCAGAACCGCCCACTATTACTGCACTGCTAACAGGCGCAATACTGGGCACGCGGATCTTCGGCGGCAGGCCGCCGTCGAACAGGTTGATCCGTATTCCATGGGATGCGGTTTCCGGTGTGGACACTGTTATTACGGTTGGAGTGCGTTCTGACTCGCTCGAAGCATCATGGGTGGAGCGGTGGCTTCGGGATCGTGTCATCGGCCGGATTCCGGGAGGTAGACATGATCCTGAATGACGTGTTGGGAACGAGGGTGGTGGACAGCAACGGTGAGCTGCTGGGGCAAATCTCGGACGCCCGCTTCGCACTGGACGCGACGCCAACCCAGCCACTGAGCCGGGCCCGTTTGGTGGGCATCATCGTCAGTCCGCGCACCGCGACATCATTCCTTGGATTTGAACGGCAAGGGATGACGCAGCCCTGGCCGGTGGCGCAGTTCATGCGTTGGTGGCATAGAGGATCGTTCCTGGTGTTGTGGGAGGACATAGCGATGATGGGTTCACAGGAGGTGGTGTTGCGTCCGGACTTCGTGGCTTACGAATCCGGGCTGCCACGATAGCGCCCCAAGCACCAAATTGCTAAGTTTGCTGACTAATTTCTTCAAAGCATGGACACGTCGCCAACCGTCCTTATAGGTTCGAAGTGTTCCATTAACACGTTCCACCGCATGGAAAGGACAGGTCACATGGACAAGCAGAACGCCACGCCTGAAGAGGAAGCGGGGGGCTACGGCACCCCTACAGCAGAGCAGGAAGCGGGCGGATCGCAAGCCCAGCCCCGCGTGGAAGAGGATCTCAGCGAAGCCGGCTTGAGCGAGGACAGCCCTGACGGCGAAACATACGTAACCGGCGCCCCAAATCTCAGCCACCTGGATCCTGAGGACTCGGACAGCGCGGGCGAACCGGGGGCAGGCCGCTTTGGCGGCATCGACGAACAGTCCCAGGCCGAGCAGAATCTGGACCAGCCTGCTGACTCACTGGCCGATGGCAGTGGCAATGAGCTGCCACGGGACCAGTCACCCAAGGACGACGACGAAGAGGATTTCGACGCAGGTTAGGCCGTAACCCCGGCGCGCCCCATAAGACAGGCGCGCCAACGGTTATGCAGCCAGCCGGCTGGCGCGCCGCCGGCATTACCCAACTCAAAAGAGTCCGTACAAGAAGAGAACATTGAAGGAGCGACAACCCATGGCTACCGTCAATAAATCAATTGAAGTAGATGTCCCCGTGTCCGTTGCCTACAACCAGTGGACGCAGTTCGAGACTTTTCCCGAGTTCATGAACGGGGTGGAGTCCGTGCAGCAGATCGATGATACGGCGCTCCACTTCGCAACGAACGTGGGTGGCGTGAAGCGCGAATACAACGCCCAAATCATTGAGCAGGTGCCTGATTCCCTGGTCAGCTGGGCGAGCGTGGACGGCCCGCGCAATGCGGGAACGGTGACCTTTGAACCGTTGGATGCCGGGCATACCCGCGTCAACGTGGAGATCGACTGGGAGCCGGACACCCTCGCTGAAAAGGCCGGCTCGGCAGTCGGAGCTGACAGTTTGCGTGTGGGCGCGGATCTGGACAAATTCAAGAAGTTCATCGAAGCCCAGGGACACGAAACCGGAGCCTGGCGTGGCACAGTAACCGGTGGCGATGTGGACGAAGGCGGAGGAGCATTGGTTTAACGGCTTCCGGTTAAGCCTCTTACCCTGGAGGTCGGCCAGCGAACGGGCCGGCCTCCACGGGTGCCACGAAGAAAAAGCTCCAGCAAGGAGAAGTGATGGCCACGTCCAGCAACGTAGAGGAAGAACGGAAGTTCGACGTCGACCCGTCCACGCCGCTTCCCACCCTTGGAGATATCGACGGCGTGGCCCGGGTGGGAGAGCCGGCCACCCATAGCCTGGAAGCGGTCTACTTCGACACCAACGATCTCGCGCTTGCGGCCCGCGGAATCACCCTGCGACGGCGGACAGGTGGTCCCGACGCCGGCTGGCACCTCAAGCTTCCCCACAGCCCGGGACGTCGCACCGAAATCCACGCGCCCCTGGGCCAAGCCGATACCGTGCCGGTGGAACTGATGGACCGTGTCCTTGCTTATACGCGGGGACACGCGGTCATTGCAGTGGCCACCCTCAACACCGAGCGCACCAGCTACCCCCTCTACCAGGACGACGGCGGTCGGGTGGCGGAGTTCGTGGATGACCACGTGCAGGCACATGTTTCACTGGGTGATCCCACTGAACAACATCCCGCTGAACAACGGTGGCGCGAGTGGGAAGTGGAACTCAACGGTAATGGGCACGCGAACAACGGCGATGACATCCTGGACGCCGTCGCAGCCCAGCTCATTGAGGTCGGTGCGAGCCCCAGCGAACGCACGTCCAAGCTGGCAACAGCTCTGGGAGACTCCTGGCCCCGAGCAAAGGGGACCGGCCGTGAGGTCCCCAGCCGTAAAGGCCCGGCCGTGGTTCCCGTGCTGAACTACCTCGACGCCCAAGTGGCCAAGTTGCTCCTGCAGGACGCGCATGTGCGAATGAACCGTGACGATTCCGTCCATGAGATGCGCTCGTTGACCCGGCGGATCCGCTCGGTACTCCATAGTTACCGAAAGCTTTTCAAGGGTTCCCCGGTTCAGGAACTTGAGCTCGAGCTGAAATCGTTGGCCAAGACGCTTGGACGCTACCGGGACGTGGAGGTCGTCCATGAGCGGCTCCGAAAGGATGCGGAGGAGCTGCCAATGAAACTGGTTTTGGGTCCGCTTCACGCCGAGCTGGATGAGCGCATGAAAGTTCGGGCGGATACAGCGATGGCAGCCATCAGGACCCGGCTCAACAGCCCCCGCTATTTCAGGCTTCTGGATGGGCTCGAAGCCTTCCTGGACTCTCCTGCCATTGCGCCGAAAGGAACCGGGCCTGCGCGCAAGACCACAGCGAAACTCGTCAACAAAGCTGTCAAACGCCTGGCCAAACGCCACGACGCAGCGGTGGGCGCCGCCGTCGGGCCTTCACGTGACTCGGCGTTTCACAATGTGCGCAAGACTGCCAAGAAGCTGCGCTTCGCCGCGGCCACCGCTGAAAGTGTCCACGGGAAGCGCGCCGCAAAGCTCGCGGACGCTGCCCATGATGTCCAGACCATTTTGGGTGAACATCAGGACAGCGCCATGGCCCGTGCCGAGCTGTTGAAGCTGGGGTCCGTGTCCGGTGCCGGTAACAGCGCCTTCACTTACGGCCTGCTCCATGCCGCAGAACGAGCAAAGGCCGACGCCGCGCAGCAGCAGTATCTGCGTAGCGGCAAGAAAGCCCGGAAGCTCCGCCTCAAGAAGTAGGAGGTGCTACTTCTTGAGGAAGGTCAGAAGGGCTTCGTTGACCTCGGCGCCGTGCGTCCACAGCAGACCGTGGGGTGCGCCCTCGATCTCCTGATACTCGGCGCTGGGCAGTGCGTTCTTGAAGCGCCGCCCCGTGACGTCGATGGGGAGGATGTTGTCCGCGGTGCCGTGAACAATCAAAGCGGGAACATCGATCTTGGGGATGTCTGCACGGAAGTCGGTCAGCCAAGTGGGCTGCGCGGCTGCGGAAGCAAAGGCACCCGACTGGCTGGCAAGGTTCCAGCTGGCGTCCAGGGATTCCTGGCTGAGGCGCTCTGTCCCCAGGAAGGTTTCGGTGTTGTAGAAGTTCTTGAAGAACTCGGTAAAGAAGGCGTAGCGGTCGGCCTTGGCAGCCTCATACAACCCACTAAAGACGTCCTGCGGAAGGCCGTCCGGGTTGTCGTCGGTTTTCAGCATGAACGGCTCCAACGAACCGAGGAAGACGGCCTTCGCCACCCGGGCCGAACCGTAGGTGCTGATGTAGCGTGCAACCTCTCCCGTTCCCATGGAGAAGCCAACCAGCACGGCATCGTTCAGGTCCAGCGTTTCCAGGAGGGTCTTCAGGTCTGCGGCGAAGGTGTCGTAGTCATAGCCCACCGTGGGTTTGCTGGACTTGCCGAAGCCTCGGCGGTCGTAGGTAATGACGCGGTAGCCGGCGTCCAGGAGGGCAGCAGTTTGCTTCTCCCACGATGAACCGTCCAGCGGATACCCATGGATAAGGACCACTGGCTGGCCCGTCCCGTGGTCCTCATAATAAAGCTCAATCTCGGTGCTGTTTTCGTTTCCGACGGTGATGTAAGCCAAAACTGAAGTCCCTTCTTAGCGGTTCTGGGTGGAACAGGTCCAGCCTACTGTCCAGACGCACAGAGACACTCCCACAGCGGTGAGGGTGGTGTTCCCACCACCACCATCCACGGACACTGGTTGCCGAGGGCTGCGCGATGGATTCTGGGATCACCGCCGATGACGATCCTAGGAATACCCATGCCACTTGCCCTACGCTCCAGCACCCGGAGTTACGCCTCCATCGACGAACTCCTGGGCGATGGTCGCGGTCGGTTCTTCAGCCACGGCTACAAGACCACCAACCCAAGGCTGCGGGAACTCCGCGTGAACCATACGGTCTCCGAATCCGTGCTTACGGCCCGCGCCGCTCTTGGCGTTGAAGGTACGTGGTCCATCAAGGGGAACTCGGAGCAAACACCGCACCTTGGCACCACGGATGTCCTTGTTTTGGCTGCCAGGATGGCAGAGGCCTTGCTGGCCAGCCGCTATTCACCTGAACTGTTGCCTGCTGCCTACCTGGCGTCGGTGACCATCTCGGGTGGCAGTGAACCTGTGGAAGGTACGCTGGGCGATCTCGAATGCCGGGCGACGCTGCAGGACCTGGGAAACGCTTCGGTCCTTCGCTGCTCTGTTGCGTCGATGACCGCGGTCTTGGAAGTGGCCCATGAGCACGCCGAACTTGGGCTCGCGTCAGTCCAATCGCCGTCCGAGGAAGCTTTGGTGGGTGACGCCTACACGCGTCTCTACGGTGGGCTGTGGGCAGAACGGCAGGTTTCGCTGCTGGATGTCGTCCTGGATCCGAGTGAGGGAGATGCCGGTGAAGGAACGGCCTGCGCGCAGCTCTCCTTCCGCCAGCAGCCCTCACTGTCCCGACGCCTGGATGACCGCCGCGGGCTGGAGGCCGCCTACCCACAGGCGCTATCCGCCGTCGAGTACTTTGTTGCCTCGCTGCAGTTGGGGCAGGTTCTCCTGTACCGGCTCGATTCCATGAACCGCGCGGACAGCAACACCTTGTGGATGCGCAAAACCCGCATCACACTCAGCGGCCCCTGCCCGAAGAATGGGGGCGGGCAGGGGACCGGCCTTGCGGTGCGGCTGCATAAGAGCCGGTTGATCGAAAAGGACGGCGGATGGTGGCGCTGCGCTGACGTGGTAGGAACGTTCGACGGCGGCGAAGTAGTTTGCAGCGTTGCCCACCAACTGCCGTCCCGACTTGCGGCCGTGCGCGCTTCCGTGGGGGATGAAAAATGAGTGCGGCGTCCGCCGTTGTTCGGGGACTGGGTGGCGCGCTGCCCAGAAAGGTGGTTACCAACGAGCACCTGTCTGCCGTCATGGACACCTCCGACGAATGGATCAGGCGCAGGACAGGCATCGCCGAACGCCGCCACTCGGACAAAACGGAAAGCACCAGCGTCTTGGCCACCACGGCCGGGCGGCGAGCCTTGGCCAGTGCCGGCGTCGACTCGGCTGGGCTCCTGATTGTGGCGACCTCGACGCCGGACAAGGTCTGCCCGGCCACTGCACCCAAGGTGGCGGCGAACCTGGGGTTGAAGGGCATCGCTGCATTCGATGTGTCCGCGGTTTGCTCCGGATTTGTCTATGCCTTGACTACCGCCACGTGGGCCATCCGTTCAGGATCCGTGAACTCGGCACTGGTAATCGGCGCGGACACCTTCACCCGCCTGCTCGATCCGACGGACCGGACCACCTCGGTGATCTTCGGGGACGGAGCGGGCGCGGCTTATCTGTCAGCTGGAACAGCAGACGAACCCGGGGCCATCAAGGCGTCAACGCTGCACTCCGATGGCAAGGGCGAAACCCTCATCCATGTGCCGGAAGGTCCGGGTTCATTCTTTGAGATGCAGGGCAAAGAGGTTTTCACGCAGGCAGTCGCAGCGATGTCCGGATCCGTGGAAACAGTGCTCGCCAGCGCTGGTTGGGCTGCCGACGACGTGGATTCCTTGATTGCACACCAAGCGAACCTTCGGATTCTGAACGCCGTTGCTTCGGTGACCGGCATTCCGGAATCCAGGGCCGAGGTCCACCTGGACAGGGTGGGCAATACGTCAGCCGCATCCATTCCGCTGGCCATGACCGACGCCGGAACCAAAGGCCACAGGAGCCCCGGAGACAAGGTGGTCCTGACGGCCTTTGGCGGAGGAACCACCTGGGGAGCCATTGCCATGACATGGCCATCGATCTCGGTTGTCGACCCGCACTAGGGTCGGACACCGATTCCTGCAGGCCGGGGTGCCGTGCAGGACCACTGTGGCACCGGCTAACCCGGGCCACCTGTAAAAGGGGGAAGCAATGGAAATTACAGCTATGGACGTCGTAGGGGCGATCGGGTCCACCATGGACGAGCTCGGCCACATGGGGCCTGACGACTCGTTCTCTGACCTTGACATCGATTCTCTGTCACTTGTTGAAGCCGCCGTGATCCTTAGCAACAAATTCGGTGTTCGCGTCGACGAATTCGAGCTCACCGAGGCAGGCAGCGCCCGCGCCGCAGCCAGCATGGTCACGGAAAAGCTGGCCCTGCAGCCCGCCATCTAGTCACACCACCACAAGAAGACGCAAACAGTAAGGACACCCATGGCCACTCCGGCGATTGCAGTTGTTTATTATTCAGGCTCGGGCCACACCAAGGTCCTGGCAGACGCAGTGGTTTCCGCCGCCGCCACCGGAGCCACAACGGCTCTCCTGCGGGTGGATGAGTTGACCCAGGAATCCTGGGATTTCATCGACCAGGCAGACGCCATCATTTTCGGCGCCCCCACCTACATGGGCACCGCACCATCGGCCTTCCATGCGTTCGCCGAGAAGACCGCAGGCCGTTGGGCCGTGCAGAAATGGCACAACAAGTTGGGTGCCGGCTTTACCAATGCCGCCTGCAAAGCCGGTGACAAGAATTCCACCCTGGACTACTTCTCCACTTTCGCAGCCCAGCACGGCATGAACTGGATCAACCTGGGCCTGCTCCCGGGATGGAAGAGCACCAAGGGCACAGAAAACGATCTCAACCGCTTTGGCTACTTCAACGGTGCCGCCGCCCAGACATTCTCGGACGTCGGTGTGGAAGGCGTTCACCCTGCAGACATCGCTACTGCGGAGCACCTGGGGCGGCGGGTTGCGGAGATGGCCGCTATCTTCGCCGCCGGCAAGACCGCTCTTGACCGCGAACTGGTGAGCGCTGGAGTTTAGGACCTCCTCGTTTCAGGGCCACGGAAAAAGCCTGGCGACGCCCATATTGGGGTGTCGCCAGGCTTTTTCCCTGGCGCCGAATAGTTTGCGTGTCACAGCCAGTTTGCGTGTCATAAGGGGGCATGCGTGTCATAAGCGGACAGGGTGGCTGCCACGATCGCCCTGACCTTCGCGTTGCCTACATGGAACAGATGGCCACCGCCCACGACCTCGATCAATCGTGGCTTCTGCGCGCACCAGTCCGCCCAGCCCCGTGACTCTGAAGCCGTAACCACAGGGTCATCAGAGCTGTAGAGGACCGTGGCCGGCACCTCCAATTGGCGGGCAGGCAGTCTGCCGGGATAGCTCTCCAACAATGCCAGATCCTCAAGCAGTACTTCCCGGGCCCGCTCGGACAGGGCGGTCGTGCTGAGCACGAGCTCGGCCAGGGCCGCCACGGATGGCGAAGCCCCGGGCAGGGCTGCCACGGACCGTGCCAGTCCGGACGGCGAAGTCCCGGACTCTGCCCTCCCTGGCTGGGCACTGGAAGCGGCTGCCGCGGCAGCACCGGCGTCGTTCATTCCCGACGGCGGCCGCGCGGCTGCGAGGAACACGTGCACCACCCGCCCGGTGTCCTGAAGCCGAAGGGCGGCCTCGAAAGCGAGCACCGCCCCCATGCTGTGGCCATAGAGCGCCAATTGCCCGGACTGCGAGCTTGCGATTCGTTCGGCCATAGCGGCCGCGGCACCGCCAACGGAACGGAAATCCCTGCCGCGGTATGCGAGCTTGGTGACGTGCATGCCGTCGAAACGCCAGCCCGCAAAACTCGCTGTGGTTCCGCCGGCGTGGTGCAGGCAAAACAGGTGCATGCCGGCGTCCTGGCGCTAGTTGAAAGCGAGTCGGTGGCGGTCGTGTTCCATGCGGGAAGCGGCGACGTCGTCCATGTGTTCCTCGGCCCACTCCTTCATCTCAAAGATGATCCGCAGGAGCGAATGTCCGCGCGGAGTGAGCTCGTAGTCAGTTCGAACGGGGACGGAGACGGTCACATGCCTGAGGACCAGCCCGTCCCGTTCAAGCGAGCGGAGCGTGGACGTCAACATTTTCTGGCTTGCGCCGGGTATTCGTTTGCGGAGGTCGCTGTGCCGCTGCTGCCCATCCTCCAGCGCGAGCATCACCAAGGTGACCCACTTGCTGCTGATGGCCTCAAGCAGTTGGCGTGCCGGGCAAAGATCCAGGGAAGCGTTGTAGTGCTTCTGGGCCTTCATGCGTTTCTGTTCAGCCGTGAGAGTCATTTCCCCAATACTTTCCTCATCAAATGGACTGCTTGCCACAGCTTACTTGGGGGTTGTTACAGGTGGGGAAACAGTGACTCAAACCTTAACTGCCTCTGGCGTGACCAGTAGCGATTCTCCGGCCAATGCCATGAAAGGAAGATCCGAGCTGTGGTCTCCATAGGCGAAGCTGCCTGAGAGGTCCACCGAGAACTCGGCGGCGTGCGCTGCCACGGCCCGCGCTTTGGCGTCGGCTACCAGGGCCTCCTCGATGTCGCCGGTATAGATACCATTCGCAGCAGTAGGGACCGTGCACAGCAGTTCGAGGTGGGGCCACCGCCGTCGAACACGTACCAGAGCAGGCTCGAACGACGCCGTGACGGCCACAATGCGCCGTCCCTCCGCGGTGTGTTTGTCCAGGAGGGAGGCGACGGGTTCCAGGAAGGACCAGCCGTTCGGCGACGCGGCCTGGAAATCTGCCCAGCGCTCGCCGAGTTCCTGGACTTCGCTCACGCTGCGACCCCGCCACCAGCTGAAGTACCGGGCGTTCGTCACAGATCGGGGTACGCCGTTCCTGGCTGCCGCCCGCAGGCCCTCAAGGAAGTCCTCCGCCTCGGCTTTGCGGGAGTGGCCGGCATCGAACCGGAGGAACTCGAAGATGGTGTTGTAGGCGGTGACGGTGCCGTCGATGTCGGTGTAGGCGGCCTGCAAGGGGTTTCCGGATTCTTCCACAGGAAGAATCCTAGGGACCGCTGCGGCAAGTGGAAGCCCTTCAGGGGAGGGCACTTTGAGGTGCCCTAGGCACAAAAAAGTGCGTTCTTACGCGCTGATGCGATGTCCGTGAGGATCGAATACGGGGCACAAAACGTCCCCGCAGCAAAGCCTCGAAAGGAAGCCAATGCCTACCATCCTCCACATCAACGCCTCTCCGCGCTACGCCAACAGCGACTCCCTGCGGTTGGCCCGGCACTTCATCGACTCCGTCCAGGCTGCCGGTCCGGAGAGCTTTGAGCTGGAGACCCTGAACTTGTTCGACGACGGCGCGTTGCCTGTTTTCGGTCGGATCGCGGCTGCCGCCAAGATGGCTGTCTTCACCGGACAGGACCAGACGCCGGAGCAGGTTGCCGCTTGGGAATCCGCCCGCGCTGTGTTCGATCAGTTCGCTGCAGCCGACGCATACGTCTTCAACATCCCCATGTGGAACTCGGGCGTCCCCTACGTGCTGAAGCAGTGGATTGACATCATCACCCAGCCCGGCTGGAGCTTCGGCTTTGACCCGGAGCAGGGCTACCGCGGCCTCATGGAAGGCAAGCAGGCCCTTGCGATCCACACCAGCGGTGTCTACGCGCCGGGTGTTCCGGCCGCTTTCGGCTCCGACTTCAGCAGCACCTTCTTCGCTAACTGGCTGAACTTTGTGGGCATCGAGGACGCAACTCACGTCCGCTTCGCTCCCACTGTCCTGAATGGCGACGTCGATGGCACCCGCAAGGTTGCAGAAGCGGACTTGAGCGACGCCGCAATCGAGTTCGCCGGCAAGCTCAGCGCCGCGGGTACCCTCCAGCTCGTCAACGACTAGGTGCTCCCTGTGCGCATCGGCATTTCGGGTACCTATTCCTCGGGCAAGACGTTTACGTCCATGGCCTTGTCCCACTACACCGGGTTGCCCCGCACCAAAGCCAGGACCATGCGGGAGATCCTGCCCGAGGCCGCCCCTGGCAAGACCCTCGAGGAATGCACTGCCGCGGAGCTCATCCAGATGATCGTGACCCGCCATGTGGAGCGTGCCGTGTACGAGGACAAGCTCTCGGCCGGTTTCATCTCCGACGGTTCATCGCTGCAGGAATGGATCTACGGGTCCGTGCGGGTTTCCCTCGGGCTGAACCCCAGCGCCTCAGCACACCTGGCGGCGGGGGAGAGCGTGGAGAAAACTCCGGAACTCGCCTTCTTCGAAGAGGTGATGACCAGCCTCGGCAACAGCTTCAAGCGGCATGTCAAGAACTCCTTCGATGTGTTCGTGCACCTGAAGAACGAGCTTCCGCTCTCTGCTGATGGACACCGTCCGGTCAACGATCAGTTCCGGAACATGTCCGATGAGATCCTGCAGCACACCATGGACGAGTTGGGCATCCCCTTCCATGTTGTGTCGGCTTCCGTGGAGGAGCGTCTGGTCCGGATTGCTTCCCTGCTCAACCTGGAGCCCCGCATGAGTCCCCAGGACGCCACACGCCTGGCAGCCGAGGAATACGCGCAGCTGGACGTGCGCTCCGAACGGGAGCGGGTCCTGCAGTAACCAGGAAATATCCGTTTGGATCCTGCTCACCGGTTCGTCCGGCCATCCGCTGTGCCGTAGCTGCCCAGCGGGTGGCCGGACGCTCGTCTTTTTACTGGAGACCCCCTTGCCTAACGACCAGCCTGTTTCCCATCAAGCCCGCTCCAACCACGCCCGCCTTGGCGAGTTCTTCCGCACGCGTCGCGAGCAGACCCGTCCGCAGGATGTCGGGTTACCAGTCAGCCCACGACGCCGGACTCCCGGACTCAGGCGCGAAGAGGTGGCCGTCCTGGCCAATGTTGGGGTCTCCTGGTACACGTGGCTGGAACAGGGGCGGGCCATTGGCGCCTCCGAGGAAATTCTCGATGCCATTTCGAACGCACTGCGGCTTAGCCCTGAGGACCGAACCTATGTCCGGCGGCTTGCGTCCGGGCGCCGTCCGGGCCCTTCCGGCAATACGGTCAGTAGGGCTGGCGGTCCGACTTCGGGACAGGCCGCCGGTCACAACTTCGACGTCGACGACTCCCAGCTCGCTCTGCTGCAGCAACTGGTGGATGCCATGGCGAATCCCAGCTACATCGCTGACCCTTTCTGGACCGTAGTGGCCATGAATTCCGCGGCCGCAGAAACTTTCGATACCCGTGTGGGTGAAAGCTGCCTCCAACGCTTCTTCACGGATCCGGAGCTCGCCAGGCCCCACGTGCACAAGGAGATGATGGCCCGTTCCATGGTGGCGCAGTTCCGGGCGCAATCAGCCAACTTCCCGGACGATCACCGTTTCGATGCCATGGCACGCGGCCTATGCCAGGTCTCGGAAGCCTTCCGGGAATTATGGCAGCGGCAAGTGGTTGCCGATTCTTACCACGTGGATGTTGTGTATGAACACCCCGAGGTAGGCCGCCTAAGTTTCGCTCCCATGGTGCTGGGTGTCCCGCAGTTCCGGGCCCTCCGTCTTTTCACTTACCTACCCAAAAGCGGAACCGGAACGCAGGCTGCCCTGCAAGGTTTGAACAGGAAAGCAGTGGTCTGAGAATCCCTCTAGTTGCCCACAGCAACCAGACGTAAACTAGCCTTCGGTTCACTACGTTGGTTCGGAGTTCCCATGCTTTGGAAGGTTCTTGTTCGGTTCCTGAAGCCGCACCAGCGGTTGCTGATTGCCGTCGTCGTATTTCAATTGGCGCAGTCCATCGCGTCGCTTTACCTGCCTACGCTCAACGCCGACATCATCGATAACGGTGTGGCTACCGGCGATACGGATTACATCCTGCGCATGGGTGGTCTCATGTTGCTGATCACGCTGTTGCAGATTGCGTGTGCGGTGGTGGCCGTGTACTTCGGCGCGAAGGCAGCCATGGGAATGGGCCGCGACCTGCGGGACGCCGTCTTTGCAAGGGTGGGGGAGTTCTCCGAGCAGGAAGTCACTAAATTTGGGGCGCCGTCCTTGATCACCCGGTCCACCAATGACGTCCAGCAGGTTCAGCAACTGGTCCTCATGTCCTGCACGCTGATGGTTGCGGCGCCCATGCTCAGTATCGGGGGCGTGATCATGGCCGTGCGGCAGGACGCCCAACTGTCCTGGCTGATCGCGGTATGCGTGCCTGTATTGCTGGTGGCCGTCGGGTTGATCGTGACCCGGATGGTGCCGCTGTTCCGCAAAATGCAGGTCCGGATCGACGCCGTCAACCGTGTCCTGCGCGAGCAACTCACCGGCATCCGCGTGGTCCGCGCTTTCGTGCGGGAAGACATGGAGACCTCCCGGTTTGGCAAGGCGAACGAAGACGTCACGGACGTTGCGCTGCGGGCCGGCCGTTTGATGGCGCTCATGTTCCCTGTGGTCATGTTGGTGATGAACATTTCCAGCGTGGCGGTCATCTGGTTCGGCTCATTCCGGATCGAAGACGGTTCCATGCAGGTAGGCACGCTGATCGCCTTCCTCAGCTACCTCATGCAGATCCTCATGTCCGTCATGATGGCCACTTTCATGGCCGTGATGATCCCGCGCGCGTCCGTTTCTGCGGACAGGATCGGGCAGGTGCTGGAGACCGCCTCAAGTGTCCAGCCGCCGTCGAACCCTGTTACTGGCGGTATCCGCCGCGGCGAACTGGAAATGCGCGACGTCGGATTCGCCTACCCGGGTGCCGAGCAGCCCGTGCTCAGCGGCGTTACCTTCACCGCCCTGGCCGGCCAGACCACGGCAATCATTGGCAGCACGGGCGCCGGGAAGACCACGTTGGTGAACCTGATGCCGCGGCTGTTCGACGCCACTGCGGGAGCAGTCCGGATGGACGGCGTGGACATTCGGGATCTGCATCCGGACCTGTTGTGGGGGCACATCGGCCTGGTGCCGCAACGGCCGTATCTCTTCTCGGGCACCGTCCGCAGCAACCTCCAATACGGCAAACCCGACGCCAGCGACGACGAACTGTGGCAGGCCCTTTCAGTGGCCCAGGCGCGGGACTTTGTTGAAGAGATGGAAGGTGGACTGGATGCGCCCATCTCGCAGGGCGGCACCAACGTTTCCGGCGGGCAACGGCAACGCCTGGCCATTGCCCGGGCACTCGTGAAACAGCCGGAGCTCTACATTTTCGACGATTCCTTCTCCTCGCTGGACACCGCCACGGACGCCCGCCTCCGGCAGGCCCTCAAACACCACACCAACGGCGCCACGCTGGTGATCATCGCCCAGCGCGTCTCCAGCATCGCGGACGCGGACCAGATATTAGTGCTCGACGACGGCAGGATCGTTGGGCAGGGAACCCACGATGAGCTGTTGGAGACGTCCGAAACATACAGGGAAATCGTGTCTTCCCAGCTGGCAGCGGAGGAGGCGGCATGAGCGCCATGACAGCAGGTCAACGGGGGCCACAGCGGCCACCCATGGGGCCCCGAGGTGGCGGTCCGTTCGGTGGCATGAACATTCCGGCGGAGAAAGCTTCCAACTTTGGTGCCTCGGCCCGGCGGCTGCTGGGCACTTTGCGGCCTGAGCGGTTCTGGCTGACGCTGGTCCTGGTATTCGCTGTGGTCAGCGTCACCTTGTCCGTCATCGGGCCCAGACTGCTGGGCGAAGGAACCAACCTCATCTTCGCCGGCGTGGTGTCCAAACAACTGCCAGCAGGGGTTTCCAAAGCCCAAGTGATCGCGGGCCTGCGCGCCTCCGGCGAGAACAACAAAGCCGACATGCTGAACGCCATGAACCTGACACCCGGCATCGGAATCGACTTCGGTGCGCTGTCATCCGTGCTGCTCTGGGTGCTGGCGCTGTACGTCCTGGCCTCAGCGTTCGGTTGGATGCAGGCGTACGTGCTCAACGGCGTCGTGCAACGGACCGTGTATCGCCTCCGCGAGCGGATCGAAGCGAAAATCCATCGGCTTCCCCTGCGCTATTTCGACTCCATCCAGCGTGGTGAGCTGCTCAGCCGCGTAACCAACGACGTCGACAACATCTCCCAAAGCCTGCAGCAATCCATCAGCCAGGTCGTGTCCTCGCTGCTGACCGTACTGGGCGTGCTGGTGATGATGTTCCTGCTCTCGCCGCTGCTCGCCATCATTGCGTTGGTGACCATCCCGCTTACCCTGGGGACCACGGTGGTGATTGCCAAGCGCTCGCAGAAACTGTTCGTCGCGCAATGGAAAAACACCGGCGAGCTCAACGGGCAGATTGAGGAAACGTACACCGGTCACGCACTCGTGAAGGTCTTTGGCCGGCAGAACGAAGTCCAGGCGAAGTTCCGCGCCAAGAACAGCGAGCTGTACCAAGCAAGCTTCGGGGCGCAATTCGTGAGCGGGCTGATCATGCCGGCCATGACGTTCATCGGAAACCTGGTGTACGTGGGCATCGCCGTGGTGGGCGGCCTGCAAGTGGCCTCGGGAGCAATGCAGTTGGGTGACGTCCAGGCCTTCATTCAATACTCACGGCAATTCACCATGCCGTTGGCGCAGCTGGGATCCATGGCCAATATGTTGCAGTCGGGCGTTGCCTCGGCGGAACGGGTGTTCGACCTGCTGGATGAGGAAGAAGAATCGGCCGAACCTGCTCCTGTTCCGCGGTCCGGTCCATCGCGTGGGCGGCTCGTGTTCGAGAATGTGTCCTTCCGGTACCTGCCCGACAAGCCACTCATCACGGACCTCAGCCTGGTGGCCGAACCAGGTCAGAGCATAGCCATTGTTGGGCCGACAGGGGCCGGTAAGACAACGCTGGTGAACCTCATGATGCGCTTCTACGAACTGGATGCAGGGCGCATAACCCTCGACGGCGTGGACATCGCCTCCATGTCACGGCAGGAACTGCGCTCGCGGATGGGCATGGTCCTGCAGGATACGTGGCTGTTCGGCGGGACTATCCGCGACAACATCGCCTATGGTCGGCCCACGGCTTCCGAGCCGGAGATCCTTGAGGCTGCGCAGGCCACCTACGTGGACCGGTTCGTCCGTTCCCTTCCCGAGGGCTACGACACCGTGCTCGACGACGAAGGCGGCAACGTCTCCGCCGGCGAGAAGCAGCTGCTCACCATCGCCCGGGCCTTCTTGTCCCGTCCATCGGTCCTGATCCTCGATGAAGCCACCAGCTCGGTGGATACGCGTACCGAGGTTCTGGTGCAGAAAGCCATGAACGCACTGCGCTCTGACCGGACCAGCTTCGTCATCGCGCACCGGCTCTCCACCATCCGCGATGCCAATCTCATCCTGGTGATGGAATCCGGGCAAATCGTGGAACAGGGGACCCACGCTGAGCTGCTTGCTGCGGGCGGGGCGTACTCACGGCTCTACGAGGCACAGTTCGCGGCGCCGGCGGCTGAAGAGGTGTGAGCTTAGGGAAGCCGGGAGGGCCGCAGCACCGTTGCCTCGCCGGCCCTGGCTGGATCCAAGGGCACAGGACTCACCAACACAGCCGGACCCCTGTGGAGTAGTCCTCCGGAGATCACCTGGCAACGCACGCCGCCCCTGCCGCGCATCGCCTTGTGTGCCCCCGGTGCCAGCATCTGGTCCATCCAAGCGCAAGGGTGTGCTGGCCTCCCTGCCTTCAGCCGCACGGAATCGCCGCCGGACTCCAGAGTGAACTCATGCCCCAGCAAGGGGGCCAGTTCGGCCCCGTGAAGCACTACGTTTCGCCGGGTCATCAGTGGGTCGAAGGGCCCGGCGTCCAGCTCGGAGGCAATCGACTCAAGCGCTTCCACCGCGAACACGGTCACTGCGGCGTCCATGTGGGCGGCCTTGCCGAAGAACCTGTCACCCACAATGCCCTTGCCCGCCACAAGCTCGGCCTGCTCAGCGTCCGTCGTCGGAACATCCGCGGCGCCTTCGCGGGCGCGGCCAAAATAGGCGTGCGCCGGCGATACCAAGAGATGCAGCACCTCGACGTCGTACCTGTACTCAGGGGTCATCATTCAACGCTAGCGCCTCGACGCTTCGAACGGCAGCGCCCTATGTGCGAGAGGCTCTAGAGGCCTTTCGCGACAAGGTGCCGGGCCAGAGCGTCCACAATTGGCAGTTGCCCTTTGACGAGCTTGGTCCTGGCTGTTGCTTCTCCAAACCACCGTGCGTCGTCTATTTCCGGAAATTCCTTGATGGAGCCGGATCCCTTAGGCCATTCCATAGGAAAGGTGTTGCTGACGATCTCATCGGGCTGGAAGGAGTCTGCTTCTGCTGCGAAGGCGGTGATGAGTTTGCCGGAGGGCTGTTTGAAAACCCCCAACAACTCGTAGTCAGCCGGTGGCGGCGGAGTCCCAATTTCCTCGATAAATTCGCGTCGGGCGGCAACCAAAGGGTCTTCGTCCTCAAGGAATTCGCCCTTGGGAATTGACCAGGCGTGTTCGTCCTTGTGCGCCCAGAAAGGTCCACCCATGTGGGCAATCCAAAGTTCCAGCTCTCCCGTGGAACCGTGCCGGTAGAGCAGGATTCCCGCGCTGCGAATCGTGATGTGACCTCCCGGCGTCATGAATTGAATGCGAAATGAACGGGCTAAGCCAAGATTACTCCCGGCCAGGCGGCCGTTATCCAATTGATGGCATATCCCGGATTTTGGTTCTTCAATTCGCTTCCTAAGGACCCATGTCTACTTGATAATCGAGGAACTGCACGTTCCTGGTGGGGGTGGAATGTTGTTGCGGTCTCCGGTTTTTGCCGGGGAGAGTCTGGGCGCATCAATGGAGGCACGGCTATGGCATGGTCAGTAGGGCTCATTCCGCATGGGCGAAGAAAAGCAGCAGGTTTGGCCGTCGTGCTGGCGGTGGGTTTATCAATGCTCACTGGAACAGGCCCATCACACGCAGCCGATACAACCCCCATGGCTGAGGACCCTGGCCCTGTGGGCAGCTTTGCCTGGAAGGGTTTCAACTGGCAGAAGCGTTTCTGGGGTGGGGCCCCGATGTACAACGCGAGCTGGGACGCAAACAACGTGAGCAACCCGGACGCCAACGGGTTCGTCAAACTGTCGATCACCAACCCGACCGGTTCGGCTCCCAAGGGCGCGGAGTTCCAATCCACGCGGGAGGGATTCGGCTACGGAACGTACAGCACCACCGTGGAAAAGGACGTTAGCGCGCTCCAGAAGGAAGTTGTTTGGGGTTGCCTCTTCACCTATGACCCCGCCGCCGAACCTGGCTACACAGAGATCGACCTCTGCGAGGCATCCGCCTGGGGAGGTGGAGCTGCCTACGGCCAGAACTGGCCTGTCACTCAAGGCCATGGCTATTGGTTTGACGCCACACTGCCCCCCGGGCAGGGCAACAACACAGTCACGTTCGATGTCACGAATGCCCCGATCCTCACCCACAGGATGGTCTGGGAACCCGGCAAGCTAACTTTCGAGACGTTTGCCGGGGAGGGCTTCGGGGGAACGCTGCTGAAGCGGACTGTCCTGCAAGGCTCCACAGTTCCAGTTCCGGCCAACGAACAGATCCACTTCAACCTATGGGTTACCGGGGGCGGTGGGGGTGATGCAGCCCATGTTGCACCTGAATCCGTCACCATTCGTGATTTCTCGTTTGTTCCGGGCATCCCGTTGACAGCCCCAATACCTACTATCTCCGGAACGGCGGCAGTTGGATCAACGCTGACTGCCAATCCAGGCGCCTGGACCACCGGAACTGCATTGACTTATCAGTGGTACAGGAACGGAACGGCAATCGCTGGCGCAACAACCGCCACCCGGGCCCTTGCGGCTGCGGATCAGGGTGCCACGTTGACCGTGCGGGTTACGGGCACCAAGGCCGGTTATGCCACGACTACCAAGGAATCGGCGCCCACGGCTGCCGTGGTGGCCGGTACACTGCTTGCACCCACTCCCACCGTCACGGGGACGCTCACCGTTGGCTCCACGCTGACGGCCAACCCGGGGACGTGGACCTCAGGAACTACGCTGACGTACCAGTGGTACCGCTCCGGTGTGGCGATCGCGGGGGCAACAGCCAAGACCTATGTCCTGGTGGCCGCCGACCAAGCAGACACCATGCGAGTTCGGGTTACCGGAACGAAGGCCGGGTACACCACCGTATCCAAGTATTCGGCTGATACGGCGCTCGTTAGTTAACGAACGGCGGGGTTAAAACAACAAACCCGCGGTTGTGTCGCGCTGGGGGCGTGATCCGACACAACTGCGGGTTTGCTGGGCTTGCTAGTTTTTCTGCGCGCGGACCGGGACGATCCTCTTGATGGCCAGGCCAAGGGCCAGCATGGCGAAGGCGGCCAGTGCGAACCAGAAGAGGTCCCCGGCGCCGGTCATGGCAAGAGTGCCGGAGCCGGCTCCTCCTGCAATTGCTGCGCCTACGGATCCTGCTGGGTTGTTGTACATGAGTCGTTTACCAAACTTTCTTTCTGTTGAGTGCGGCGTCCAGGTAGGCCTTGGCGTGGACTGCCTGGAGGAAAACGTCGATGACGGTTTCGTACATGGTTGCGGCAAGCAACATGTACCTCCAGCCCCGGAAACGCAGAGTTACTATGCGTTCCAGGACGAAGATGCAGGTGACGGCGAGCCAGAATGGGTGGAGGTTCAGTCCCATTCCGCTGGTCAGGGCAAAGACGATGGATCCGAGGTAGGCCAGGGTTACCAGGACGCCGAGCATGGAGAGGAACTGCCGTCCCCAGTAGGCCCTGGTCACTTTGGTCCACCCGTACTGCACGCAGTTCTCCACGGCTCCGCGCTTCCACCGGAGCCGCTGCGCCCAAAGTTCCCGCCACGTCGGCATGACTTCGGTGACCAGCGTGCAGTTTGACGGTGAAGCTATGCGGTATCCGAGGGTGAGGAGAGCAAAGGACAATTCGTTGTCTTCGGTCAGCACCGAGGTATCGTAGACGCCGCCCTCGCCGTTTCCAGGAGGAAGCGTGCCGTTCAACCGTGCTGCGACGACGTCCCCGAGGGTCTTAATGCGGAATAACGCGGCAGTCCCGGTGACTACCAGGCACCTGCCGTGGAGGCGCTTCACATCCCTGGCGTAGCGGGCATACTCATTTCGCTGCAGGTGTCCGACGAATCCGCCTCCCGGCCCACCGCTGAACACTCCACCCACCGCCCCCAACAGTTCGTCCTTGAGGAGGTTGTTCGTGGCATTCTCGATGAAGTCCGGGGCAAGCTGCGAATCGGCGTCCTGGACCAGAATCAGGTCTTCGGGATCGGCTCCCGGAAGAAGCTGCCCCAGAGCGAAGTTCAGGGCGCCGGCCTTCTTATCCCTGTTGCCAACAGTGCGGAGGACTTCGACGCCCTGGGCAAGGGCGAGTTCTTCAGTATCGTCAGTGCAGTTATCGGCCACCACGATCACACGATCCGGGCGTTTGGTCTGGTTGTTCAGCGAGATGAGGGTTTCGGTAATGCCGGCGGATTCGTTGTGTGCCGGGACCAGAACCGTGACCACACCACCGGGGGCACGGTGGGATCCTCGTGGTGCAGCAGTTGTCTCTGAAATGACGGCCCGATGCATCTGGGATTCCTCCGTTCGAACTCGAAGTGGTGTTTCACTTAGAGTTTCAACGGAAACGCAAGAAACCTGTCCGCAAAGCATCAAGGAAGTCTCAAGGTTTGATCAGGAGTTCCCTGACGCAGTCACGATTCAGAAAACGCAAGAGGACGACGCCGGGAGGTTCCGGCGTCGTCCTCTTGTGGTGAGTTTGAGCTGCTTAGCGGCTCAGGCTAACGGTGAAGGTTTTCGGTCCGCTGAGCGTTACTGCAATGCCGCAGTTTTCGGCAGCGGCGCGAGGAGAAAGATCCCGGATGGCGGCGTCGATGGTGTGGTCGATCGCCGACTTGTCCCAGATTTTCAGCGTGATGGAGTCAGTATGTGTCGTCATTGTCAGTACTTTCACTCAGGCCGTTAACAGCCCCAAGCTTCTTCGCAGGGGCCGCATCCTCGTCGGTGAGGATTGCTGATTCAGCTTGTACGGGAACGAATTCCCTCATTCATGGTTCATGCTGCCTACCGCGATTGACAAGCCGATCCGGCCAAGTGTGACCGATTACACGTTGGAAGTTACTCCGTGTAACCCGTGCTGATGCTCTGCTCGCGCCAACGTTCCACCTCGGCACGCTGGGCCTCTTCCACCGCGCCGTAGGCGTAGACGGCGTCGGCACCCAGCAGCAGGAACGCGGGCGTCTCAGCTGCTTCGACGGCGGCGATGATCACCTCTGCTGCTTTGTCCGGGTCGCCCTGCTGCGTGCCGTGGACCGTGTCGTGTTCCTTGCGGCGTTTGCCCGCAGTCTCGGCGTAATCCTCAATTGTCCGCGCCGACTGGGTGAGTGAACGCCCCGCAAAGTCGGTACGGAACGCCCCGGGCTCCACCACTGTCACGGAGATCCCCAGAGGCTTCAGTTCCTTCTGCAGTGAGCCGGTCAGTCCCTCCAGCGCAGCCTTCGACGCTGAGTAATAGCCGGAACCGGGCGGGCAGATGCGAGCGCCGATGGAGGAAATATTCACTATTGCACCTGATCGGCGGGAGCGCATTCCAGGCAGGACGGCCTTGATCATGGCGACCGGGCCAAAAACGTTGGTGTCGAACAGCGCCCGGACGTCGCCGTCGTCGCCTTCTTCAATGGCTGCACGGTAACCGTAGCCGGCATTGTTGACCAGCACGTCCACCGCGCCAAACTGGTCCTCGGCCTGTTGCACGGCGGCGTCGACCTGCGACTGCTCGGTGACATCGAGCGCGACGGCAAGGGCGGTCGTCGGGAACTCGGTGGTCAGCTCCTGCAGTTTGGAGACGTCGCGGGCGGTGACGACGCCGTTATCGCCCCGTGCGAGCACGGCTTGGGCCAGCGCGCGGCCGAGTCCGGTGGAGCAGCCTGTGATGAGCCAGGTAGTCATGACGTTCCTTTCATAGGTGGACCACTCAGGCGTGCCGCCCGGATCGTGCTGATCCGGGCGGCAGTGGTTGTTTTGTTTCGTGCGGTGGCTGCTACCGCTGGCCGGGCAGGCCACCCATCGGTGGGATGTAGCCCGGGCCGAAACCCTCGTCGTCCTTCCGTTCCGCGGCGCTGCGTGTATCGCTGTCCGCTGTCTCGTCGGAATCGCCATCCAGATCTGCCAGGCCGTTGGTCTGATCGAAGGCGTGCGTAATGGGGTCTACGATCGGGACGTCGCCGGGCTTATCAGTACCGGCTCCGTTTGCGGCCGCTGTTGTGGCCCCGGTTGCTGCGCTGGATGCTGCGCCGGTTGTCGTAGTGTCCGTCGTCCCCGTGGTGCCCATGTCAGCATCCGGTTGGGGTGTCTTCTTCTCGATGTACTCCTTGAACTTCTTCAAGTCCGACTCTGCCTGCCTTTCAACCACATGCAGTTTGTCGCCGAGGAATTCAAGGACGCCGTGAGGCTCGTATTCGAGTGACAGATGTAAGGACGTCTGGCTCGGGCCAGCTTCCTTGAAGTCCACCCACCCGGCATTCTTGGCACCTTCCACCGCGGCCCATGCCACGGCCCGGTCCATGTCCTGCTGAACGATCTTCGCTTCCCAGCGGCGATGGACGCCAGCGATTTCGGCCACCCATTCCAGACGGTCATCGCTCAGCCGCGTCACGCGTTCCACTCCGCCCATGAAACGGGGGAATTCCTCGAACCGCGTCCACTGTCTGTAGGCCGTACTTACCGGAACGTTGACCATGATGGTTTTGTCGACTTTCGTGGTCATAATGTCCTCCTCCTCTGACTCGCTACCATATTTGTCAGCATACTTACAATATCGAGCTTTGAGCGGAGTAACCAGAGGTTCCCGATACCTGCTGGAGTGCTAGGAGATCACCCGACCGTTCTGGATCAGGAACTCCAAATGTTCCGAGATGTCTGCCAGTACCGCGATGTCCGCCACGGGGTCGGCGCCCAACACCAGCATGTCCGCGTCAGCGCCAGGCGCGATCACGCCTAATTCACCTTCGCGGTCAAGCAGCAGGGCCGCCGTCGTGGTTGCTGAGCGGATGGCATCGATTGCTGGTTGGACCTTGCCGAGGAGCCTGAACTGTTCGTTCTGATGGCGGTGCATGCCACCAAGGAGGTCCGAGCCGAATGCCATTTTCACGCCGGCTTCATGTGCTCGGGAGATGGCTTCCAGTCCGCTGGTTAATACTGAGTCCACTTTGGCCCACATCTCCTCGGTGAGCCCGAATTCCTTTCCCTCTTCCTTAAGCGCCCAGTAGGTGACGAGCGTGGGAACCAGGAAGGCGTCCTTCTCGATGAAGAGCTTGAGGCTTTCGTCGTCGAGGAGGTTTCCGTGTTCGATCGAGCGGACGCCGGCTTCGAGTGCGCGGTTGATGGCGCGGGCCGTGTAGGCGTGGGCGGCGACGTAGCGGTTGGCGGCTTCGGCTTCTTCCACCGCGGCGCGCATTTCTTCCATGGAGTATTGGGTGGAATCAATGCGGTCCGTGGGGGAGGAGACTCCACCGGACGCCATAATCTTGATGTGGTGGGCGCCCTTGCGGATCTCGTCGCGAGCGGCTGCCCGCACTGCGTCAACGCCGTCGGCTACGCGACCGATTCCACAGCACCCGCGGCCATTGGGATCGTGGTCTTCACCGGGCAGCCGCATGTCGCCGTGACCGCCGGTCTGGCTCAGAGCGTGGCCGCAGAAGTGGATCTTCGGCCCCTCCAGCAGCCCTTCCTGCTGAGCCATCGCCAGGCCAAAATCGGCGCCGGAAAGGTCGCGGACGGTGGTGAAACCGCGGCGCAGCATCTGTCCCATGATCCGGGCCGTCTGTGCGTACACATACGATGCCGGTGTCCAGGTCAGTGAGCGGAAGTCAGCGCTGGACGCGACCACGTGGACGTGCGCGTCAATGAGCCCCGGGATGACAAACTTTCCAGTTCCATCAATCACGCGGGCTCCGGAAGGCGTCTCGGCGTCGGGGCCGACGCTGCTGATCTTCCCCGCGACACTCACGACGTCGGCTGTGGAGTACGTGCCTGCCTCGACATCAAGGACGCTTGCGTTGCGAATGAGAAGGGCGGGCGCCTGCTGGTCGGTGGCTTGGGTTTCTGGGGTGGTGCTCATTTAGACGGTTTCCTTCCCGGGGACTTCGGGGACTTCGGTGGCTGCGGGGACTTCGGTGGGATGGGCCGAAAATGCCTCAACGAGGTCAGCAAGGTTACGGCTGACGACCTTGACGGCGGTTTCCACACTTTGCGGGGTATAGCGGCCTTCAGCATCCAACATGGCGAGGACGCCCACCACGTTGCCGTCAGGGTCGAGGACGGGAACGTTGATGACCGCGCCACAGCCGAGTTGTTGGATGAGTCCGGAGTCCGTGAAAACCTCTTGGAGGCCCTTAAGATCCGGGGCAAGGAAGGGCTTCTTGTCGTCGATGACCGTTCCCAGCCAGCCAGGCGAGATCTCCACGGTCTTCTCGGCGCCCACGGGATACTCGGCGGGATGGCTTGTGAAAAGGCGCCGGAGGCCGGATCGCTGCGGGATCCATTGGAGGGCGGTGAAGAGAATGACGCCCGGGTCCTGGGCCATGGCCTCGAATGTTTGCCGAAACACTGCGTCAGTTGCCAAGAAACTCATTGCTGCGCCTTTCCTGCCGGAGCCGGATCATGTTCAGCACGCGCGTTGATGTCCTCCAAAGACTTGCCTGCGGTCGATGCTCCAAAAATCACCACGCCCAGCACGCCGATGGTCAACACCACCGTGGTCATGGTGAACACCCCGCCGAAACCGAGGGCCACTGAGAAGATTCCGATGATCGATGGTGCGAGGATGCTGCCGATGCGACCAACGGCGCTGGCAAGGCCAACACCAGTGGCACGCATCCAGGTGGGGAAGAGCTCCGGAGTGTAGGCGTAAACACCGGCATACGTACCGTTCAGGAAGAAGGACAGGGTTGCAGCGGCCACCAGGATCATGCCGGAATCATTGGATTGGCTCAGCCAGAACGCGCTGAGGGCTGATCCTGCCAGATACAGGGCGATGGTGTTCTTCCGATCGATCCGGTCGCACAGCCATGCTGCCGAGAAGTAGCCCGGAATCTGCGCCAGGTAAATGATGATGGAGTATTCGAAGCTCTTGGTTACGGTGATGCCGCGGCCCACCAGCAGCGTGGGAATCCAGGAGAAGAAGCCGTAGTAGGAGAAGGTGATCACGAACCAGATCAGCCATATGACGGCCGTCCGACGGCGCATGGCCTTTGACCACATGAACTTCAGCGCGTTCCAGATGCTGATCTTCTGCTCGTGCTTGGCGATCTCCTCCTGGGCTGGAGGCAGGGAAGCGAGCTCTTTGCCGGTGGCCTTAACCACACTCTGTTCAAAGCGCTCCACGACCTCAGTTGCTTCGGCTACGCGGCCGCGGCTGATAAGGAAGCGCGGCGATTCAGGCAGGCTACGACGCCACCAGAGCAGTAGAAGGATAGGGATGGCCGTGACCACCTGGGCCCAGCGCCAGCCGTCCTCACCCATCGGCACGATGAACCGGCCAATCAGTGCAGCGCCCACGAAGCCGAAGGAGAAGAAGCCGGCAAGGGTTCCAATGAACCAGCCGCGACGCTTCGGGGGGATGAACTCTGACAGGAATGGAGCGATGATAACGCTTTCTGCGCCTGCCCCCAGTCCTGCAAAGACCCGTGCAATCAAGAAGACTTCGAAGTTGGGAGCCATGGCTGCAACCACTGACATGAGGCAGTAGAAGGCGAGTGCCCAAAGCATGACCTTCTTGCGGCCAAATCGGTCGCCCATCCATCCGGAGAGGATCGCGCCGAAGAAGAAGCCTAACGGGGCGGCCGAACCTACCAGGCCGAGGCTGGCGTTGCTGAGGCCCCACAATTCCTGGATTCGAGGGAGCAGGAACGCGACCACGGCGCCGTCCATGCCGTCGAATGAGTAGCCGAGGCCTCCGATGAGGAGAAGCTTGTAGTGTGGTCGACTGAGAGCCAGACGATCCAAGCGTGCTGTGAGAGACATGGTGATTCCTGCCAAAGTGGGCCAAGTTGTACATTTTTAGGAATATGCACAAGTCTGTGCAGATGCGATGTTTCGAAGTTACGGCCAAAGTGTGAGGTAGGTCAATAGGTGGAAGAACATTTCGACTCGTCAACGTTGACCGAGTGGCTCGACAGCCGTGTCCAGGGCCGGAAGCTTGCAGCACGCCAGATGCAAGTGGTGGGGATCCTGCGCTCGCAGCCGCGCCTTGCCTCATACGGGTCTGTGAGTGACATTGCTGCAGCAGCCGCTTCAAACGCCTCCACGGTGACTAGAACCGCTCAAACACTGGGATTCAGGGGCTGGGCAGACTTTCAATTTGAACTCAGGTCACGCTTCCTGGCATCGCTGAGCGCGGTGGAAGTTGCCGCCGAGCACAACGGCCACATCAGTAGTCCTGCACAGGCTGCGGTCTCCACCGATCGCGCGAATTTGGCCCATTTTGAACGAACTCTGGACGCAGGCACAATCCATCAGATTGCCAAGGCCATCGCTGGCGCCCGGCAAACCTTCATTGTGGCAGCAGGAAGCTACGCCATCCCGGGCAAGGCTTTGGAGCACAACGCAATCATCGCCGGCTACAACGTCCGGCTCCTCGACGCCGACGTCGCCGCCCTGACAAATGCCATCGCGCGGCTGGGCGCCGAGGACCTCGTCATCGCCATTAGCCTTTGGAGGGTTTACGACAGCACCATTCGCGCCGTCGACATTGCCCACAATATCGGGGCGCCGGTCGTTTCCATCACTGACAGCGCGGGCTCACCTGTGGCCGTGCACGCCCAGCACCGGATCGTCGTGCCCACCGAAGGTGCCGGCTTCTTCCCCTCCCTGACAGGTGCGGTAGCCGCGGTCCAGGCGATCGCCGTCGAACTTGCCTCCCTGGACCGCGAACGCTCAAACCAGAACATCGCTGCTTCGGAGCGCACATGGGACCAGATGCGGATCATGCATCCGCGGTCGAGTTCCTAAGGCTGTGGCTTCCTGACCCTCATTGCGGGTGATCATCGCCCGCTTGCGGCGGTAACGCGGGTTGTAAACCGCAGGACCTACGACGCCGGGCCCTCCTCCCCGGGCAGCGCACCTCCGACGAGGGCCAGGTTTTGGATGACGGCCAGGCCGAACTGGGCGGTGTCGTTGGTGGAAACAGTGGGGGCTTCGTCGACTGGTTGAAGGACATAAGGCGGCAGGATCTTCTTCAAGGTGAAGGCCTCGGCGTGGTTCAGGTTCTCCCCGCCCTGGGCAAAGCTGTCCCAGGCCAGCTCCGCCAAATCAGGAGACCCGAGTCGAGCCGCGGCGTAGGCAGTGAGTCGGCTGTGCGCCTGAGTCAGGTAGATGCCTGCAAGGGGCTGCCCCACTTCGGCGGCTTGCTCCTCTGGCGAAGCCAGGAACAGCCTGCAGTATTGCAGCCACGCCTTCTCAAAGGACGCGTCCGGCACCAGGCTGATCAGTTCGCTGCAGATTTCCACCAAACCGAACACGGCACTCAGGTGCGAAACGCTGATGGCTTCCCTGCCGGCGTCGAACCTTCCTTGATCGAGGTCGTAGAGCGCCTCGCCGGTGAGGAAGCCGTACTTCAGGGCGCCGATATCGGCCATGGTTCCCAGGAGGCGGTCGCGTGAGCGGGGGTTTCCGGTGCGTTCCCAATCCGTGAGCCAGGTGGCCGCGAGGGAGCCCCAGTCTGTCCCGAGCCCGACGCCCAAGGCGCCACGGTCGGGGCGGTAGGTATCGGCGTCGCGACGTACTTTTCGGACCGGATCCAGGCCAAGGAAGTTCTGGTCACTGTCCACGAGTTCGGTGAGGAGATCGCCGGTGCGCTCGTCGGCGGTCAGGTAATAGTAGAAGCGCCGGTAGGCCGGGGTGCTGATTCGGAGTTGCTTGGCGCTGCAACCCCAGTGCTGCACGTTGTGCCGCGAGCCCAGGCCGCGCCAAGGGCCAAGGTGGTACACATCCACTTCACCGGTGTGGCGGGTCATGGCCTCGGCGAAGCGGAAGACGTCGGCGCGACCCGACCGGAGGTACATGTACCAAAGCCAGAGATCGGGCGAAAGTTCCGAGTTGTCCCAGGCGTAACCGCCGACGTCGTAGCGCCAGACATGCCGATCGGAGTCGTAGGTGTGCATGACGTCGCCGTAGTTCCAGAACCCGTACCAGTGGCGCTGTTCCGTTTGGCCCTGGTAGAAGTCGAACAGGAAGTCCAACTTGTCTTCCAGCTCTGCCCGGGCCGGGGTGCTGCGGTCCACGGGGGACCAGTCGCCGAAGACGCCGGCGGCGTGCAGGTACTGGGGGGACGGCTGCAGAAGCGGGGGAGTGGACGCCGACAGGGCATCGGCGGCGAGGCTTTCCGTGGAGGGCGTGGCTTCGTAGGCGAACAGGGTCAGCTCATGAGTGCGGGCGATTCCGGAGGGATTGCCAAAGCCGGGCTCGTAATCCTCGTACGTGATCTCCAAGCCCTCGAGTTGTTCCTCAAAGGTGTCCTGGCCGAGGCCATCGTGGTAGAAGCGGAGGTCCATGGGCTGGGCTTCGGGGGAGTAGAGCCAAGCCGTCATCGTGGCCTCGGACGTTGCGGCGCCGCGTATGTCCAGCTGGCCAGGATGCGACTGCCAGAAATCGCGCACGCCAATCCCGAATCCACCCCTCAGGTCACTCAGGGAGCAGAATCCCGACGAGCGCGTGCCGCCGGAAATTCCCACCCAGCCATGACCCGGCGCGGTACGTTTCCGCAGCTCAAAACCGTCGGCGCTCAACTGAGTCAGCGTGTAGTCGTTCCACGACGGGATGAGATGCAGCCGTTCGGAAACCAGCGGGCTCCATTCGTTGAGCGGCGGTGTGGGCTGGCCGGTGATCTGGGCTTGGCGTACGGCCTCGCCCGGATCCCGTCGCAGGCCCGTCAACCCGCGGACCGCTTCCACGAGGAATCCGCCGTCCGCACCGGCGATCCGGACGTGACGATCGTGCAATTCGCTTTCCAACGGAACACTGACGCGGACACCCAATCCGGCGAGGAAGTCCTTGTCAGCCTCGCCGTCCCAAATGAACGAATGCATCATCCGGATGCTCCGCGCGCCGGCATAGAAGTAGAAGCGAACGATGAATGGAAGCCATTCCCTTTCGCTCCGGTCCGCCCGATGACGGCCTTCCAGGCGCACGACTGCCCGAACATGCCCGCGCTGTTCCACTGTCAGGGAAGTGACCTGGCCAGTGAAACCTTCGCGCGTTGTGCTGCCAGCTCCCTCGCTCAGCCCGGTCTGGAGAAGGCTCACGAGTCTGCCGTCCTTCGCCACCACCGAACCGTCGCGGGTCAGGGTGCTGAACAAAGTGGATCCTGACCGGGGGAGCACTATTTCCAAGGTCCCGGTGGAGACCGTTACGGCCTCTTCCGTTTCGGTGACGGTCACGTCAGGTGAGCGCTCGACGGCGGCTGCCGGACCGCCGTCGGGCTCTTCCGGTGGGTGCGCGCCACTGTCGGTGCTGACGGTGTAGGCGGCCGAGGGCTTATCGCTCGCGCCGACCGCGACGCCCGCCCACTTGAGCGAGCCGTCCGGCCAAGTGGCGAGCGGCCAGGTTTGGGCGTTGACGGCCTCGCCCGTGGCATCGAAAACGGCCAGCTCTTCCGGACCCCGCACGGTACCCCGCGGAAAGGGCATCCCCCACGTTGTCCCACTGTTAAGTCCCGCGGGCGGTTCGTCGTCGAGCCACGTGATCTGGGCGTGCTGAGTCATGTTCGATTCCACCTAAGGTTTCGGAAAGCGCTTTCTTTGGTACGTTTCAAAAACCTACCTTCCGATGTTGCGCGCCGCAAGGGGTGGCTGCAGGATGATCCGGAATAAGCGTTGACACGGAGCCATTGCGGCGATATCGTACAACCAAATGGTTGTAGATCAGCTCAGTTCAGTACCTTCCGGCGATGTCGAACTCGACCGCCTGTTCCAAGCCTTGGCAGACGCCACTCGGCGCGACATTGTGGCCAGGGTGACATCCGGGGAGTATTCGGTATCCGGGTTGGCTGCGCTCTACGCCATGAGTTTCGCGGCCGTGCAGAAGCATGTGGCGATCCTGGAACGGGCCTCCCTGGTGACCAAGGAGAAACGTGGGAGGGAGCAGATCGTGCGGGGAAATCGTGATGGTCTGCAAAAAGCCCGGCGTCTGTTGGATCAATACGAAATGATCTGGCGGCAACGTGCCAGCCAGATCGCGGACATTCTCGCTGAAGATGATGAAAGGGATTTGCCATGACTGTTGTCAGCGTAGACAAGGACGTTGAGGCCCTGAGCCTCACGGTCGTTGCGGAGTTCGATGCCGGGGTCAAGCGCGTTTGGAGGATTTGGGAGGATCCGCGACAGCTCGAGCGGTGGTGGGGACCGCCTTCCGTTCCGGCCACGTTCGAAACGCACGATTTCACCCCCGGAGGCAAGGCCGGCTATTACATGACGGTGCCGGACGGCACAAAGGCCCGCGGCTGGTGGCAGTTCACCACCGTAAACGCGCCGGACCACCTCGAATTCGACTACGGATTTGCCGACGAACAGGGCGTCCCGGTTTACGAGCACGGAGCCGCTCACGCCACCGTCAGGCTTGAGCCTGTTGGCGACCGCACCCGGATGACCATGTCCACGCGCTTTGACTCTGAAGAACAGCTTCAGAAGATGTCGGACATGGGCATGGAGGAAGGCCTGCGGGAAGCGATCGGCCAGATCGACTCGCTGCTGGCCGAGCCAGCCAACGCCTGACGTCCGTAGCGACCCCAAAGAAAAACCGGCGACGGCGGGAGCGCCGCGCCGTCGTCGGCGTATCGTTTAAGTCCCGGCCGCCTCTTGAAACGGACTTGTGTCATGGCGCGATTGATCATCATGGGCCCTCCAGGTTCCGGCAAAGGCACGCAGGCGGAAGTGATCGCCAGGCATTTCTCGATCCCCGCGATCTCTACGGGAGACCTCTTCCGCGCACATGTTCGGGACAAGACAGAACTCGGTGCAGAAGCCGGCGAGTACATGAACCGGGGCGAGTTTGTTCCGGACCACGTCACCACGGCCATGCTCCGTCAGCGCCTGGAGGACGCCGATACGGGGAACGGGTTTCTACTGGACGGCTACCCGCGGACTGTCATCCAAATTGGCGCCCTTGATGAGATCCTCGCGGCAAAACAGCAGACGCTTGAAGTGGTTCTTGTATTGACAGTGGAGGATGCCGAGCTCGTTGCGCGCATGCTTCAACGGGCGCAGGAACAGGGCCGCAGCGACGATACTGAACCGGTGATTCAGCGCAGATTGGAGCTGTACCGGGACGAGACGCAGCCTGTGGTGACTGCGTACACGCAACGCGGAATTCTGTTGATGGTGGACGGCTCCGGCGAGCGGGATTCGATCACGGCTGCTGCGATCGCTGCGGTGGAGGCGGCGCTGGCTGGCCTTCGTCAGTGACAGGCCGGCTGGTCGCCGATTAGATGGGCTGAAGCTACCGCCGGTTAGACGGCCCCGTGACCAGCAGCCACTTCCTCGCCTGCCTTGACCGGCCCTGGTGGAGTCCCGTCCCCGAACGGACGCCCGCCAAGCGATTCCCTTCCGTGCGGGGTCAGCCAACCGGAGAGGTCCGGTCCCATGGGGACGATGCGTGTGGGATTAATGTCCTCGTGCACTATGTAGTAGTGCTGCTTGATCTGGACGAAGTCGATCGTGTCCCCGAAACCCGGCGTTTGGAACAGATCCCTGGCATACGCCCACAGCACCGGCATTTCGCTGAGCTTGTTTCGATTGCATTTGAAATGCCCGTGGTAGACCGCATCAAAGCGAGCCAAGGTGGTGAACAGCCTGACATCCGCCTCGGTGATGGTGTCACCCACGAGGTATCTCTGGTTTGCCAGCCGTTCCTCGAGCCAGTCCAAGGCGCTCCACAGGCGGACATAGGCGGCTTCGTAAGCCTCCTGGGACCCTGCGAAGCCGCACTTATAGACCCCATTGTTGATCTCGGTGAAGACGCGCTCGTTGACCGTGTCGATTTCCTCGCGCAGGTGCTCCGGATAGAGCTGTGGTGCGCCCGGACGGTGGAACTCTGCCCATTCTGTGGAGAAGTCGAGCGTGATTTGGGGGTAGTTGTTGGTCACGACGGCCCCGCTGGGGATGTCCACGATTGCCGGAACCGTGATGCCGCGGGGATAGTCCGGAAAGCGGCGGAAGTACGCCTCCTGTAGCCGCTCGATTCCCAGTACTGGATCTTTTCCGTCAGGATCCAAATCAAAGGTCCAGGACCTGGCGTCGTGGGTAGGGCCCGGCTGTCCGAGGCTGATGACGTGCTCCAGGCCCAGAAGCCTGCGGACGATGACCGAACGGTTGGCCCACGGACAGGCCCGGGCTGCTATCAGTCTGTATCTACCTGGCTCTACCGGCCAGCCGGGTTCATCGTTCGGGCCGGGAGTGCCCTCGCGGGTGATCCGGTCCTCGATGTAGTTGGTATCCCGATTGAACTCGCTGCCGGTGACGTAGGAGCCTCGTGTGCTGTGTTCGTCCATTGTGCGGGTTTCTTCATCCATTGCTTCAGACTATGTCCACGCACATGGAGTCCTCAACGATCCCACTCCCTGCAGAAGTTCCCATTGGTCGCCACATGACGCTGCCTGTTCACAAGTTTTGTCACAAGAATCACATCATCTTGTCATTGCACGTGACAACATTCCTACGCTGGAGAAGTCAGTGTTCCCGAGCCTTAGGAAATTCCAGTGCCGCATACAAACGACTCCGCTTCCATCTCCACCGACTCCCACAGCCCGCCCGGAAGCCGGGGCAAAGCACCCAAGCCGAGCTTCCTCAGCAACCTTGGAGCCGACCTCCCCGCATCCCTCGTCGTCTTCCTTGTTGCCCTTCCGCTCTCGCTCGGTATCGCCGCTGCCTCCGGAGCACCCATCATGGCCGGGCTCATTGCAGCGGCCATCGGAGGCATTGTCGCTGGCAGCCTCGGCGGCTCCCCATTGCAGGTGAGCGGCCCCGCCGCTGGACTGACCGTCGTCGTCGCCGGGTTGGTTGACGAGTTCGGTTGGCAGGTGACGTGCGCCATTACCGCAGCCGCCGGCGTCGTGCAGTTGTTGCTGGGTATCAGCCGCGTAGGCCGGGCCGCGCTGGCAGTTTCGCCCGTAGTGGTCAAGGCGATGCTGGCGGGCATCGGCATCACGATCATCCTGCAGCAGTTGCATGTGCTGCTCGGTGGGCAGGCGGCTGGGTCCGCCGTCGAAAACCTGACCGCACTTCCAGCGGCCATCACCAATGTCGAGCTGCACTCCGCCCTTCTCGGCCTGGCAGTTGTTGCCATCCTCCTTGCCTGGAAGTATCTGCCCACTGCAGTGCAGAAGATTCCCGGCCCGCTGGCGGCGGTGGTCGCTGTCACCGCTTTGTCTGCAGCAGTTTCGCCCAGCGTCGAGCGCATCAGCTTCAGCGGTTCGCTGTTCGACGCCGTTGCCCTGCCCAGCTTGCCCGACGGCAACTGGCGCGCCGCAGCCATGGCAGTCATCACGGTAGCCCTGATCGCGAGCATCGAATCGCTGCTGTCCGCGGTCGCCGTGGACAAGATGCACGCAGGCGCGCGCACCAACCTCAACCGGGAACTCGTCGGACAAGGCTCCGCCAACATGGTCTCGGGAATGCTCGGTGGCCTCCCGGTGACGGGCGTGATCGTCCGCAGCGCCACCAACGTCGAGGCCGGCGCCGCGAGCCGGGCGTCCGCCATCCTGCACGGCGTGTGGGTCCTGGTGTTCTCGGCACTGTTCGCCGGTCTCATCCAGCTGATTCCGTTGTCCGTGCTCGCCGGCCTGTTGCTCGTCATCGGCGCCAAGCTCATCAAGGTCGCCGACATCAAAACCAGTCTCCGCACCGGCGACCTCCTGGTCTACGTGGTCACGCTCGCGTGCGTTGTTGTGCTGAACCTGCTCGAAGGCGTCATTATCGGCCTCGCCCTCGCGGCCCTCTGCGTGTTGTGGCGGGTACTCCGTGCCCAGATCCACGCCCATGCCCCGGCCGGGGAGCAGCTGCCGTGGCGCGTCACGATCGCCGGGTCCTGCAGCTTCTTCGCGCTGCCCCGACTGAACCGCGTCCTGCACTCCGTTCCCGAGGGCCAGGACGCAGTTGTTGAACTCAACGCCGATTACCTCGATCACGCTTTCCGCGAGGCGCTGGTTGCCTGGCAGGCACAACACCGCTCCAGCGGCGCCTCGGTGGTGCTGGAGGAACACGGAACCACCGCTTTCACCGACGCCGCGGACAACACTCCACAGCGTCAGGATCCACGTGAATTCCCGCTTCCGCCCAGGACTTCCTGGCAGCCGTCGCCTTTGGATGGTTCCCAGCAGGAAGCGCACGACGACGGCGGGCAGCTTCCGCTGCGGTCAATCCTCCTTGGCATCGACAAATACCATCGGCGGCACGCAGACAAGGTTCGACCGCTGGTTCAGGATCTTACGGAGGGGCAGAACCCGGACACACTGTTTGTTGCCTGCGTCGACTCCCGGGTCAATCCGAACCTCATCACCAGCAGCGGCCCCGGAGACCTTCTGACACTGCGGAATATTGGCAACGTTGTGTGCCCTGACGGCCGGGATGCCTCGATCGACTCGGCACTGGCATTCGCGGTGAAGGGGTTGTCCGTGGACTCGATCGTGATCTGCGGCCACTCCAACTGTGGCGCGATGAAGGCCGTTATAGCCGACGCAGAGGGTGCGTCCGCAGCCTTGGGCGCGGGCTTCGATACGTGGTTGGAGCACGCCCGGCCGAGCTACACCGCGCTGTTGGATGGCCATCCTGTCGCCCTCGCTGCCGAAGCTGAAGGTTACAGCCCCCTCGACCAGCTAAGCATGGTGAACGTCGCCGTCCAGCTCCAGAAACTCGAAGAGCATCCGGTCACCGGGCCGGCTTTGGCATCCGGGCAAGTCCAGGCAACGGGCTTGTTCTACGACATCTGCACGGCCAGGGTGGTCCTTGTTACTCCTGAGGGCATCGAGCAACTGGATCCGAGCATGGCCGTTCACTAGCCTGCCAGCTAGCCTGCGTTGCTCCATCACCTGCTTTGAGCTGACCTTGGCCCCGACACGCCGCTAATCCCGGCGTGTCGGGGGCCGCCCGGCGATCAAAGGGGGTGGTGAAACAACAGGGGCTGAGGCGCTGGTGGAACGGCTGCGGCGCTGGTGAACCAGGGAGCTTATCTGTCCGTGAGCAGCAGGACGTTCCCGTCGAGGTCCCGGACTGAGAAGAACAAGCAGGTGTCCGGATCGCCCTCCACCACAGACACGCCATGTCCGTTCCTGAGCAAACGATCCCGCATGCCCGTGAGGTCCTCCACCAGGAAACCGCAGGTCGCCCATGCCAGCCCGGGCTCAGCCGCGATCCCGCTGAGCGGACCCATCAGCGTAACTGTGGCACCGCCGTCGCCCGTTAGAACTGCCGTCCACTCCGAAACGGTGACAGTCCGAAGCATCAGGTGTTCCGAATACCACTTGGCTGCCTGGCCTGGATCCGAGACCGGAATGAATGCATTGGAAACAGTCGTCACGCGCGGCCCTTCCTGTGGAGATATTTGGATCGAGAGTAGCGCTTAGCACTCCCCGCGGCCCAGCAAAGTGCGGAATACTGGAGCCGGAACCACGATTTCCGGCAGGAGAGGACTGCCGTGCGAGGAGGTGGCGAAACGTGAACGCCGAGAACAACGCCTTCAGACGGAAGCTCGAGCGGGGCGCGGAATTGCGGGCCGTCCGCTCGTGGGGCGGTAATGCCGAGGAAGATTCAGAGCTCGAGGCGGCCGAGGCGGAAGAGCGGGAGAAACGCCGGAAGGTGGACGACGCCGCGCGGGTGGAATATTTGATCCGGGACGCCATGAACCAGGGCAAGTTCGACAACCTCAAATACGCTGGCAAGCCGATCCCGGGTCTGGGCGAGCACTATGATCCGGACTGGTGGGTCAAAGGTCTGATCCAGCGTGAGCGACTCAGCGGGATCGGCCCGCCAGCAATTCTGCTACGGATCGAGGACGCTGAACTCGACGCGAAGCTGGATCAGCAGTACACCGAGAAGCAGGTCCGCGACATCCTTGAGGACTTCAACACGCGAGTGGTTGAGGCCCGTCGCCAACTCCAGGGTGGGCCGCCAGTGACCACCAAGCTGCGGGATGTTGACGCCGAGCTGGAACGATGGCGCGAGCGGCGGGCTGCGGCAGCTCCACCTGAGCCGGAGCCGGAGGAACCAATCAGGCGAACGTGGTGGCAGCGGCTCTGGAACGGCTCCGGCTGACCCTACATGGGTAAGACGGCACAAACAGCAGCCGACGGCGGGACCTGGGTTCCGCCGTCGACTGCTGTTCTGAATGTGGGGCCGCTAGGCGAAGCTGTCTTCCTTCGCCGGCTCGGACTCTTTGCGTCCACCCTTGATCAGCGACGACAGGTGGGCCTGCTGCTGGCGGAAGTGTCCATGGGCTGTGAGGCCGAACTCGTAGGCCGATTCTGCGTGCTGGGTGAGGTCCACTCCTGCAACTTCATGTTCGTGGGCCACGCGGAAGCCGATGGTCTTGTGAATAGCGCGACCGATCAGCAGGGTGCCCAGGCCGGAGAGGACGATGGTGAGCAGCACGGCTACTGTCTGGGCCACGAGCTGCTGCACGCCGCCGCCGTAAAGGAGGCCGCCGGCCACGCCTTCCGTGGGAAAGGCAACGAAGCCAAGGGAAAGCGTGCCGATCACGCCAGCGCCAAAGTGCACGCCCACGACGTCAAGGGAATCGTCGAAACCGAACTTGTACTTCAGGTCCACAAACACGGCACAGGCGGCACCGGCAACGAGTCCCAGGCCAAGTGCCGCGAGCGGGGTGATGTTGGCGCAGGAAGGGGTGATGGCGACCAGGCCCGCAACAACACCGGAGGCTGCCCCCAGTGATGTCGGGTGTCCGTGGCGGATCTTTTCCGTGACCAACCAGCTCAGCATCGCCGCGGCCGGAGCCACCAGCGTGTTGACCCAGATCAGGCCTGCCTGCTCAACAGTGGTTGCAGCACCGCCGTTGAATCCAAACCAGCCGAACCAGAGGATTGCTGCGCCGATCATGATGAACGGGACGTTGTGAGGGCGGTGGTTGGGGTCTTTGGCGAATCCGTGACGCTTTCCCACGATCAATGCGAGGACGAAAGCGGCGGTACCTGAACTGACCTCAACTACGGCACCGCCGGCGAAGTCGATCACCTGGCCGAAGATCTGCGTGACGGCTCCATCTGCGCTCATCAAGCCGCCGCCCCAGACCATGTAAGCCAGCGGGCAGTAGACCACGGTGACCCAGATCGGGACGAAGAGCGCCCAGGCGCTGAACTTGGCGCGGTCGGCGATGGCGCCGCTGATGAGTGCCACGGTGATGATGGCGAAGGTAGCGGCGAAGACTGCCTTGAGGAGGTCGGGCGAACCTATGAGGTCCTGGAGCCCGAAGTGCGCGAACGGGTTGCCGAACAGGCCGAGGAAACCGTCGCCGGTGGTCATCGAGTATCCCCAGAGGACCCACACGACGCCCACAATGCCTGCAGAGATAAAGCTCATCATGATCATGTTGAGCGCTGCCTTGGCGCGGGTCATGCCGCCATAGAACAGGCCGAGGCCCGGAGTCATGAAAAGCACCATTGCCGATGACAACATCAGCCAGACGTCTTGCGCAGAGATCTCCACCTGCGTTCCCTTCTGATCAAGCCTGTCCGAAACGGGCCCGTTGATGCACGGCCCTCACTACCCCCCGATCAATATTCGGTGAGCTATGTTTCCGACTCGGAAGAGCTAGGTTGCAGGTAAGTTACAGAAACCCCACGTTCATGAAGATCACGTGACTGGCATGTTTCGGGAATGTTACCGACGCTTCTCGCGGCGTCCTTTTTCGTGTGGCCCTGCCGGGTATCCGCCGCGCTTGCTGGAAATCATGATCGCCAAGGCAACTGCCGTTGGCAGCGCCGCGGCGAGCGGCACCAACTGAGCCCCAACAGTGGTCAGCGCCAACGCACCGTACCCGGCACCGACGGCGATCCCCAGTTGGATGGTCACCACCGTGAGGCCGTTGGCCGCATCCTTGTGCTCCCCGCCGGCCCGTAAGATCGCCGCCTGGTTGTAGATGCCGATCGCGCCGAAGGAAACGCCCCAGGCAACCATCAGCGCGAAAACACCCACCCACGTGCCGCCCAGAACCGGCAGCAACGCGAAGGCAAGCAAAAGAAGCCCGACGGCGGTAATCACCGAACGCCGGGGATGGGAATCGGCGCTCAGGCCAGCAATCCAGATCCCGACCAAGCCCGAGATCCCCACCACCGACAGGGAAATGCCAGTGAGGGCTTCGGGCAAGCCGGAGGCGAGCAGGAAAGGCGCAACATACGTAAAGAGAGTGAAGTGTGCCAGCAGCAAGAGTGGCCAAGCGGTGGCCACGGCGATCACGCCCGGTAGCTTGAGCGCTGCCCGGATCGATGGTGTCTTGTGGGTGCCCGGATCATGCGCAGCAGGCAGGAGCCAGAACGCCAAGACTGCCAACAGGACACCAACCCCGGCCAGGACCACGAAGGAAACCCGCCATGTCATGAGGGTGCCCATGAGCGTGCCAATCGGAGCCCCGACAGCCAACGCGATGCTGGTACCACTGAAAACCACGGCCATGGACTTGCCCACCGAGTGGGCAGGGACGATGCGCGCCACATACGGTGCCATGCTGGACCACAACATGCCATGGGCAATGCCACCAAGAAGCCTTGCGGCAATGGCCACTTCAAGATTTGGGCTCAAGGCCAGCAGGACGTTGCTTAGTGCAAAGGCAAGCACGGTCCCGATCAACAGGGTCTTCCGCGGGACACGCCCACCGAGGAGCCGGGACAGGGGAAGGGCCGTGAAAACGATGATGGCTGCATATGCTGCGGTCAGGGAACCTACAGCCGATTCCTCCACGCCCAGATCCCGGCTGATCTGCGGAAGCAGCCCGGACGGAAGCAGCTCTGTGGTGACAGCCGTGAAGCCCGCGGCAGCAAGCAGCAAAAGGCCACCCCAAGGGATCTTGGTGGCTGCTCGCATTTTCGCTGGCTTGGTCTTTCCTTCATCTGGTGCTGCGTGTACCTGGGTTTCGACCGCCAAAGGGTCCTGCTTCAAAGATTGCTCCTCATGGATGAATCACGTTTCGGGGCATGGGTGAGTACTCACAAAGCTACCCAGCCAACGCCGCGCGAGGGAGGCTCTGATAGAAACCCCTTTCTCGGGGCGCAGAGCGGGCCCCGCAAGATCCCTAGCGAGCGTAGAGCTCCGTGAAATTCCTCAAGACCCGCATCGGTTCAGTCACCGAAGCATGCTTGGCGGTTTCGATGAGCTCGGCGGCAGCATCCGGCGGAAAATAGCCCGCGTCCTTGTAGATGTTAATCCGGGTGATGAGGCCATCGACATCCAATTCCGGATGGAACTGTGTGGCGTAGAGATTCTTCCTGATGCGGAACATGTGCACAGGGCAGGCTGCGGAACTTGCGAGCAACACGGCGTTTTCCGGCAGTTGGCTGCAGGCTTCCTTATGCCCAACGAACGCCTCGAAAGTGTGTGGCATGCCTTTGAGCAGGGGGTCGCGCTCCCCGTCTGGGGTCAGTTTGATCTCCGTAGCCCCGACCGGTTCTCCGTAGCGACGGTCAATGATGGCTCCTTGGTGAACCCCCAAGGTTCCAACGCCATAGCAGGCACCCAGGAAGGGGAAGTCCTCGGCCACGATGCGATCCAGGAGTGCTGAGAGTTCAGCTTCGACGCGAAGCTGGGCCTGACTCTTCTCCTCCAAAGGGTCGCTGGAGGTGTAAGGACTGCCGCCCACAATCACGCCTGAGTAATCGGCCAACTCAATGTCCGGCAGTGGTGCCGTCTCCAGCCGGACGCGGAACAATTCCTCAGCCCGGAGCCCGCAGTACCGGAGGTAGGCCTGGTACTCGTCATCCGCTGCTGCGTCTTCAGCGCGGGTGGCCAAGAGAAGGAAGGGCTTCACAGGCCCAGTCTGCGGGAGGAATGGCTGGCTTTCAAAGTGTTTCTGCCGGCTCGGCTGCCGGGAACACCACGCAGACCGGGCCCCACAACGCAGGCCCACTCAGCGAGGTGCTGCGGGCGACGTGCTCGGGCCAGGCGACGGCGGGGGAGGCGGTGGGTTGAAGGCGCCGCTCGGGTAGAGGGCGGTGGCCTGCATCATGTAGTTGGCCCATTGCGGGCCGGCAATCATGTAGCCGTCCAGTGACTTGTAGAACTTGCCATTGATCGTGACGTTTTGTCCTGCTCGCTGTTGTCCCGCCGTCGTGTCCCCAAAGAAGGAGGCCGTGGCGAGCCGGGTAGTGTATCCGGCCACCCAGGTTGCGCCGTTGTTGTTCGAGGTGCCGGTCTTTGCGGCCACCGGGACCTGGTTCTGGACCTTGGGTTCGATGTAGACGCCGGATCCGAGCTTGAGGACGTCCTGCAGCACCGATGTGACTCCCCGGGCCACGGCCGGTTTCACGGTCTCTTTGCATTCAGGTGTTTGGGCCGGGTACTTCCTGCCTTGTGAGTCGCTGATATCGGTGATGGCGATGGGCTTGCAATAGGTGCCATCGTTGGCGAATGTTGCGAAGGCGCTCGCCAGGATGACGGGAGCGACGCCGATGGAGCCAAGGAGGTTGCCGATCTGGTGCATGTTGATCTGGGCGTTGTCCAGGCCGCTGTGCAGGCCAACCGCGTCCACCATTTTCTGGATGCCGCAGAAATCCAACTGCGCTGCTGTAGCGAATGTGGCGGTGTTGATCGAGTTGTAGAGGCCGTAGTTGATGGGCATGGGCCGGTAGTAGCCCTCGTCGTTGTTCTGCAGGTCATCATCAGCGCCCAGGTTTTGCGCCTTCTGCGCGGTGCTGTAGCCACCCAGCACTTTGCCGCAGCTCGAGCGCCAAGGGAAGCCAACCGGGTAGACCCGTCGGGAAGCATCCACCACGGCAGTGGGCGACTTGCCCTCATTGAGCCACTCCGCGAAGATGAAGGGCTTCATGGTGGAACCGGGTTGGAATCCGCCTGCACCATTGAGGTCGTTGCCGTTTTCGTCCTTGGCATCCACGCTGAAGTTCAGCTGGGTATCGAACTTCCCGTCCTGCGGAACGAACACCGTGTTTTGGGCCATGGACAGGATCTTGCCTGTGCCTGGCTGCACGGTGGTCATGGCAGCGCCCCATTTGTCCGGGTTTACGCCGGCTGACGCATCCACTTGTACTTGGGCCGCTGCCTGCAACCGGCTGTCCAGCGTGGTGGTGATGGTGAGCCCGCCCCGGTAGAGGAGCCGTTCGCGGTCCTCGATGGTTGCTCCGTAGGCCTCGTTGTTCATGATCAGGTGGGACACGTAGTCGCAGAAGTAGATGGCGATGGAGGCCCCGGCGCAGCCCTGATGGGACGGGGTGATTTTCAGCTCCACGGGGGCGGCAACTGCCGCATCATGGTCTGCTTGAGTGATCTTTCCCTGCTCGAGCATTCTGTCCAGCACAATGTTTCGCCGGCTGAACGCTGCTTCAGGCGCGGTTGTTGGGTCATAGACGCTCGGCCCGTTCACCAGCCCGGCCAACAGCGCGGCCTGTGGCAAAGTGAGATCCTTGGCTGAGGTGCTGAAGAAGTACCGCGAAGCGGCTTCGATGCCATACGCGTTCCGGTTAAAGAACACGATGTTCAGGTACCCCTCAAGGATTTGGTCTTTGCTGAAGCGTTTCTCAAGCTCCAGGGCCAGCTTGATCTCCCGGAGCTTGTCACCGATGCTCTTGTCCCCACTGAGCACCACATCCTCGGGCCGGCCCTTCGAGAGGCGGGACTCGTTCAGCACGTTGGTGACGTATTGCTGGGTCAGGGTCGACGCGCCCTGTCGGGTCCCCTTGGTCACGTTGGATGTCAGCGCACGGATGATGCCCTGCGTATCTACTCCGGGATGCTCATAAAAGCGGCTGTCTTCGATTGCCACGATCGCTTGCCGAATGAAGGGTGACATCTGGTCCAGGGGTACCTTCACCCGGTTCTCTGCATAGAACGTGGCGATGTGCTGGCCGTCAGCAGTGACTACGTTGCTGGAAAGGGATGGCGAATCAACGTCGAGTTGGCTGGGCAGGCTTTCGTAAAAGCCGATGGAACCGCCCATGGTGGTGCTGGTGAACTGAACCACCGGCACCATGAAGCCGCAGATCAGCACCCCGCAGAGGGCGCTCACGAAGAAAAACCCGAAGATCCTCAGAAGGACCTTGCCAAGACCTAACCGGGGACCCTTGTTCCGCGCCATTTCGTGCCATTCCGTCGAGATGTCAGGCTGAAAAGTAGCTACAGAATACGTCCGGGGACGCCGCCAATCCATGGTTTGGGAGCCCAAAAAGGTCCCAAATTGGACTCAATCCAGTGGCAGCGTGACCCTCACACTGGTGCCCCGCCCAGCCCCGGAGTCGATCTCAACGGACCCTCCGGCGTCGTGCACTGCAATGGACATCAGCAGCAGGCCGAAGCCGTGGCGGCGGCCGCTGGGGGCGGCGTGGATTTCGAAACCTTTGCCGTTGTCCATAATCGTCATTTGGATTCCGTGGTAGACGGCATTGAGACGGATGGTCAGTTCGCTGGCGTCGGCGTAGTTCAGGGTGTTGCTGAAGGTCTCCTGGGCTACGTGGTACAGCAGGGCGGCGGATGCGGAGGAGATCTCGATGCCGTGGTGGGGTGTGTGCCAGTGGACGGTCACGCCGGAGCGTCGAAGCGGCGCAGCAAGTCTGTCGATGCATCCTGCGACACCCAGTGCGTGGAAATCCACGGGGTGTTGGTCCTGGATGATGCCCTTGATGGCGATCACCTCTGTTAGCGCTGCTGCCTGTTCCATTGGGTCCCCCACATCATTGTGATTCTCGTTGGTTATTCGTCGCCGAAACCTTGATGGATTGATGTAATGAGGCTTCGTCTGCTTCCAGCGTGGCGCGGCAAAATCAAGGACTCTGTTTGTTTGGCTCAATTTCGCATCAAGTTTGCGGGTCGGCCTTGCGGAGGCGGGGCACCTCATGCGGGGGATGTCCCAAGTAGGTCGCATTTGATGACGTTTTGGACGCTCAGAACGGCATTAACTGCTACTTAGATGGGCCCGACGGCGGCAGTTGCGTACCGCCGTCGGGCCCTGTTTGTCTGGTCTAACTTTGCCGGGGCAGATTCGCGAGCAGCAGTCGGCAGGCGCTGGGGATCGGTTGGATGCCACAGGCCAACACCCGGCCAACCTCACCACTACGGAAGTGGTGCTTGGGGGTCTTCAGTGGCGCAGGTCTGCTTCCAATGCTGCTTCTTCGATCCGGAACCTGCGTGCTGCCCATTCTTCGGAGTTGCGGGCAGGCATGTTGGGATCCCCAGGCCTTTGGCCAGCGGATCCGTCGATCAGTTCGCGGATGATGTCAGCGTGCCCCGCGTGCCGTGCGGTTTCCACACACATGTGGACGAGGATCTGATGGAGCGTCACATTCCGCTTCTCTTCGGACCACCAAGGCACAACGCCGGGAGCATCCAACGTCAGGGCTTGGACGGTGGCATCACTGTGCGCTGCCGAGAAGTGGTGCAGTTCCAGGATTTCCGCACGGCTCTCCGAGGCCGGGACCCACATATCGGAATCCGGTTCTGCATCATCAGCGAGCCAGGGCAATTCGCGCCCACTCGGACGCCCGAAAGTCTCCCCGAAATACCCCAACTCCACGCTCGCCACGTGTTTCACGAGCCCCAGGAGATTGGTACCCGTCGGTGTCAGGGGCCTTCGGGCATCGTATTCACCCAAGCCATCAAGCTTCCCGAGCAGGTCCGCGCGACGAAGGCGCAAATAACCGAGCAATGTCGCTTTGTCGTCCATGCATGGCACTCTACCCAAGGGCCCCGACAGAACTGGCAGCGCCCAAGTAAGTCGCAGTAGTGGTTGTTTTCAGCCCTCAAAACCACCACTACTGCCAGTCAGTTGGGGCTCGACGGCGGCGCTACCGCGGACTTTTGTCGATAACGCAGAAGCGGTTGCCGTCAGGGTCGGCGAGGACCACGAAATCCGGATTCTCCGGATAGAGGTCCCAGTCAACGCGTTGAGCGCCGAGAGAGATTAGCCGCTCTACCTCGGCAGCCTGGTCATCCGTGTAGAGGTCCAGATGAGTACGTGGGTGCTCCTGCACAGGCGTTTCGCTCAGCATCAACGCGAGCTGCGGGCCTGGACCGGCGGACGGAACGAGGATCACCCAGGTGTCATCGCCGGGCTCACGTGGAACATAGCCGAGCGCGGCGTGCCAGAACGCAGTGGCCCGGGTGATGTCATTGACGCCGAGGACGGTGCTGCCGATGGTCAACATGTGCCTAGCCTAGTCTGCGAGAGTCCACGCGTTCCTTGCCGGAGCCCGGATGCCGGTGTCACAGTGAACCATGGCAACCGAAGAGGACGTCAGGCGTATCTGCCTTGGCATGCCCGGCGTCACCGAGCGCCCAAGTTGGGGCCAGCCTGCCTGGTTTGGCAAGTCCCTCATGGCTCGGATCTGGGAAGAGGGGGTTGTTACGGTCAAAACGGATGAGCGCGAAGCTCTGGCAGCAATGGAGCCGGATACCTATTTCTGGACCCCTCATCACGAACGGTCACCAAAGTTGCTGCTGGTCCGGCTGGAGAACATCGACGTAGAGGAGCTCGACGAGTTGCTGCAGGAGTCGTACAGAATCGCTGGCGCCCCCGCTCCAAACGCACCCAAGTAGGTCGCAGCAGAGCGCGTTTAGAGAGGGCAAAACGCGCTCAACTGCGGCCTACTTGGGTGCGCGAGCTCAGGCTAGACTCGCCCGCATGGGGGAACACAGCAAACTTGGGGAACGCAGCACACCGCAGCCTGCGCGCAGAGTCCTTGCCGCCGTCGTGCCTTTGCTTGGCGTGATCGTGGTGATCGTGGGGTGCGTCCTCGCATGGAATGGCCTGGAAGCGAACATTGGGTGGTTTCCACAGAGCCCGCGCCGAAACCGCTGGAGAAGCACGAAATCGCCGGAAGGCTCCCAGCGAGCTGGCAGCTTTCCGGCGATCTCGGCGCAGATCAGGTGAGCTTCACCTGGCGGTTCATGTCCTTGTACAGCAGGTAACGGAACTCGCCCGGACCGCCGGCGTAGCAGGCCTGCGGGCAGAATGCGCGGAGCCACATGAAGTCGCCGGCTTCCACTTCCACCCAGTCGTTGTTGAGCAAGTACATGGCCTTGCCTTCGAGCACATACAAGCCGTGCTCCATGACGTGGGTCTCCGGGAAGGGGATCACGCCGCCCGGCTGGAAGGTGACGATGTTGACCTGCATGTCATGGGCGAGGTCACTGGAGTCCGTGAAGCGGGTGGTTTTCCAGACGTCGTTGGTGTCCGGCATGGAGGTAGGCTCCACGTCCTTCTCGTTGGTCACGAAGGACTTGGCCTCGAAGCCTTCAAGGCGTTCGTAGGCCTTGCGGATCCAGTGGAAGGAGACGATGTCGTCGGACACGTTCTCCAGGCCCCACTCTGCGCCGGCGGCAAGGTAGGCGTAGCCACCCTCCTCGAGGTGGTGCAGTTCGCCGTCAAGCCTCAGGTTCACTTGGCCCTTGGTGACAAAGATGACGCCTTCAACGCCTGCTTCGAACTCGGCCTTGGGAGCCCCGCCGCCCGGAGCGATCTCAACGATCAACTGCGAGAACGTGGTGGCGAAGCCGGAAATCGGCCGCGCAATAATCCAGGAGCGCGTGTTGGAGAATCCAGGCAGGTTGCTGGTCACGATGTCCGTCATGACGCCCTTGGGGATCACGGTGTAAGCCTCCGTGACGATCGCCCTCTCCGTGGTCAGGTGGGTCTGCGGCGGCAGGCCGCCCTGCGGGTAGTAGTACTTGCCCATGCCAAATGCTCCTATCAGTGGGAAGTCGGTTGCGCGAGCCGCGGGTGCGCCAGTGCGGTCAGCTGTGAAAGTTCGACGCCGGCAAGCGCCTTGACCTCATCGGGCCCCACTGCGCCGCACTGGACGCCGCGAAGGACGAAACCAGCGAGTGCACGGGCGGTGGCGGGCTCGTCCATGACGCCGCCTTCGGTGTGCTCCACATAGTTCCGGAGGCGCAGCGCTGCGGCAGGCAGGCCTTCGCGGTAGAAAGCGTACGACGCCGAGAAACGGCTGGGGAGCTGGGCGGCGTGGAGGTCCCATCCTTGGTAGTAACCGTTCTCCAGGGAGCGACGGACCAGCCGGCCGTGAAGTTTCCAGGCGTCTTCAACGGCGTCGCCCACGGGAATGATGTTCGTGGAACCGTCAGAGAGGCGGATGCCTGTGCCGGCGACGGCGAGCTGCATGACTTCCTTGGCGAAGTCAGCCACAGGGTGCTCCATGGACTGGTATTCCGCAGAGATTCCCAATGAGGCGCTGTAGTCATACGTCCCGTAGTGCAGAGCACTGATGCGGCCCGGAACAACATGGGGGAGCTGTGCCACAGGGGATGTTCCGTCGGCGCCCAGAATGAGCTGCGGCGTTTCCACCTGCACCTCGAACCGGAGCCTCCCCGCGGGAAGGCCGTGGACTTCCTCGAGGCGCGAGACCGCGAAGTCCATGGCCTGCACCTGGGCCACCGTGGTGACTTTAGGCAGAGTGAGGATCAGACCTGCGGGCAGTTCGCCCGCTGCAGCAAGCGTGGACACAAACAAGTCCAGCGTCTTCAGTCCGCGGGCCCTCGTGGGGGCTTCGAAGCACTTGAAGCGGATGCCGATGAACGGCGGAGCAGTTCCCGCTGCAACCGCAGCAGCAACAGCGTTGGCGGCAGCAACGGCGTCGGCGTCTTCCGCCTCATCGCCACGGTCGCCATAGCCGTCTTCGAAGTCCAGGCGCAGGTCCTCGATCGGCTCGGAGGAGAGCTTGGCCGCCACCCGGGAGGCAACGGCGGCAGTCAGCTGAGGCTCCTGGCCCAACAGCTGGCCGAGCTTTTCCAGGCCACCGTGAGCTTCCGCCGTCGCTAAGGCCCGGGCGCCCCACTCTGCCGCAAGGGAAGGCGTGAAGCGGTCCGCCGGGATGTAGACAGTGTGGATGGGCTGGCGCGAGCCGTCGTCGCCCGGGTAGTTGCGGTCCAACAACTGGTCCGTCGTCTCAAGCTGGGACTCGATGTGGGCCAGATCAGAGGAAGAGAATGAGCCCATCTCAGCCCACCAGTTCGTACGCGGGCGTGGTGAGGAAGTCGGTGTAATCGTCGGACAGGCAGATGTCCTCGATCAGCTTGGACGCGGGCTCGTAGTACTTGGCGAAGTTCTCGTCGCCGAACTCGATCCGGAGGCGCTCGGTTTCTTCGCCAAGGATGCGGCTGACGAGTTCGCGTGTCACGGTGTTGCCCGTGTCCGCGAGAACCGACTTGTTACGGATCTGCTGCCACACCTGCGAGCGGGAGATCTCCGCGGTCGCGGCATCTTCCATGAGGTTGTGAATGGCAACAGCGCCGCTGCCGGAGATCCAGACACCCGTGTAGGCGACGGCGACATAGAGGTTCAGCCGAAGGCCGGCTTCCGTGACGGTGCCGCCGGCAGAGGCGACGTCGATCAGCTGCTCAGCGGTGACGTTCACCTCGGGGCGCTGCTTGTCCAGTTGGTTCGGCTTTCCACCGTTGGCGGGGTCACCGAGGACCGAATCGAACACCTCGCGGCACGTGGAGACGAGGTCCGGGTGCGCAACCCAGGAGCCGTCGAAGCCATCGTTTGCCTCACGCGTCTTGTCGGCACGGACCTTGTCGAAGGCCGCAGCGGTGACGTCGGGCTGCTTCCGGTTCGGGATGACGGCGGCCATGCCACCCATGGCGAAGGCGCCGCGCTTGTGGCAGGTCTTGACCAGGAGTTCGGTGTAGGCGCGCATGAACGGAGCCGTCATGGCAACGGTCGCGCGGTCCGGCAGGACGAACTCTTCGCCGGCATCACGGAAGTACTTGATGATGCTGAAGAGGTAGTCCCAACGTCCGGCGTTCAAACCTGAAGCATGATCGCGCAGCTCGTAGAGGATCTCGTCCATTTCAAACGCTGCAGGGATGGTCTCGATGAGGACCGTGGCGCGGATGCTGCCCTGCGGGATGCCGAGGAAGTCCTGGGCGAAGACGAAGACGTCGTTCCAGAGGCGGGCCTCAAGGTGGCTCTCCATCTTGGGCAGGTAGTAGTACGGGCCGTGGCCGTTCAGGAGCAGCTGCTTGGCGATGTGGAAGAAGTGCAAACCAAAGTCCACCAGCGCGCCCACTGCAGGTTCGCCGTCGATCAGCAGGTGGTTCTCTTCCATGTGCCAGCCGCGGGGGCGGGCAACAACAACAGCCAAGGGAGCATCGGTGCGGAGACGATATTCCTTGCCTTCCGGGGAGGTGTAGCTCAGGGTGCCCTGTGCTGCGTCGCGGAGGTTGAGGATGGCGTCGATGACGTTGGGCCAGGTGGGTGTGCTGGCATCTTCGAGGTCCGCGAGCCAGACCTTTGCGCCGGAGTTCAGTGCGTTGATGGCCATCTTGGCCGGGGTTGCGGGACCCGTCATCTCTACGCGGCGGTCCTGCAAAGCTGCCGGTGCCTCCGCGACCTTCCAGTCGCCGTCGCGGATTTCCTGGGTCTCCGGGAGGAAGTCCAGGCGGCTGGTGTCCGCAACCTTCTGGCGCTTGGCTTTGCGCGCCTCCAGCAGCTCGGCACGGGTGCCGGCGAAACGCTTGTGCAGTTCCTCGATGAAGCCCAGTGCCTTGGGGGTGAGGATCTCCTCGGCGCGATCGATCGGCCGGGGATCAGTGACTGTAATAGCCATGGGGCGGTGTCCTTTTCTAGAGAGCGCTGGCGGCGTTTGCGTGCGCAGCATTGGCTACGGCGGTCGCTACATCGGCGGCTACATGCGGATCGAAGACGCTGGGGATAATGTAACTCGCGTTGAGCTCATCGTCAGCTACCCGGTTGGCGATTGCCTCTGCGGCGGCCACCAGCATGTTCGGCGTGATGTCCGATGCTCCGGCGTCCAGCAGTCCGCGGAAGAAGCCGGGGAAGGCCAGCACGTTGTTGATCTGGTTCGGGAAGTCGCTGCGACCCGTGGCGACGACGGCTGCGTGCTTGGAGGCGATGACGGGGTCGATTTCCGGCGTCGGGTTGGCCATGGCGAAGACGATTGCGTTCTCAGCCATGGAAGCCACCTGCTCCTCGCCGATCACATGCGGGGCGCTGACGCCGATAAACACGTCTGCTCCCTTCAGGGCGTCATGCAGGGTTCCGGAGAAGCCTTCTTCGTTGGTGTTCTCGGCAATCCAGCTGCGGTGCTCGTCGTCGTACTTCTCCCCGGAGTGGATGGCTCCGGAGCGGCCGGCGGCAATGATGTGCTGGGCGCCCTGGGCCTTGAGGAGCTGGATGATGGCGGAGCCGGCAGCGCCAACTCCCGAGACAACGATCTTGACCTCGGACAGCTTCTTGTCCACCACGCGCAGGGCGTTGACCAAGGCAGCGAGGGTGACAATCGCGGTGCCGTGCTGGTCGTCGTGGAACACCGGGATGTCCAGTTCTTCGCGGAGGCGGTTTTCGATCTCGAAGCAACGCGGTGCGGCGATGTCTTCGAGGTTGATGCCGCCGTAGACGGGAGCCATGGCCTTGGCGATCATGATGATCTCTTCGGTGTCCTGCGTATCCAGGCAGACCGGCCAGGCGTCCACGTTGGCGAACTGCTTGAACAGGGCGGCCTTGCCTTCCATGACTGGCAGCGCGGCGGCGGGCCCGATGTTGCCCAGGCCCAGAACGGCGGAACCGTCGGTGAGGACAGCGATGGTGTTGCGCTTAACCGTCAGGTTGCGGGCAGCGGCCGGGTCTTCTGCAATGGCCAGGCAAACACGCGCGACGCCGGGAGTGTAGGCACGGGACAGATCGTCACGGTTGCGCAGGGCTACTTTGGGGACCACCTCGAGCTTGCCGCCAAGGTGCATAAGGAAGGTGCGGTCCGAGACGTGCTGGACGGTAACGCCGTCGAGGGCATTCAGGGCATCTTTGACGCGTGCTGCGTGGTCGTCATCAGTGGTGTTGCAGGTGACGTCCACGACGATCGTCTCGTGGTGGGATTCCGTGACGTCCAGAGCGGTGATTGCGGCACCGGCTGCGCCGACGGCTGCTGCCAGTTCGCTCGTAGCTGTGAAGCTGGACGGTGCGGCGACGCGCAGGGTGATCGAGTTTCCGGGGCTCGGATTCGCCATTGAAATTCCTCCTGTTAGGCCCGTTCCCGGGCCGCCGTTCCAAACTAAATGTTTTCGTATTATGGATATTATTATCTACCAAGTGGAAACACAACCCCCTGCTCGGTCATCTTGCGTCTCGTCGCGCAGGTGCCCGCTGTGCTGTATCTTGGGTGTTCTAAGCAATTCTTTTCACGATGCGGATAAGAGTTGTCGGAATCTGAGTCATTGGAGACAAGGGAATGGCTGAAAAAGCCTCCGGAGGCGTGCAGTCCGTTGAGCGCGTCTTTGAACTGCTGGAACTGATCACGGATGCGGGCGGCGACGTCACTCTGAGCGAGCTGTCGTCGTCCACTGACCTGCCCTTGCCCACCATCCACCGCCTGCTGCGGACCCTGGTGTCCCTCGGCTACATCCGCCAGCTGCCCAACCGCCGCTACGCCTTGGGCCCGCGGCTCATCCGGCTGGGCGAAGGTGCCAGCAAGCAACTCGGTGCCGTAGCGCGTCCGCAGCTGAAAACCCTTGTGGAACGCCTTGGCGAGACGTCCAACATGGCCGTCCTCGATTCGGACATGGTCATCTACGTGGCCCAGGTCCCCTCCATGCACTCCATGCGCATGTTCACCGAGGTTGGCCGCCGGGCCCACACGCATGACACCGGCGTTGGCAAAGCGATCCTGGCGCAGCTCGACGACGAGCAGGTCCGTGGCATCGTTGCCCGAACCGGGATGCCTACGCCCACGGCCAAGAGTATCGGCGATATTGACTCCCTGCTCGCAGACCTGAAGCTGATCCGCGAACGCGGCTACTCCATTGACGAGGAAGAGCAGGAACTCGGGGTCCGGTGCTTCGCGATGGCCGTGCCCAACGCTCCCACCCCCACGGCTATCTCCGTTTCCGGCCCCATCACCCGCGTGGACCAGAGCTTCGCCGACCGCGCTGTGCCGATGTTGCGCGAGGCAGCCTTGGCGATTTCCGCGGAGCTCAACCAGAACTAGGCTTCTCCTTCTCCACACCACCCGCCGAGTTGGCACTTGACGCCCATGTTTTCCACAAACATGGGCGTTATTTGTCATCTCGGCGCTTCCCCCGAGGCGACAAGTGACGGCAGCGTCCCCCAAGGAAACGCTGCCGTCATCTGCCATTTTTGGGCGGGAGCTAGTGCTCGGACGCGCTGGACGTCTTGAGCGGGACTTCCTTGCCGTCGGCGTCGATCAGCTTGCCGTTCTCGAACCGGTCGCCTTCGCTCAGGCACTTGATGTCTTCCTCGCTGACGATGCGGTCCGTACCGGCGACGAACACTGACTGGTTGTCCGTGTTGCCTGCCTTGAAGTGGTTGAACAGGATGTTCAGCAGGATCGCCATGACTGCGGCGGAGCTGATGCCGGAGTGGAAGATGGTGGAGAACCAGGAAGGGAACTGGTCGTAGAACTTCGGAGCGGCAATTGGGATCATGCCGAACCCGATCGACGCGGCCACGATGATCAGGTTCATGTTGTTCTTGTACTCAACCTTGGCCAGGGTGCGGATACCGCTGGCTGCCACCGTCCCGAAAAGCACGACGCCGGCACCGCCCAGGACGGGCGTCGGAACCGCTGCGACCACTCGGCCCAGGATCGGCAGGAGGCCGAGGACAACCAGGATGAGGCCGCCGGCGCTGACCACGAAACGGCTCTTGATGCCGGTGATGGCCACCAAGCCCACGTTCTGGGCGAAGGCGCTCTGCGTGAAGGAGTTGAACAGGGGCGAGATGGCGCTGGAGAGCATGTCTGCGCGGAGACCGTCGCCGATGCGGCGGGAGTCAACCTTGGTATCGACGATCTCGCCCACAGCAATGATGTCCGCGGAAGTCTCGGTCAGGGTCACTAGGATGACGATGAGCATGGAGACGATTGCTGCGATCTCGAAGGTGGGAGCACCGAAAGCGAAGGGCGTGGGGAAAGCGACGATGTCGCCCTGGCCGACCTTGGAGAAGTCTGCCATTCCTGCAACGAACGCGATGATGGTGCCGATGACCATGGCCAGCAGGATGGAGAGCCGGGAAATGGCGGCGTTGCCAACCTTGCTCAGGAGCAGGACGATGCCCATGGTTGCTGCTGCAAGGCCGATGTTGGCCATACTGCCGTAGTTATCGGCCTTGGCGTTTCCACCCATGGCCCAGTTGGCTGCGACCGGCATGAGCGTCAGGCCAATGGTGGTGATGACCGTGCCGGTGACCACTGGCGGGAAGAACTTGATGATCTTGGAGAACAGGGGAGTGATGGCCAGGCCGATCAGGGACGCCACAATGACCGACCCGAACACCGCCTGGATGCCCCCGCCACCTTGGACAATCGCAACCATCGTTGAGACGCCGGCGAACGAGACGCCCTGAACAAGGGGTAGCTGTGAGCCGAAGAACGGGATGCCCACCGTCTGGAGGATAGTGGCCAGGCCGCCAACGAATAGGCAGGCCGCGATGAGGAGGCCGATATCCTGCGAGGACATGCCTGCCGCGGCGCCGATGATCAGCGGAGGGGCAATGATTCCGCCATACATGGTGAGGACGTGCTGGAAGCCGTACGCGAACGTGCTTCCGATGGAGAGGCGCTTGTCCTCGGGGCGTTCTGGCTGATGCTTCTGCGAAGTGGTGGTATTCGCAGGGCGGGTTTTCTTCTTCATGTTCATGGCAGACTTTCTGGGTTCATGGCAGACGTCTTCGTCTGGCTAACTGTGTCTGGCTAACAAAATCTTGGGGTTTTGGGGTGGGGTTTGTGTGCAGGTCCGGCCTTGACGGGGCGCCGTTGGGGGACCTGCACACAACCCCTGGATGGTGCGTTGTTAGTGCTGGTTTGGTGTGGGCTTAGCAGAAGCCGGCGATGCCGCTCCATGCAACGGGCGCGGCGGTGGTGTTGTCGCGCTGGACGGTTGCTTCGATGAGGCCGTACGGGCGGTCCGCGGCGAAGAAGACCTCGTTCGGGTTGTCCAGGCCGAACGGGCTCAGGTCAACCAGGAAGTGGTGCTTGTTGGGCATGGAGAACTTGATCTCATCCACTTCGCTGTGTGCTTCCAGGACCTTCTTGCCCATGTCGAACAGCGTCTGCTGAAGCGCGTGCGAATAGTTCTCGGTGAAGCCTTCCAGCAGGAGGGCCTTGATGTCCTCGTAGCTCTTGTTGAAGTCCGTGCCTGCCAAGTCCAGGTTGGTGTTGTAGCGCCAGCGTGCAGAAACATCGGTGGCAAGAATGCGGTCCGTGGTTTCCGGCAGGGTGGTGTACTTGTCTCGCGGGTAGCCGACGAACCCTGACTGCGTGGTCTTGAGGACGGTCAGGTCCTTGAGGCCGGAAATCACGTGCGTGGTTGCGCCATCACGGACGACGACGGCGGTACGCACCTCTTGTCCGTTGCGGACGAAGCTGTGATCGTGTCCCGCGCCGTGTGCCTGGATGCGATCCCAGCTGTAGGCCTCGGCTTCCCAACGGCCACCGGTTACCCATTCGAACTCGCCGGTGAAGTGATTGGCAAGGCGCAGCAGGAAGGACTCCGGTGAGCCGATGCCGTCACGGGCAAAAGCGTAGACAGTGTTCTTCTGGGTATCGGTGGCAACGACGTGGCCGTTGTCGCCTTCGAGGTGCGCAGCCTGGAAATCGCCGCGCAGCTGCGAGGTGACATTCAGGTCTTCGATGTGGTGGCGGTCAGTATCCCGAGTGACCTTGACGACGCGGACTTCCGCTTTGCCGTACTGGTTTTCGCCGAGGACGATGTTGTTGCTCATGGTCATATCCCAACTTCTGTGAGGTGGAACCTACGTTCCATCAATGAAATTAAGCGCGTGTTTCCACCGCGTTTCTGGTGGAGCCGACCCAACAAAAAAGAGCCGGCATCCATTGATGCCAGCTCATTACGACCCTGCCTGCTGCTCTCAGGTTACGTGACGTACGCCACGAACTCATTCGAGAGTAGCGCATGATTTCGGCTTGTGTATATGGGTTTCCGGAGATCGTTATGAAGCAGCCAAATGTGACCGGAGCATCTCTCTGGCGCCTCCTGGACGGCTCTTGACGCCTGCTTTACGCACTGCTTACACTTTTCACATAGCAATAAACATTTTCCGAACTACGGAAAAGTGCTGCACTGGAAAAAGGAGGAACAGATGGACTCGAAGGATACGAACAACGTCGTGGAATTCCCGGCACCGGGTCAGGAGCTGTACCTGCCCTTCGGTGCAACAGATCCGGACTTCTACATCCCGGCCGACTGCGACCGCAAGGCCGGCGGGTTCTCCCGTTGGCTGCGCGCGCTCCCGGTGTTCGGCCGGCAACGCCCCTAGCACTCCCTGCGGCGCCCGCCCGTTTCGGGGGTTCCCTGCGTACCATGCCGTGCGCACCATCGAATGCGCAGCGGACCCCCGAAACGGGCTCTAGGTTGCTCCCCGCAGAACCTGCAGCACGCGCATCTTGAACTCCTGTTCCCTGAACAGGTGCTCCCACTTGATCCGGATGAACGTCCAGCCGAGCTCGGTGAGGGCCTTTTCTCGCTGCCGTTCCTTGTAGATCACCTCGGCGGTGGGTGCGTAGTCGAAGTACTTCACCTTTCCATCGAACTCCAGGGCCACCTTCTTTTCCCTCCATGCAAAGTCCAGCCGATGGTGACCTTCCGCTGACGCAGCCTTCACCTGCAATTCGGGCAGCTCGATCCGCAACCGTTGGAGCAGCTGACGGGTCAGGGTTTCGCCGGGTGACTCGGATCTGGCGTCAGCATTCTCCAGAGCCCGTCGAAGAGTGAGAACTCCGTTGCGTCCGGCTAGCGATGCGCACATCTCTCGCAGTTTCGCGGCGTTGGCACCTTTTCTGAGCGCGTGGTCCATCAGTACCAAGGCTTGTTTGTAGTTGAGCATGAGGCAGCAGTCCACAACAGTCTGTTCCAACGTGGTGCAAGGCATTCCCTTGACGAAAACAGCCCCTATCATCGCCAGCGGGCGGGTGTGCGGCACGACGTCCTTGCCGTGTGAAGTGGTGGATGCTGTTGTTTCCGTCGTGATGTGGACTTTATCTCCAACATCCCACAGGAATAAGCCATGGAGACGCGCCGCTGAGGTGTGGCTGTAGACCAATCCGCCGGACGACGTCGAAAGCGTCCCGTGTGCGTGCGCGGCGACTAGCTGCAGACTTTGAACCCAAGGTTTTTGGGCTGTCCACGTGCTGCCTCGGATATAGCAACCACGGCGCAGTCGTACTAAGGCGCCGGTACGAACCAGCGCGGCAATCCTCCGATGGTTGATCCCTAACTCGTGGAGCTCATCGGTCCGCCACAAATCCATCCCCGCGGGAAGCTCGTTGCTGTTGCTCTGTGTCATGGATCAAGACTTCAATGAGCCGATGGGCGAAGACAGGGGTGAGTTGGACTATGTGGAGAAGCCCGTTTCGATGACTCGCTGCCGACGGTGCCGTGCCCACGGCATCCTGCGCAGGGAACCATCGAATCGGGTTGCCACCACAAAAAACAGACCTACCCCGCCACCAGCTTCCGCGCCGCAGCCGAGTGCTCAGCGATGAGCCCGGCAACGTCGAGCCCGGGGATCGCGCCATCAACCACGCGCCAAGCACCGCCCACCATCACCCGGTCGGCACGATCAGCCCCACAGAGCAGCAACGCAGCCACGGGGTCATGGCTCCCGGAGAACCGCAGCGAGTCCAGCTTGAACATGGCAAGGTCCGCCTGAAGCCCCGGAGCCAACTGCCCGATGTCGGAGCGCCCCAAAACGGCAGCCGACCCACGTGTCGCCCAGCCAAGGGCCCTCTCCACAGGGACGGAAGCCCCGTACCGGAGTCGTTGCAGATATAGCGCCTGGCGAGCCTCGAGGATCATGTTGGAAGCATCGTTCGACGCCGAGCCATCCACTCCCAGCCCCACGGGCACACCCGCGGCTTCAAGTTCCAGCACTCGCGCTGTCCCGGAGGCGAGGCGCATGTTGGAGGTTGGGCAATGCGCGACGGCGGTGCCCGCGGCTCCCAGCCTGGCGATCTCGTCGTCATTGAAGTGGATGCCGTGTCCAAGCCAAGTGCGGTGCCCCAACCAGCCAACTGACTCCAGGTAATCCACGGTCCGGAGCCCAAACATGGACTGGCAGAAGTCTTCCTCGTCAATGGTCTCTGCGAGGTGCGTATGCAGCCGGACATCGAAGCGTTCGGCCATGGCGGCGCTCTCGGCCATGATCTCCTTGGTCACGGAGAACGGCGAACACGGGGCAAGTGCGATCTGCACAACGGCCCCATCTCCCGTCTCGTGGTACTCACGAATCAGCCGTTCGCTGTCCGCAAGGATCACCTCAGGTGACTGGACCGTGGTCCGGGGCGGCAGCCCGCCGTCGTCCTCTCCCAATGTCATGGACCCGCGGGTGAGCGTGGCCCGCATCCCCATGGAGCGCACCGCGCCTACTTCGATATCAATGGCGTCTTCCATGCCATCGGGGAAGAGGTAGTGATGGTCGGCGGCGGTGGTGCAGCCGGACAGCAGTAGCTCCGCCAGCGCCACCTGCACTGCAAGCTCAAGGCTCCGGGGCGTTAAGCGTGCCCATACCGGGTAGAGATTTTGCAGCCATGGGAACAGCGGGGCGTTGGCCACCGGACCCCAGGCGCGGGTGAGGGTTTGGTAGAAGTGGTGATGGGTGTTGATGAGTCCGGGGAGGACCACGTGGGCCGAGGCATCAAAGACGGAACAAAGCAACGACGGCTGCCCGCCCGTAGGCACGAGCTCCACGATTTTCCCGTCGGAGACCACCAGGCCGCCGCCGGCGTCGAGGTCGTTTGCGGTGAAGATACCCAGCGGGTTCTTGATCCAAAGAGGGGTCATGAGGGTCCTTGTCTGGTCGGCATGTATGCGTTCCAGCTCAGTTAGGCCCTGTCTGCTGATCCAGGAGCCGGAAGCCACCAAGTGCGTCCGGTCCGAAAAGCGTAAGACGCACGACGGCGGCAGTCAACGCCCGCAGGCGTCCCACGGTCACATCCGGTCGCCACACAAGATTTCGTATGACGAAATTAAATTTTCAAAAAACTATGGCGCGGCTCACAAACCTGGTGCTACGCTCTAACTGCCAAAGGCGGGCACCCGGACTTCGGGAAGCTATCTACCAGGCGCAACTTAACCTTCATCGCACATGCTGAAGCCTGGTAACCAAGATAACTGGAGCTCCGTTCCGTAGCGCCCCCAACAGGTCACCTGGCTTCCTCAGCACTAAGGAAGTCGCAACATGAGTACAACCGTCACGGCCGAGCAATTCCTGGCCACAACCATTGAGCTGGCAACAGCCAATGTCCTCAACAGTGGTGGCCCGTTCGGCGCCGTCATTGTTACCGCGGATGGACAAGCCTTCCAAGGCGTCAACCGCGTCACCGCCACGAACGATCCCACCGCACACGCAGAAGTCACGGCCATCCGTAACGCCTGCCGCGAACTGGGAACCTTCGATTTGAGCGGGGCAACCCTCTACACCAGCTGCGAGCCATGCCCCATGTGCCTGGCCTCCGCACTCTGGGCACGCGTTGACCGCGTGTTCTTTGCCGCAGACCGTCACGACGCCGCATCCGTTGGCTTCGATGACGCCGTCTTCTACGAGTTCTTCGAGAACGACAACCGGGACGCGCTGATGCCGGTAGCCAAGCTGGAACTGGGCGACCCCCAGGCTCCGGCGGCCCTCCAGCCGTTCACCACATGGAACACGCTTGATTCCAGGATTGATTACTAGGGCCGGTGGCTGACATGACAATCCTGGATCCCGCAGAAATGCAGACCGCAGCTGAAAAGCAGGCTGCGCTCCTCCCCAACGGAGGCAACAGCGCAGAGCCCACAGCGGCAAACGCAAAGCACACGGCAACCGGCCTGGCAGATGGCAACAAGAAGCCCCCGGTGTCGAACTCCTTCCTGGACAAGTTCTTCCAGATCACCAAGCGTGGCTCCACGCTGGCCCGAGAATTCCGCGGCGGCTTGGTCACGTTCTTCACGATGGCGTACATCGTCATCCTCAACCCGCTCATCCTGGGCGGATTCTCGGCAGACAACGCGCCGGTGGATGTGGCGGGCGGCTGGCTCTCGGCCGCACAGGTGGGCGCAGTGACTGGCCTGACCGCCGGCGTCATGACCATTGTCTTCGGACTCGTCGCCAATCTTCCCTTCGGCCTCGCGGCCGGCCTGGGCATCAACTCCTTCCTCGCCGTGGCGGTCATCCAGGAAGTCACATGGCCAGAAGCCATGGGCCTGGTGGTCATCAACGGCATCCTGATCGTCCTTTTCGGTGCCACCGGTGCCCGGACGGCGATCTTCAAGGCAGTCCCCAAGGAACTCAAGGCCGCCATCACCGTTGGCATCGGCCTGTTCATCGCCTTCATCGGCTTCGTCGACTCCGGCTTTGTCCGCCCCACCAAGGGCGGCCCGCCGGTCCAGCTCGGCACGGATGGTTCCATCACCTCCATCCCAACTCTCGTCTTCATCATCGGATTGCTGGTCATGGGTATCCTCGTGGCCCGCAAGATCCAAGGCGGCCTGCTCATTGGCATCGTCGCCACCACAGTCCTCGCCGCTGTAGCCGAGGCCGTGTTCCACATTGGTCCGGGCACCGCCGACAACCCCGGCGGCTGGCACCTCAACGTGCCGATCCTGTCCAGCCAGCTGATGTCCGTCCCGGATCTTAGCCTGGTAGGCCAGTTCGATCTCTTTGGTTCGTTCGCCAGGATCGGCGGACTGGCTGCGACCATGCTGGTCTTCACCTTGGTGTTCACCAACTTCTTCGACGCCATGGGCACCATGACGGGCCTGGCCAAGAGCGCGGGCGTGGCACATAAGGACGGTACGTTCCCCAAGCTGAAGTCGGCCTTCATCGTTGAAGGCATGGGCGCAGTGGTGGGTGGCGGCACCTCCGGTTCGTCCAACACCGTCTACATCGACTCCGCAGCAGGAATCGGAGAGGGCGCCCGCACAGGCCTGGCGTCGGTTGTCACTGGCTTGCTGTTCCTGGGCTCGATGTTCTTCACACCGCTCACCTCGGTTGTCCCGCTGGAAGTGGCTGCCGCAGCGTTGGTGGTGGTGGGCGCGATGATGATGGCGCAGATCCGCGAGATCAAGTTCACCAAGTTCGCCATCGCATTGCCGGCGTTCCTCACCATCGTGACCATGCCGCTGACCTACTCCATTGCCAACGGCATCGGCGTCGGGTTCATCTCCTTCGCAGTGATCAGCGCGGCATCGGGCAAGGCCAAGAAAGTCCATCCGCTCATGTGGGTGGTCACGGCGGGCTTCATTATCTACTTCGCCCGTGGCCCGATCAACGCCTTGATGGGCGTCTAGCCCGGAACCCCACCCGCGCCGGCGGGTCCACATCCGGCACTTCGAACGGCGTTCCATCCGCACCCACCGCACGAATAGGCGTCCGTCGTCGTGGTCCCTGACCGAACAGCATCACCGGAACAGGCACGACGACGGGCGGCGGCCCTGGTGATTCAGGAACGGGTGCTGATGCTCCGTCAGGGAACGGGGGCAGGGAGATGAAGCCCTTGCCCCCGTTCCTATGAACTCTTATTCAATAATCGCGACTACCCCTCAACACCTTCTGGAAATGAGATTATGAGGGCAAGATCGCGCACTGCTCCGGCCGGGCCACCCAGCCGGGACACCTGGAAAAAGGACGTGTTGCCATGCTGGATCTGATGCCTTCACTGGGCAGCTGGCGGACTGCGGTCTCTGGCCAACGATGCGCTGTGGCCACGATCGTAGGGACCGGCGGCTCAGTCCCGCGCCCCATGGGGACTTCCATGATGGTTTCCGAACATGGCGAAATCCTGGGCAGCCTGTCCGGCGGTTGCGTGGAAGGGGCCGTCGTTGAGGCAGCCTTGGACGCAATGCGCGACGGCGGCCCACGCCTTGAGTCTTTTGGCTACAGTGCCGAGGACGCGTTCGCCGCAGGACTCACCTGTGGAGGAGAACTGGAAGTCCACATCCAGCCACTGGGTAGCGATTCCGGCGAAATGGCCTTGTTGGACATGCCCGTATCAAACGAACCCAGGGCCTTGGCACTCATCCGCAGGCTCGGTGGCGGAGGGGGAGTTGTGGTCGTTGATGATCCTGTTCGGTTCCGCGCCATGGAATCAACGCAACTGGCGCGGTTGGTGGGCGATCATCCCGCCACTTTGATGGCTGCGGCGGCCCAGGTTGAGCCGCTGCTCCAAGGCGGACGCACCGGGTTGGTCCGGCTGGCCGCACCCGAAGGCTGCATCGATGGCTGGGTCACCGTGGACAGATGGGAGTCGGCGGACCCGGAAGAAGTAACCCAGCCCGAGCCCATCACCTTATTCGTGGAAAGCCGCTTGCCGGCCGCGCGGATGCTCATTTTCGGGGCCAATGATTTCGGTGCCGCATTGCTCCCCGCCGGACAGTTGCTTGGTTACAACGTCACCCTGTGTGATGCCCGCCCTGCGTTTGCCCAGCAGGGCCGTTTCGCTGGCGCGGACCAGGTGGTCACAGACTGGCCGCACCGCTACCTGGAAGCGGAAGCAGCGGCCGGACGAGTCGACGCCCGGACCACCGTGTGCGTCCTGACCCACGATCCAAAGTTCGACATCCCCTTGCTCGAAACAGCCCTCCGCTTGGATCTGGCTTACGTCGGCGCGATGGGCTCGCGTCGCAGCCACCGGCAACGGGTTGACGCCCTGCTCGAGGCGGGCACGCCCTCCGAAGCGCTCGAACGGCTGCACTCCCCGATCGGTTTAGACCTTGGGGCAGTGACACCGGCCGAAGTCGCAGTCTCCATCACGGCGGAAATCATCGCCGAACGGGGAGCAGCCCAGAATGCCACAGCCCACAAAACGCCCGGCTTCCCGTCGCTGAAGGACAGCACCGGCCCGATTCACGCGGCACCGATTCACCCAGCACCTCAACCCCTCATTCAGGAGGACCCATGGACATGAACACCGTCGAGGCAGTGGTTCCCACCACGGATTCTTCTCAATGGCGCGACGGCGATGCCTGGCTCGCCGGAGGGACTGTCCTCTTCTCCTACGGAAGTACCGTCCTCAAACGGCTCCTCGATTTGGGCCAAGCGGATTGGCCGGCCATTACCGTAACCGATGACGGCATTGAGCTCGCCGCAACCTGCACCGTTGCCGAGCTCTACGCATTGCCGGTGTCCGCGGAAACAGCCAACCACGAGTGGCCCGGCCTGGCATTGATCCGTCCGTGCTGTGACTCCTTCGTGGCCTCCTTCAAGATCTGGAACATGTCCACGGTGGGCGGCAACATCTGCACATCCTTGCCGGCCGGCCCCATGATTTCGCTGTGTGCCGGGCTCGACGCCGCGGCAACCATCCAGAGCCCTGACGGCACCAGCCGCACAGTACCTGTGGCCGATTTCGTCACCGGGGACATGGAGAATGTCCTGGCCCCGGGGGAGTTGCTCCGCAGCATCCACCTTCCAGCCTCGGCTCTCTCCGCACGGGTCGCGTTCCGGCGATTATCGCTGAGTAACCTTGGCCGCTCCGGCGTGCTGCTCATCGGACGCCTCGATCCCGACGGCCGTTTGGTCATCACGGTCACCGCCTCCACCAAAAAGCCCGTCCAACTACGGTTCCCCGCCGGCCAGGTTCCCGACGCCGGAATGCTGGCTGACGCCGTCGGKGATTCCATTCCCTGGCCGCTGTACCACGATGACATCCATGGGCTCCCGGAGTGGCGTCGCGATATGACGTTCAAACTGGCCGAGGAGATCCGGGCCGAGCTGCTGGGCGAGTCAATGGCCGTGTCTGGCGATTTCTGGCCGCCCCACGCCACCTCGCCGCAACCATCCACGCAAACCGCACAGAACAACCCGCAGAAGGAGGCCTCCCATGGCAATTGAGATCAACGGCGCTGCCTCTCAGGCCACACCCCGGCCCGGCCAATGCCTCCGCACTTTCCTTCGGGAACAAGGAAACTTCGGCGTCAAGAAGGGCTGCGACGGCGGTGACTGTGGCGCCTGCACTGTGCACGTCGACGGCACCCCCGTCCACAGCTGCATCTATCCAGCCGTCCGCGCCGATGGCAAAGCGGTCACCACGATCGAAGGTCTCTCCACCGGCGAAAACCTTCACCCTGTGCAGGAGCAGTTCCTCGAAGCCCAGGGTTTCCAATGTGGTTTCTGCACCGCCGGCATGGTCATGACGGCAGCCACTTTCGACGACGAGCAACGGGCCAACCTGCCCCGCAACCTCAAGGGCAATCTGTGCCGTTGCACCGGTTACCGCTCCATCGCTGACGCGGTGTGCAGTCATAGCGACGAACACAAGCACGACGCCGGAGCTGACGTTTCCGGCGCACAATCGCCTGCAGCTGGACAGCCTGCAGCCGGAAATCCCACCGCCGGACATCCCGTGGCTGTGGAAGCTACTCCCGGCCAACTCGGGGACAACGTGCCCGCACCCGCCGGCCGAGCTGTGGTAACCGGAACTGCCCGGTACGCTCTGGATGTCCCGGCTGAGCAGTTGACCGGCCTACTGCACCTCAAGCTCCTGCGTTCGCCGCATCCGCACGCCCGGATCGTATCCATTGACAAGACCGCGGCACTTGCGGTTCCCGGCGTCGTCGCTGTTTTCACGCATGAAGATGCACCAGCGCAGTTGTTCTCGACGGCCCAGCACGAACACTTCACGGACGACCCCGATGACACCCGCGTGCTGGACAACGTGGTGCGGTTCATCGGGCAGCGTGTGGCTGCTGTTGTGGCCGAATCCGTTGGTGCTGCGGAGGCCGGAACCCGGGCGCTTGCTGTGGAGTACGAGCTTTTGGAATCCGTGTTCACGCCCCAGGAGGCGATCCTTCCCGGCGCACCTGCGATCCATGGTGACAAGGATGGCGTTTACTCCAGAATCTCCCGCCCCCTTCAGAACGTAGTGGCCGAGGTCCACGCCGAACTGGGCAGCGTGGCCGACGGCTTCGCGGCAGCCGACTTCATCCATGAGCACACGTACAAGACGCAAAGGGTTCAGCACGTCGCGATGGAAACGCACGCGTCCATTGCCTGGCTGGACGAGGAAGGCAGACTGGTTGTCCGTTCCTCCACGCAGGTTCCCTTCCTGGTCAAGCGCACCCTGATGCGGTTGTTTGACCTGCCGGAGGAGACTGTCCGTGTGGTGGCTGGCCGCGTCGGGGGTGGTTTCGGCGGCAAGCAGGAGGTCCTCACCGAGGATCTTGTGGCCCTCGCGGCACTGGCTTTGCGCAGGCCCGTCCAGTTGGAGTTCACCCGGACCGAACAGTTCACCTCCACCACAACGCGCCATCCCTTCACCATCAATCTCAAGGCGGGCGCCAGCCGGGACGGATACCTCACCGCCCTTCAACTGGACGTCATCACCAACACCGGCGCCTACGGAAACCATGCGCCCGGGGTGATGTTCCATGGTTGTGGCGAGTCGCTGGCCGTCTATAAATGCGTCAACAAGAAAGTGGACGCCCAAGCCGTCTACACCAACACCGTTCCCGCTGGTGCTTTCCGAGGGTATGGGTTGAGCCAGATGATCTTCGCGATCGAGTCCGCCGTCGACGAACTTGCCATCGGCATCGGCATGGATCCGCTCGAGTTCCGGCTCAAGAACATGGTCCGGCCAGGCGATCACATGCTCTCCACAACACCCGAGCCCGAGGAAGACGTCCACTACGGTAGCTATGGGTTGGACCAGTGCGTGGCCTTGGTCCGGAATGCCCTGGACCGGGGCAAGGAACGCTACCGGGCTGCCGGATTGGATGACCTCGGGCCGGACTGGGTGGTCGGGGAGGGCTCGGCCCTGTCCATGATCGATACCGTTCCGCCGCGCGGCCACTTTGCCCACACCAGGGTGAGCCTGGAAGCGGACGGAAGGTTCGCCGTCGACGTCGGTACTGCAGAGTTCGGGAACGGCACCACAACCGTGCATGCACAGCTGGCTGCGACTGCGCTGGCAACAGCAGCCTCAAAAATTACCGTCCGTCAATCCGATACGGACCTCGTGGAGCACGACACCGGCGCGTTCGGTTCGTCCGGGACAGTGGTGGCCGGCAAGGCGACGCTCGGCGCAGCCCTCGAGCTTGCCACCAGGATCCAGACCGTTGCGGCTTCGCTGACGGGGGCTGCTTTGACTGATTGCCGCTTGGTGGACGGAGCTGTGGAGTGCGGCGACCGCGTGGTTCCGCTCAAGGAAATTTACGACGCCGCCCGTCTCCAAGGCGTTCGGCTCGCCACCGACGGCAACTGGGGCGGAACGCCGCGGTCAGTCGCATTCAACGTGCACGGGTTCCGGGTCGCCGTTAATACGGGAACGGGTGAGCTGCGGATCCTGCAGAGCGTGCAGGCCGCTGATGCCGGCGTTGTGGTGAATCCGCGGCAGTGCCGTGGGCAGATCGAAGGCGGTATCGCGCAGGCGCTTGGTGCTGTGCTGTACGAGGAAGTGAAAGTGGACGACGCCGGACACGTCACCACGGATATCCTGCGGCAATACCACATTCCGTCATTCGCGGACGTGCCGCGGAGCGAGGTCTATTTCGCCACTACCAACGACTCCACCGGGCCCCTCGGCGCCAAGTCCATGAGCGAGAGCCCGTTCAACCCCGTGGCACCCGCGCTGGCCAACGCCATCCGCAACGCCACCGGAATCCGTTTCGGCGAGCTACCTATTGCCCGCGACAAGATCTACCTGGCCCTCCGTGACCGCACGCTTATCCCCAACTGAATCGCAGTTGAGCGCGTTTTGAGCCGTCAGAACGCGCTTAACTGCGACCTACTTGGGTGGGACGGTTACTTGGGCGAAACGGCGAGCTCCATGAACACGCTGTTCGGGTCAAGCGTGTAGTCCGCGAAGGGCGGGCACTCCGTGAATCCTTGCCGGGCATACAAACGACGCGCGGGCGCAAAGTAATCTTCGGTACCAGTTTCCAGGCTCACGCGTTCGTAGCCCCGCCGGCCGGCTTCGGCCACGATGTGCTTGAGAATCAGCGTGGCCACTCCCCGCCCACGGGCAGCGGCGGTGGTGCGCATCGACTTGATCTCGCCAAACCGGCCGCCTCCGTCAGAAGTGGCCAGGTCCTTCAGCGCGCCGCATCCCAGCAGCACCCCATCTTCGCGGGCTGTCCAGAACGTGATCGCTTCATGCGACAACGCCGAATGGTCCAACGCGTGCACGCTTTCTGCAGGCGACGTCGCAAACATGTCCGCTAGATGCTCGCTGAGGAGCTGATGGACATCCGGGCGCGTGGGATCGTCAAGTGCAATCTGAATCATGGATTCAAACTTACCGGCCCGGGATTGATCAAGCCTCCAGTCAGTCCTCCAGCAGGTGCAACTGATCCTTCGTATCCAGGTCTTCCCCGGAGCAGAGGTCGCTGCAATCCACCAGATCCACCAAGCCCGGGTGCGCTTTGAGGAACGATCGCGCCCCCGTGTCACCATTCGCGGCTTTCGCCGCTTGGGATCGGAGCCCGACGTCGATAATCACCGGGTGCCGACGCTTAAGGTGCCCTGACTCGTCAGGGTAGGCGGCTGCCGTGACCCGACCTGGACGGTGGCTGCCCAGCAGCCTGCTGACCGCCGTCGGGGTTAAACCGGGCTGATCCACCAGAGCCACCATGATGCTGTGTCCCGGCGAGGCCGCCTCGATTCCTGCGCGGAAAGAACCAGCCATGCCCTTGGCCCAGTTCTCGTTCTCGACCACGGTGTACGTCCGTAGATCCGTGGTGCTTCGAACGCGGTCCGCCTCGGCCCCGACCACGACCACAACCTCCCGGCAGCCGCCGTCGAAGAGAGTATCGGCGAGCACCTCAACCAGCGTGCGGCCGCGGTAGGGGAGCAGCGCTTTCGGTCCGCGGCCCAAGCGCGTACCGGCCCCTGCGGCAAGCAGGACGCCCGTAGTGGGCGCCACGCCGGATCCAGTCATATCCTCACGATACGCGCGGGCATGCACGCGGTCTGTAGCTCGCTCAGAGCTTTCCGGGACATCTACCAAAATCGGTTGCAAACTACTCCTCAGTAGGTCTGTTGGTAGGTTCCGACGGCCATTATTGTCGGTAGGGAATTGTTCAAATCGCTCTAATGCAATGATGCGTGGAGGAAAAGGGGAAGATGGCGGGCAGTTTCGAAATACTCAAGGCCGGGACGAACACGTTCAGGTTCCGACTCACAGCCGATGACGGCACAGTTGTGGCAGTGTCGCCACAGTTTCCCAATTTGAAGGCCGTCGTGGCCGGTATCAACGCAGTCCGCGAAAACGCGGCAACCGGATTCGTCGTAGACCGGAGGAATCTGGGCACCTAGGCCTCCCGGGTACTACACACAAAAACAAGTTGGCGGCAGTGTTCTTCACGAACACTGCCGCCAACTGTATTTCTGCGGGTTGTTAGGCGTCGCCGCCTGCTCCGCCGGTAGTGCCCGCGTTCACGTCGAGCAGCTTGTAGCGGTCAATAGCGTACGACGGCGCGCCCTCCTCAACTTCGCCCCTCGCCGCCAGCAACTGGAGGGTTTTGGYGACGATGGAGTGGGTGTCGTTTTTGAAGTAGCGGCGGGCGGCTTGGCGGGTGTCGGAGAAGCCGAAGCCGTCTGCTCCGAGGGAGGCGAAGTCGTTGGGGATGAATTGGCGGATTTGGTCGGGGACGGCTTTCAT
>NZ_JBFTIL010000013.1:0-128045 GCF_056394745.1 Paenarthrobacter sp. 10N417
GTGCGGTGGGAAGATCCTGCTGGTGCGGCCGATGTCCAGGACGCGGGAGTCGGTTCCGAGCAGGACGGGGAGGATGTCCGCGTCGCAGGCGATTTTGCGGATGGTGTTGGGGTGCATCGGGCCGACGAAGGTCGCGGTCCCGGTGCTGAGTCGTTGATGGTCGGTGCGTCGTTCGAAGAGGTCGCGTTCGTCGATGGTGAGGGTGAGTTGGGGTCGGAGTCCGCCGTTGGCTGGCAGTTTCCCGGTGGTCATCGCGACGGCACAGGCTCCGACGAGTCCGTCGAGGAGTTTCATGGGGCGGGAACGCCGGTCCAGATCCGGTCCGGTGGGATTACTATCCGTGGTGAGTCGGGGGTTGGTGGCGACGTTCATGGCGGTGGCCAGGGTTTCGTATTGTTCGGCAGTGGCGAAGATTTCGATGTGGTGGAGCCCGTGGCGGCGTCGGCGGCGGAAGAACGCGCCTTGGAGTTGGCGGAGAACTTCTTCGGACGGTTCGGAGCCGTCTTGGTCGATCGAATCGACCCAGCGTTTGGCCATTTTGGTGACGAAGTCCGGGTCGGATTCAATGGCTGTGGCGGTGAGGGCGTGTTCCATCCGGGTGAGGGTGTCGTCGTCGGTGAGCAGCCGGACTTTTTCCAGAGCGCTGCTGATGATCGTCGCGGACCGGGAAGGCACCAGTGCTGAGGAGAGGGCTTCGGCCAGCACTTCGCGCCGGGCCGGGATCTCCTGCCCGGCCATTCCGGTCTGCGGAAGGACGTCGGGTGCGAGGGCGAGCCTGCGCCGGGCTTCCCCGATGCTGATCCGCAACCGGGCCCGAAGGAACTCAGCGGCATTCCGGTACCCGTCATCCAGGAAGCTGGCCGTGCCCGTAACCGTCGCCCGCGTGGCTGGTTCAGTCCAACCGGTCCGCCACTCCGGCGCGCCAGCCGAGGACCCCGGCGACGCTTGCTGTGCTTCCTTCCGGGTCCTTTCCACCGCTTGCGCCGCGACAACCTGCAAGTACTCCAACGACCGGGAGATCTCCTCGATCCTGCCGGCAAAGTCAGCGGCCTCAACAAACCCAAACAGCCGCGCCGCATCGGCTGCTGCAGTCAACCGCAAGGGGTCCAGAAGAGCCGCGCCGTCCTCAAGAAGAGCCGCCACGTCCCGTCCGGTAGCCGCAGGTTTGGGATACCTATTTTCGAAATGGGGGCTCGGCTGAGCCAGGCCGGCTCTGTTGCCCAGGCCGGCTCTGTTGCCCAGCCCGGCTCTGTTGCCCAGCCCGTGGAAATGGCCGATCGAGATGATGGGCGCCGTCGAATCCTTGAACCCGGCCCTGACCAAGTCCGGCATGCTCAAGAAGCGCTGTGACCGGGCAGCGGCCAGGGCAGCAACAACAGGGGACGATTCCGTCCGAAGTGCCGTTAGCTGCCCCATATCTTCCATGATCAAATCATTTCATCGGGGTCCGACATTTTAAGAGGAACCTGGAAGACAGCTCGAACCTCCCGGCAAAAGCAACAATCAGGCTGAGGTCAGAGCGGCCAAAGCCATCTGCTCCAGAATGGGCCTGGCCGATTTCACGGCGATCTTCCGTCCGTGATGGCGGACGGAGTGAGGCGTGGAATTGATCAGGCCAAAGGCTGCATGTGCCCGGACGCGGAGGCCGGCGACATCTGCGCCGTGGTGGATGCGAGCCAGGACGTCTACCCACGTTTCAACGTAGGTGCGTTGCAAGGATCGGACTTCGGCTTGGTCGGCGCTGCTGAGGCTCCCGAAGTCGCGATCCTGGACGCGGATGACGTCCGGGTTGCTCAGCGCAAAGTCCACCTGGAACTGGATCAAGCCCTTCAGCGCCTCCATGGGATTCTCCGCTTCCGTGACCACGCGGAGGCCGCCGTCGAGCAGGTCGCGGCTGACGCTGAGGAGGAGCTCGCCGAGGACAGCTTGTTTGCCGGGGAAGTGACGGTACACGGCGGGACCGCTGACGCCTGCGGCCGCACCAAGATCCTCAAGCGAAACCCTGTTGAAGCCATTCTCTGCGAAGAGTCCCGCCGCCGCTGAAAGCAATGCCAGCCTGCGGAGTTCCTTGGCCTGGCCCCGCTGGGTTGCTGCGGCTGGGCTGCGGACAGTGCCTGTTTCCGGGCCTCCGGTCACGTTCTCCTCCTCCTAGGCGTCCCACTGTGCTGGACATCACAGTTAATAAAGACTAACCTAAATTTCAGTTACGTGGCACTAACCGAAATGGCCTGGGGTCGGGAATGGAACAGTGGTCAATGGAGACAATCGCCAGCTTGGCAGGACCCAACAGCGGCACCTTTGAAGCCAATCAGGAAGCGCAGCTGGCCCTCGTAGGGGAACTGAAGGAAAGGCTTGCCACAGCAGCCCTTGGGGGGCCCGCGAAATCCAGGGAGCGGCACGTCGCCCGTGGCAAACTGTTGCCCCGCCAGCGCATTGACTACCTCCTGGACGAGGGCAGCCCGTTCCTTGAGATAGCACCCTTGGCCGCCAATGGCATGTACAACGATGATTCACCGGGCGCAGGAGTGATTGCCGGTATTGGGTTGGTCCACGGCCGGCACGTCCTGGTGATTTCCAACGATGCCACGGTCAAGGGCGGCACGTACTACCCCATGACGGTCAAGAAGCACCTGAGGGCCCAGGAAATCGCCCTGGAAAACAAGCTTCCATGCATCTACCTCGTGGATTCCGGGGGAGCGTTCCTGCCCAAGCAGGATGAGGTGTTCCCCGACAAAGAGCACTTTGGCCGGATCTTCTACAACCAGGCGCGCATGTCCGCAGCGAAGATCCCTCAAATCGCCTCGGTGATGGGTTCATGCACGGCCGGCGGAGCATATGTGCCGGCCATGAGTGACGAGACAGTGATCGTCCGCAACCAGGGCACTATCTTCCTCGGCGGCCCCCCGCTGGTGAAAGCAGCGATTGGCGAGATTGTCACAGCCGAGGAATTGGGCGGTGGGGACGTGCACTCCAGGATTTCCGGAGTTACGGACCACCTGGCTGAGAACGACCAGCATGCGCTGGAGATCGTCCGGGATATCGTCGGCACCTTGCCCAAACCAGCCCCGCCGGCGTGGGACGTTCTCGACGTCGTCCTGCCGCCCGTCGTCGACCCCTCCGGGCTTTATGGCGTGGTCCCCACAGACGTCAACGCCCAGTACGATGTCCGCGAAGTAATCGCCCGGCTCGTGGACGGATCCCAATTCCATGAGTTCAAGAAGAACTACGGCACCACGCTGGTGACTGGATTCGCTCATCTCCATGGACATCCCGTGGGTATCGTGGCCAACAACGGGGTCCTGTTCAGCGAATCCTCTCTTAAGGGCGCCCACTTCATCGAACTCTGCGATCAACGCGGAATCCCGCTGATCTTCCTGCAGAACCTCTCAGGGTTCATGGTGGGCAAAGACTACGAGCAAGGCGGCATCGCCAAGAACGGCGCAAAGATGGTCACCGCAGTCGCAACAGCCAGGGTCCCCAAGCTGACCGTTGTCATCGGCGGCTCCTTCGGCGCCGGAAACTACTCCATGTGCGGGCGGGCCTACTCTCCGCGTTTCCTGTGGATGTGGCCCGCTGCCCGTATTTCCGTGATGGGCGGAAACCAGGCATCCAGTGTCCTTGCAACGGTCAAACGAGACCAGTATGAGGCCGCCGGTCAGGAATGGTCTGCCGAGGAAGAGGAGGCCTTCAAAGCTCCCATTAAGCAGCAGTACGAGGAACAAGGCAGCCCCTATTACTCCACCGCCCGGCTTTGGGATGACGGCATCATCGATCCCGCAGACACCCGACGGGTCCTGGGCATGGCTTTGGACGTCGTCTCCCGCCAGCAACTGCCCGAGACCTCCTTCGGCCTCTTCAGGATGTGACCATGACTCTGCCAACCACTACAACATCAGCCGCCACAGCGGCGTCCCGTCCATTCAGCGCTGTCCTCGTTGCCAACCGTGGTGAGATCGCTTGCCGCGTGATTCGAACCCTGCGGGACATGGGCATCCGCTCCATTGCCGTCTATTCGGCCGCGGACAAGTACGCCAAGCATGTGGCGCTTGCCGATACCGCAGTGGCCATCGGAGGGACAGCGCCCTCTGAGAGCTACTTGAAAATCGACGCCATCATCGATGCCTGCCGTCGCAGCGGTGCGGAGGCGGTCCATCCTGGCTACGGCTTCCTGTCCGAGAATGTGGAGTTCGCCAAAGCCCTTGACGTGGCGGGGATAACGTTCATCGGACCGGGCGTCGACGCGATCGAGGTCATGGGTGACAAGATTCGTTCCAAGAATCACGTCATGGCCTACGACGTCCCCTGCGTACCCGGAATTGCGGTCCCCGGCCTCACCGATCAGGAACTGATCGACGCTGCGCCCTCGGTAGGTTTTCCTTTGCTCATCAAGCCCTCGGCAGGTGGCGGCGGCAAGGGGATGCACATCGTTCAGCGGCCCGAAGACATGGCTGCCACACTGCAGACCGCACGGCGTGTGGCAGCTTCGGCGTTCGGGGATGACACCCTTTTCCTGGAACGGCTTATCAAGGCACCCCGCCACATCGAGGTCCAGGTCCTCGCTGACAACCACGGCAACGTCATCCACCTGGGCGAGCGCGAATGTTCCCTCCAACGCCGCCATCAGAAAGTTATTGAGGAAGCTCCTTCAGCACTCTTTGAATCGCTGGCGGACGGCCCGGCCGAACGGGCCCGCATTGGTGAAGCAGCCTGCAACGCAGCACGTTCGGTCAAATACAGCGGTGCCGGCACGGTGGAATTCCTGGTGTCCGACGAACATCCCGATGAGTTCTTCTTCATGGAGATGAACACGCGTCTGCAGGTGGAGCACCCTGTCACCGAAATGGCCACAGGGATAGACCTCGTTGAATGGCAGGTGCGGATCGCCGCCGGTGAGGTACTCACGGTCGCGCAGTCCGACGTCGTGCTTGACGGCCACGCCGTAGAGGCACGCGTGTATGCCGAAGTACCGGAGCGGAACTTCATGCCCTCGATGGGGCGCGTCGTCGCGCTCGCCGAGAATGGCGGGACGGATCCCAAAGTGCTCGGCGAGCAACGCTCCCACAGGAACGTCCGGATCGACTCCGCCATGCGCGAGGATCTTGAGATTACCGGCGACTACGATCCCATGCTGGCCAAGGTCATCGCGTGGGGCGAAAACCGCGCTGCTGCGCTGGACACCTTGGACGCTGCCCTGGGCAGGTACACCCTGCTGGGCCTGGACACGAACGTGGAATATCTCCGGCTGCTGATCAATGATCCTGACGTCCGCGCGGGCCACCTGGACACGGGCCTGATCGAACGCAGGCTGCCGTCCATGGAGTTCAGGCACGCAGGCGCCAACGAGTTGATCGCTGCCGCCCTGACGCTGTGGCTCGAAAGCAACGCGCTGTGGCTGAAGGCAAACTCTGGTGCTTCTACCCATCCCGGCAGCGCCTGGAGTTCGCTTGATTCCTGGCGCGTTGGCGCCCGCGGTGCCTGGAGTGCCACGTTCGGGCTGCCCGGCGGCGGCACCTCCACCGTTGCGTTGACTGAGGACTCCGGCACCTTCTCGGCAGTCATCGACGGCGGCTCTGACGCGGGCCGTTCTGCCAAAGTCAACGCCGTGGAACGGACCGGGGACGGCATCGTCCTGGAGATCGACGGCGGTTTGGTCACCTATGCGGTGGGGCTACCACCAGCAGAGACGCACGGGATCCGGGCGATCTACCTTGGCAACGACGGTTGGTCCTGCCGCCTGGAAGTCCTGGACCGCGCCGAACGTCTCCGGCGGATGCTGGCAGGCATCCAGCGCGAAGAGGGGGCTGCAGATCCGGAGGTGCGCTCGCCGATGCCCGGAACAGTGGTTTCGGTGGCAGTGGCCAACGGAGACATGGTCCAAGAGGGACAGCCGCTCCTGGCGGTGGAAGCCATGAAAATGGAGCACCAACTGGTGGCGTCGGTCTCCGGAACCGTCCACCTCACCAGCAAACCGGGCGACCTGGTCAAAGCCGACCAAGTGCTCGCCACCATTCACGAAGCAGACCCTCTCGAAGGGCCCGCAGACACAGACAAGGATCTCCAGCCATGAGCAGTTTTGACCTGAACGAGGAATACCAGGACCTCAGTGATTCCGTCCGCGAATTCGCCGACGAAGTGGTGGCACCCGTATCCGCCAAGCACGATGAAGAACACAGCTTCCCCTATGAAGTGGTCAAGCAGATGGGGGAGATGGGGCTGTTTGGCCTGCCTTTCCCGGAGGAGTTCGGTGGCATGGGCGGGGACTACTTTGCCTTGGCGCTGGCTTTGGAGCAGTTGGGCCGCGTTGACCAGTCCGTGGCGATCACGCTTGAGGCTGGTGTGTCCCTGGGCGCCATGCCCGTATACCGTTTCGGCACGCAGGAACAGAAGGAGCGTTGGCTCCCCGAGTTGGCATCCGGACGGTCCTTGGCCGGATTCGGGCTGACCGAGCGTGAGGCCGGTTCCGATGCAGGTGGTACCAAGACCCACGCCCACGTGGACAACGGGGAATGGGTTATTAACGGCAATAAGGAGTTCATCACGAACTCGGGCACGGACATCACCACTTTGGTGACCGTCACTGCCGTCACCGGTAAGACGGAAAACCCCGACGGCAGCACCAAAAAAGAAATATCCACCATCCTGGTGCCCACCGAAACCCCGGGCTTCAAGGCAGAGAGGGCCTACAACAAGGTGGGCTGGAACGCGTCGGACACGCATCCACTGACTTTGGACAACGTCCGGGTTCCTGAAGCGAACCTCCTGGGCCAGCGGGGCAGGGGATATGCCAACTTCCTGTCCATCCTCGACGAGGGGCGGATTGCCATTGCCGCCTTGGGCACGGGCGCGGCCCAGGGTTGCGTGGATCTTTCGGTGAAGTATGCCAAGGAACGCAGCGCCTTTGGCCAGAACATCGGCAAGTACCAGGCCATCCAATTCAAGATCGCAAGGATGCACGCGAGGGCCCATACTGCTCGTTTGGCCTATTACGATGCGGCAGCGAGGATGCTGGCCGGCAAGCCGTTCAAGACTGAAGCGGCCATCGCTAAGATGGTCGCAGGCGAGGCTGCCATGGACAACGCACGGGACGCCACCCAGGTGTTCGGTGGCTATGGCTTCATCAACGAATTCACAGTGGCACGCCATTACCGCGACTCCAAGATTCTGGAAGTCGGGGAGGGAACCACTGAGGTCCAGTTGATGCTCATCGCCCGCGAGCTGGGTCTGTAACCGTAGGGGAAGGATCAAGGATGATTGACAAGGTTGTTGCCAGCGCCGCGGAAGCGGTGAAGGACATCCCGGACGGCGCCTCGCTCGCCGTCGGCGGTTTTGGCTTATGCGGCATCCCCGTATCGCTGATCGATGCGCTCCACAGCCAAGGCACCACGGACCTGGAAACCGTCAGCAACAACTGTGGCGTGGATGATTGGGGCCTGGGAATCCTTCTCAAGGATGGACGCATCCGACGCACCATCAGCTCCTACGTGGGTGAGAACAAGGAGTTTGCCAGGCAGTACCTCGCGGGCGAACTGGAAGTAGTCCTCACGCCGCAGGGAACCCTCGCCGAGAAATTGCGCGCAGGCGGCGCCGGTATTCCCGCCTTTTACACGAAGGCCGGCGTGGGAACCCAGGTCTCCGAGGGCGGCTTGCCGCAAAAGTACGACGCCGAAGGGAACGTTGCGATCGCCTCCGCGCCCAAGGAGGTGCGCAGCTTCAAGGACGCCGACTACGTACTGGAAGAATCGCTGACGCCGGACTTCGGGCTGGTCCATGCATGGAAGGGCGACCGCCACGGAAACCTCGTTTTCCACGCAACAGCCATGAACTTCAACCCCCTCTGTGCCATGGCCGCCAAGACAACCATTGCCGAAGTTGAAGAGCTCGTGGAAACCGGCGAGCTGGACCCGGAACACATCCATACGCCTGGCATTTTCGTGCAACGAGTGGTGGTGGCCCCCACCATGGAGAAACGGATTGAGAAGCGGACGGTGGCTCTGACCATCAGCCAAGCAAGCAGCCAGGCAACCGGGCAGACAGGGGCAGCACAGTGAATGACAACTCGTACCATGACATCCCGCCCCGTCCCGAAGCCGTGCGGCACGAGTACCGCCGTGCCGACGTCGAACATCACGAAGCCAAAGGCTGGAGCCGCAACGAACTTGCCGCACGCGTGGCCCAGGAACTCACCAACGGCCAGTACGTGAACCTGGGGATTGGGATGCCCACCCTGATTCCCAACTACATTCCCGCAGGCGTGGAAGTGATCCTCCATTCCGAGAACGGCATTCTGGGGGTCGGACCTTATCCTGCCGAGGACCAGGTTGATCCGGACCTCATCAACGCCGGCAAGGAAACTGTCACCACCAAACCAGGCGCTGCGTTCTTCGATTCGGCCTCGTCCTTTGGCATGATCCGTGGCGGCCACGTGGATGTCGCCGTTCTGGGCGCCATGGAAGTGGCGGCCAACGGCGATCTTGCTAACTGGATGATCCCCGGAAAGATGGTCAAGGGCATGGGTGGGGCCATGGACCTCGTGTTCGGCGCCAAGAAGGTGATCGTCATGATGGAGCATGTGGACCGCAACGGCAGGCCCAAGATCGTCAAGGACTGCTCCCTGCCCCTGACGGGCAAGGGCTGCGTGGACCGGATCATCACCGATCTTGCCGTGATCGACGTCGTCAAGGACGAGGGGGAGCCGCGGCTGGTCCTTCGCGAGCTGGCCCCCAACGTCACTTTGGACGAGGTCGTGGCTGCCACCGGAGCTGAACTCTTCGAAGAGGACCAGGAACTCACCGTATGACGCGGGTTGTTGAGCAGCGTGGACTGTACTTCGATGAGCTTGAAGAGGGCGTGATCTACGCCCACAAACCCGGACGAACCGTCACGGAGACGGACAACGTCCTGTTCACTACCTTGACCATGAACACCCAGGCGCTGCATCTGGACGCAGCATGGAGTTCAACGCAGCCATTCGGGCAGCGGCTGATGAATTCCATGTTCACCTTGTCCACAATGGTGGGGCAGTCGGTGACCCAGTTGACGCAGGGCACCATCATCGCCCAGCTGGGGCTGACGGATGTCACGTTTCCCCACCCGCTCTATCACGGAGATACCCTGTACACGGAAACGGTGATCACCGCCAAACGGTTGTCGTCCTCGCGTCCGGGCCAGGGTGTGGTGACCATGCAACATACTGGCAGGAACCAGGAAGGAGTGGTGGTGGCGCTTGCCACGCGGACCTGCTTGATGTGGACCCAGGAAGCACACGCCGCGCAGTCCTAGGCCGTTTCCGCATTTGTCAGCATTCCAGCAGCCCAGCATTCCAGCAGCAAGGAACCCTTCATGCCTTCTCCCGATTCGTCCCTTCATGGCGCGGTTACACCGTTCACCATGGGGCCGGCACTCCTCTTTTGCCCCGCTGACCGGCCGGAGCGTTTCGGCAAGGCGGCGGATCGTTCGGACGCCGTGATCCTGGACCTTGAAGATGCCGTGGCTCCGGGGGACAAGCAGAGGGCCCGGGGCGCGATCCTCGCGCAGCTCGGATCCGAAGGAGACACTGCTGAGCTGGACCCGAGCCGGACGATTGTCCGCGTCAACCCGGTGGGCTCCGCGGAATTCGAGAAGGACCTGCACAGCCTGGCGCACACTCCCTACCGCACTGTCATGCTCGCCAAGGCGGAGAGTGCCGAACAGCTCAGGGCGCTTGAGGGCTACCGCGTGATCGCGCTCTGCGAAACAGCCGCGGGCATCGTCAATGCTTCAGCAATCGCCGCGGAGCCGAACGTCGTAGCCTTGATGTGGGGCGCCGAGGACCTGCTGGCTTCCCTGGGCGGTCTCTCCAGCAGGAACGACGACGGCGGTTACCGGGCAGTGGCCCTGCACGCACGGTCCGCTGTGCTGCTTGCCGCCAAAGCCGCTGGCAAGGAAGCCATCGACTCCGTGTATGTGAACATCCCCGATCTTCAGGGCCTGGCTGTGGAATCCCTTGACGCCGTAGCCAGCGGTTTCGGTGCCAAGGCCTGTATCCACCCGAGCCAGGTGGCAACAGTCCGCGAGGCCTACGCACCAACGCCTGAAGCCGTGACCGAGGCCGCCGAGCTTCTCGATGCAGCATCTGCGGCCGGAACGGGTGTCTTCCAGTTCAAAGGCAAGATGATTGATGGCCCCATCCTCAAACACGCGGAGGCAACACTGCGCCGGGCCCGCCACGCGAGATAACAGTTGACCCCCATGTTGTGGAAGAACATGGGGGTCAACTGTCACCTCGGCGTGCCCTCAGCGCTAGGCGCGTACCGGCGTCGAGAGTTCTGCCAGTTCCACCAAGTCCGGACGCTTGACGGTGCTCTGGATGGCTACCGCCTGTCCTGTCTTGGCGGATTCCAGCACGGACTCCATGACCTCAAGGGCGTGGAAAGCGAGTTGGCCACCGGCGCGGGGTTCTTGTCCCGCCGGAGTGGCTGACAAATCGGCGATGCCAAAGCCACGGCCGGCGTCAACGTAACCGGCGGAGACAGGCAGCGTTTTCCACTCCTCGGCTCCCAACTCGAACAGCTGTACATCGCCGTCGAAGTGGTTGGGATCCGGAACGACGAGCGAACCCTTCTCACCATGGATTTCGATGTTGGGGCTCTTGGTCTTGACGGCGTCGAAGCTCATAAAGAGCGTGGACAGGGCGCCGGAAGCGTGGACGAGGACACCCGTGACGTGGGAGTCGATCTCCACCGGTATTTTTTGCCCCTGGCGGGGCCCGGAACCGATGGTGCGTTCGCTGCGGGTGTGGCTGGCTGCGCCCACCACCGACACTACGGGGCCAAGTAACGTGACCAGTGCGGACACGTAGTAGGGGCCCATGTCCAGCAGCGGACCGCCGCCGGGCTGGTAGTAGAAATCGGGATTCGGATGCCAGCGCTCATGCCCTGCCGTAGCCATGGTGGCTGTCGCCGAAACCGGAGCGCCAATCAGGCCGTCGTCGATCGCTTTTCGGGCAGTCTGGATACCGGTGCCGAGGACTGTATCCGGAGCGCACCCCACAATCACTCCCGCCGCGGTGGCCGCCTCGAGGACCTGCCGGGCCTCGGCCGTGGTTGCCGCCAACGGCTTCTCGCCATAAACGGACTTGCCCGCCGCGATGGCCTTGAGGGCGATCTCAGCATGCGCTGCCGGGATGGTCAGGTTGAGGACAAGTTCGACGTCGTCGGCCCCGAGCAGCTCATCCACGGACAAGGCACGGACGCCATCGTAGGAGTCGGCAACCGCCTGGGCGCGGGCTGGATCAAGGTCCGCGACGGCTATGAGGTTGATGGAATCCAGCCGGCGGAAGTTTGTCAGGTATTGGGCGATGATGGCGCCGCAGCCAATGATTCCAACATTCAGCGGGATGCCCACAGCATGCCCCTTTCGATGATCGTGCGGACGTTGCTGTCCTGGAGGATTTCCACGCGGTGGCCGGGAGTGGAGACGAAGATTCTTCCCTTGCCCCATTGCCGGGTCCAAATGGCGGGGGAGGTGACCTCACGGTTCCACGGATCCCATTCTCGGACTTTTTGCGTAGTGGTCGCCAGGACGTCGATGTAGTCATCTGCCAGAACCCAATACTGCTCGGTGACGAGGTCAAAGTCTCCGATTCCCTGGGTTATGGGGTGCTCTGCCGCAGCGGGGAGCATGTTCACCGTGTAGGGAACATAGTTATCTGACTGCTCGCCGATCCGTTCGTCCTCATGCTTGCCCGGGTGGCAGGCGAACTGGCCCCCGATCAAGTGCAGGTAGTCCGAAGTGTTGCGGTAGGAATCCGCGATCCCGCCGTGCCATCCGGCAAGTCCAGTGCCATTTTCGACGGCGGTGCGGAGCCCCTCGAACTCGTCCTTTTCGATGGTGGACATCGTCATGCACTGCACGATGAGGTCCACTCCGGCCATGTATTCAGTGTCCGCGTAGATTTTGGGGGATTCCTCCACCCTGACCTCATAGCCGTTGGCCTTGAGGAAGGGGAGGAACAGTTCGGTGGCTTCCACCGGCTGGTGTCCGTCCCAGCCGCCTCGAACCACCAGTGCGGTCTTGCTCTTGCTTGTCATGTTTTCCTTCATATTCGTAAACGTCCGGGTGAGTCTGTTGGCTGTTCGAAAGTGGGTTCAGCGGGCGGCGAAGGCGGCATCGAAAGCCGCAGCTGGGGGACGGATGGCAGCCAGCCGGCGGACCATGTCCAACGCTTCCGGAGCCCCGATCAGCCGATCCATGCCCGCGTCTTCCCATTCGATGCTGGTGGGCCCGGCATATCCGATCGAGTTGAGCATCCGGAAAATGGGTTCCCAGTTCACGTCTCCATGGCCCGCGGTGACGAAGTCCCAGCCACGGCGGGGATCCGCCCACGGTAGGTGGGATCCAAGGCGACCGTTGCGTCCATTGAGTTGGCGCACGGATTCCTTCACATGGACATGGAATATTTTGTCCGCAAAGTCCTGGAGGAACATCACAGGGTCAAGGTCCTGCCAGATGAAGTGGGAGGGGTCAAAGTTCAGGCCAAAACTGTCCCTATGCCCGATCGCTTCCAGTGTGCGTTTGGCAGTCCAGTAGTCGTAGGCGATTTCCGACGGATGGACTTCCAAGGCAAAACGGACTCCTACCTCGTCAAAGACATCCAGAATGGGGTTCCAACGGTCTGCGAAGTCCTGGTAGCCGCGCTCGATCATGCCTTCTGAAGCCGGCGGGAACATCGCAACGCACTTCCAGATGGACGAGCCCGTGAACCCCGTGACGGTCTTGACGCCAAGCCTTGCCGCCGCACGTGCCGTGGTCTTCATTGCTTCGGCGGCCCGCTGACGAACGCCCTCAGGATCGCCGTCGCCCCACACATCTGGTGCCAGGATGTCCCGGTGACGTTCATCGATGGGGTCATCGCACACTGCCTGTCCAGTCAGGTGGTTGGCGATCGCATGGACCGAGAGGTGGTGCTTCTCCAGGATGTCCAGCTTGCTTTGAAGATACGAGTCGTCCTCGACGATGCGCCGGGGGTCCAGATGATCGCCCCAGCAGGCAATCTCCAGGCCGTCAAAGCCCCACTCGCCAGCCAGCCGGGCTACTTCCTCAAACGGCAGGTCGGCCCATTGGCCGGTAAAAAGGGTGATGGGTCGGGTCATGTTCATTCCTCTCAGACGTTCTGCCAGCGGCTCGCGTTGCCCGCGCTCGCCTCAACCGCGGCCAGCACCTTTTGAACCTGCAAGGCATCAGAGAACGACGGCGTGGGCTGCTCTCCAGCGCCGATGGCATTCACCAGGTCCACCACCTGGTGGGTGAATCCGTGCTCGTAACCAAGTCCGTGCCCGGTGGGCCACCAATTGCCTGTGTACGGATGGGACGGTTCGGTGACAATGATCTTGCGGAATCCGGCGTCAGGTTCCAGCGCGGAGTCGTAGAACTGAAGCGAGTTCATGTCCTCGAAGTCGAAAGCCAGCGAGCCCTTGGTCCCGTTGAGCTCCAGGCGCATGGCGTTCTTGCGGCCCAGGGCAAAACGAGTGGCTTCGAAGATGCCGATGGTGGCGCCAGCACCGTCGTCGTGCTTTCCGGCAAACCGGGCGGTGAACAGCGCGGCGTCGTCCACCGTGACCGGCCCCTTGGGGGCGTCCGTCCCGCCGCGGCCTCCGAGGCCCACGTAATCTCCACCCACAGGGCGTTCCTTCACGAAGGTTTCCAGCAGCGCCGAAACGCCGGTGATGGTGGAGCCTGTGATCCACTGTGCGGCGTCGATGCTGTGGGCGCCGATATCGCCGAGTGAACCGGAGCCGGATTTGGACTTGTCCAGGCGCCACGTCAGCGGCGCATCCACGTCACTGAGCCAGTCCTGCAGGTATTGCGCCCGGACGTGGCGGATGTCGCCCAGGCGCCCTTCCTCGACCATCCGCTTTGCCAAAGCCAAAGCCGGAGTGCGCCGGTAACTGAAGCCGCACATGGACAGTACGCCGCGCTCGGCTGCCGCCTGGGCAACCGCTGTCATTTTCTCCGCCTCTTCCACAGAATTGGCCAGTGGCTTTTCGCAGAGCACGTGCTTGCCCGCTTCCAAGGCGGCGATGGCGATCTCGGCGTGCGTGTTTCCCGGGGCGCAGATATCGATGAGGTCAATGTCATCGCGCTCAATCAGGCGGCGCCAGTCGGTTTCCACGGAATCCCAACCGTACTTGGCGGCGGCCGCACGGACGCCGTCCGGGTTGCGGCCGGCGACGGCAGTCAGTTCAGGTACCAAGGGGAGGTCGAAGAATCGCGGCGCTGTCCGCCAAGCGTGCGAGTGGGCAGCGCCCATGAAGGCATAGCCCACCATGCCCACGCGGAGGCGTTGGGGTTCTGACATGTGAAGGTCCTTTCTACTTGCTGAAGCCTGCGGTAAGACCACTGACCAGCTGGCGGCGTCCGAGGACGTAAATCACCAGGATTGGCAGGGTGCTCAGGACGACGGAGGCAAGCACAGCGGGGATGTTGACGCTGAACTCGCCTTGGAAAGTCCACAGTCCCAAGGGGAGGACACGGAGTCCAGGGCTTTGGGTGAGTACCAGCGGCAGCAGGAATCCGTTCCAGACATGCAAGCCGTTGTAAATTGCCACGGTTACAATCGCCGGGCGGGTCAAGGGCAGCGCCAGCCTCCACATCGTTTGCCAATCACTGCAGCCATCCAGGCGCATTGACTCGAACAATTCGTTCGGCACATCGCGGATGAAGTTGGACAGGATCAACACCGTCAACGGAATGGCAAACGCTATGGAGGGAAGCATGATGGCAAGGAGGCTGTCATACAGGTTCAGCCGGATGATCATCAGGTAGATCGGAATGATGGTTGCCTGGAGCGGAATCGCCAAGCCCATGAGGAACATGCCGTTGACGAACTTCAGGTATCGGCCGCGACCACGAACGATCGCGAAGGCAGCCATGAAGGAGATCAGAACCGTGGGGATCACCGAGCCAAGTGTGACGATCACGCTGTTCATGAAATACGTGGTGAAGTTGGCCTCGAGAACCAGCTGGTAGTTCTCCAAAGTAGGCGCCGCCGGGAGGGCCAATGGATTCTGCCCAAAGTACCCTTCGGAGGTCTTCAGGCTGGTGATGACGATGTAGTAGATCGGCACAATGATGATGGCCAGCCATATCCAACCGCCAAGGCCTCCGGGAATGTTCAGCCGCCTGACCCGTGAACCGAGGCTCTGTTTGGCCTTGATGGAATGGCCCGGGGGAGCGGCTGGAGCGGTTTTCGAATCGCTGCGAAGGGCAGTGCTCACCTTACAAACCTTCCAATTGGCTGCCCTGCTTGTCCTTGCCTCCAAGGCGCTGGAGGAACAAGGCAAGGACAAGGCCGATGACGACGAGGATGACTGCGATGACACTTGCCGGGCCCATCAGGTTGGCCCGGAAGCCGCGCAAGTACATGTCCAGCGCCAGGATGCGGGTGGAGTTACCCGGCCCGCCACCAGTCAGGACGAAGATGAGGTCGAAGTACGTCAGCGATCCTACGACCATCAGGGTGGATGAGGTGATGATGGTGTATTTCAGCTGGGGAAGCGTGATGTGGAAGAACTGCTTAATGATTCCCGCACCATCGATCTGTGCTGCCTCGTACAGGGACTTGGGGATTTGCCGGACACCACCTTGGTAGATGAGTGTGTGGAAGGGCACGAACTGCCAGGCGATCACAAAGATGACCAAGCCCAATGCCAACTGCGGGACGCCCAGCCAGTCCTGGGCCAGGAAAGGCAAACCCAGTCCCATGGCCAGCCCAAAGTTAGGGTCCAACAGTGCTTTGTACGCGATGGCAACTGCCGCGGAGGAGAGCAGAAGCGGCAAGAAGTACAACACCGCCAAGGCAGCCCTGTAACGCTGTGTGCCGGCCGTGAAGACTCCCAGCAGAAGACTTATAGGAGTCTGAACCAGCCAGGAGACGATCATGATCAGGAAAGTCAGGCCCAGTGCGTTGTACAGTCCGGGATCGGTGAGTACCGAGGACCAGTTCTCCAGGCCGGCTGCTCCGATGGCACCGATGCCGTCCCAGTTGGCGAAGCTCAGAACCAGGACACCTACCAGCGGCGCAAGTGCGAACACCACGAAGAAGATCAAAGCCGGGACCGTCAGCCACGCAAGCGCAGATTTTTGCTGCCCGATCTGCTCGATTTTCCGCGGTGCAGTGGCAGCCCTGTGAGTGGTTGTTGAGCTCATTTGCCCAGGGTGGCATTCATGTTCTCGGCGAACTGCTGTGGCGTGATCGACTTGAGGAAGAGTTGGTCGATGTTGTTAAGCAGGGCCTCGGCCGCGGTCGGACTCAGGGCTTGATCCCATGACTGCTGGAAGTTCGGGGCATTTTTGGCCAGGTCGTACACGAAGTTCAGGAAGTCCTTGTCCGGGGACGTTGCGAGCTTGCCTTCAATGCCATTGACGATGGGGACCGAGCCGGAGTTGATGTAGGCGTCGATGACCGTGTCCGTCAAGATGCCGTCCTTGAAGAACTTCTTCGCCGTTTCCTTTTCCTTGTCGGTGGCTTTGGCCGAAATCGACATGTACTGGGCGGGGTTGCCTACGCCGTTCTTCGGATCTCCCTTGCCTCCCGCGACTGTCGGGAAGGCGACGAAGCCCAGTTTTCCGTCCTGGACGAAGTTCTGGCCTTCCTTCTTCATGGGTCCGTATGTCCAGGAACCTTGAAGCAACATTGCTGCTTTGCCCGTGAACAACAGCGCCTGATCCGCCTTCGAATCTGCCGTGATGGAGGAGAAGCCCTTGATGAAGCCATCGGCGGACACCAGTTCCTGGATCTTGGTACCCGTTTCAATCACTGCAGGATCCATCCAAGCATTGGGTTTGCCTTCGAAGATCGCCTTGAATACCTCGGCGCCTCCGATGCGGTCCAGCAGGTACTCCAACCACATCATGGAGGTCCAGCGGGATTGACCGCCCAAGGAGAACGGGGCTACGCCCATGTCGTTGAAGATCTTTACCAGCGACATGACGTCGTCCCAGGTCTTGGGTGGCTGCACCCCCGCCTTCTCAAAGAGCTCCTTGTTGTAGAACAGCACCACCGGGGCCACGTACTGATTGGGGAGGGCATAGATCTTGCCGTTGACGGTAGCCGCACCGAAGGAAGCGGGGAAGAACTTGTTTTTCAGATCCGGGTTGGCCTCGAACCAGCTGGTCAGGTCCTCCACCTGATTGGCCTCGGCGTAGGTCTTCAACGTCCCGCCACCCCATCCATAGACAATGGTGGGGGCCTGGCCGGCGCCGATCGCGGTTTTGATCTTCGTCTTGTAAGCATCGTTCTGGAAGTACGTCACAGCGATCTTGTTATCGGGGTTCGACGAACCAAAAGCATCGACGGCTTTCTGGATGGTGGTCTGGTTCGGCTCGCCGGAGAGGAACCACATGCTGGCGCCTCCTCCGCTCGCGCTGCCCGGTCCGGACGTACCGCAGGCACTGGTTGCCATGACTGCGAATGGCGTAACAGCCGCTAGAGCCAGAAAAGAACGCCGTGATGATTGGAACTGCTTCATTGCTTCTCCATGTGTAGTCGCCTCGTTGGGCACGTTGCGGTGCCCATCTCCCAAAGGAGTGACCATCTCCCGAAAAATACCGAAATATTTCGCGAATGCGGTTTAGGTCACGGTCTAAACTAAAGTGCATTCCATCACACGTCAAGGTTTACTTTTTCGCTGCTTGAGCTGCTGTGGCCGCCTTCTTGAGCTTTCCCTCGGCATCCCGCATACTCAAAACAAGCCGAAATATTTCGAAAGCAGGGGGATTATGGAACGCGAGCTACGTCCGCTCAAGCTCACACTGGCTGCCGTGGCCAAAGAGGTGGGTGTCTCAGCGCCTACGGTTTCCAAGGTGGTGAACGGCAGGGAGGACGTGGCCGAGGCAACCCGGGCGCGCGTGCTGGCGGCCTTGCAGCGAACCGGATACAAATCGCCGCTCCAACGTAAGAGCCTTCCCGCCCGGCAGTCAGTTGAGGTGGTTTTCGACTCCCTGAACTCGGCCTACTCCGTGGAAGTCCTCAACGGCGTCATGGAGCATGCGGCGGTCTCGGACATGGAGGTCATCCTCTCGGTCACCAGCAGGCAAACAGCGTCACCTTTGGGACCGGAGGAGCGGGCTCAACGCATCATCGACGAAGGACGCAGCGGAATGATCGTGGTCACTTCCGCCTTTGGCTCGGCACAGTTGGAAGCCTTCCAACGCCGCCGGATCCCCATCGTGGTGGTGGACCCTCTCAACCCGCCTCCGGCAGAGGTCTTCAGCGTGGGTGCCAGCAACTGGGCCGGCGGCAAGGCCGCAGCTACTCACCTGCTCGAGTTGGGACACCGCAAGATTGCCTACATAGGCGGTCCTGCCACGGCGGAATGCAGCCAGGCGCGGCTCCACGGCTATATGGCCGCACTCATGGCGGAGGGCATCGCTGTGGACGACGACTATGTCTCCGCGGGCCCCTTTCGGCCCGAGAATGGTGTGAGGGGCATGAAGGCCCTGCTGGCACTTGAAGATCCGCCCACGGCAATATTCGCTGGAAGCGACAGCATCGCGTTGGGTGTCCTGGCAGAAGCGCGAAGGCAGGACATCCGGATTCCGAAGGACATGAGCCTGGTCGGTTTCGACGGCACCCATCAGGCGGAAGAATCCGTTCCACCCCTGACCTCCGTCTCACAGCCACTACAGGAAATGGGCCGTTCGGCCCTGCGGTTCATCCTGCGCCAGGTCCATGGCGAAGATATCGATTCCCGAAGGGTGGAGCTGGCTACGCACTTGGTGGTCCGTGAGTCCACGGCGCCGCCGCCCGCGTCCACGGCCAAACCTGCGTCCAAGGCCAAGCCCTCCCGCGGCAAAGTCGGATAACGCTAAAGAAGCCGCCGCCGTCGAGGCGTAAGGGAGACCGGCGGAATGGCGTCATACAGCAGCACCCGCACCCAACGATCACCCGACTCACGGAACTCCGCACGGCTGGCGAAACGGTAAAGATAGCTGCGCGCACGCACCCAACGCGGGCGTTCGCCGTCGAACGGGTCATGGCGAAGCAGCCCAAGCGTGGGCTTGTCTGCCTCCAACAGCTTCTCCAGGAAGGCATAGAACCAACCCTCGTGGACGGTCCGCAGCGGCAGGAACCACATGAGCCAATCCAGCCTGAGGTGATACGGCGCCCATTGCCGTGGCAGACGGCGGACGTCGCCGGGTTTGCCTTTGAAGCCGTACTCCAGCCATTGGTCGTCAGCTGCATCGGGCTCTTCAGCCATGGTGCCTTCGACGACGATCTCGATCCGCTGCTTGGTCACCGTACCGAACGCACCATAGGCATTGACCAGGCGCCAGCGGTTGAAGCTCGCATTCATGAGTTGCTGGCGCGAGAAGAGGTTCAGGAGCGGCCGGTAACTGAGGACCAGCAGCAGGACCGTCACGGCAAGTACGACGACGAGCCACCACAGCGGTGTTTCGGCACCCGGGTGCCACTCGAGCGGAATGACGGGAAGAACCGCATGCGCCACCGGATCACTCACTGCAGCGAAGGCGAGAACGATTGCCATCCAGTTCAGCCAGGCAAAATTACCGCTGCCCACCAACCAAAGCTGCGTCACGATGATAATTCCTGCCGCGATACTGGCCAGCGGTTGGGGCGCGAACAGGAAGAACGGAACCACCAACTGGGCGAAGTGGTTTCCCACCACTTCCACCTTGTGCAGAGGACGGGGGAGGAGATGGAACTGCCGGCTCAGTGGTCCGGGCATCGGCTGCGTCTCGTGGTGGTAGAACATCGCCGAAAGGTCGCGCCACTCACGCCCGCCCCTGATTTTGATCATTCCCGCGCCGAACTCAAGCCGGAACACCAGCCACACAATCAGGATCAGGATGGTGGTGGGCGGCGGAACCTGGTCCGAGCCAAGGAACGCTACGGTGAAACCGGCCTCCAGCAGCAGGATCTCCCAGCCAAAGCCGTAGAACGTCTGGCCCACATTCACGATCGACATGTACAGGAACCAGAGGGTGAGGAACGCCAGCATAGGCAGCCACGGTGGTCCAAGCTGGGGCAGGCCCAACACCAGCAAGGCGGACACCGCGATGCCCACCCAACAGACTGCACGCAGCAAGGCATCCGAGTAACGCCACTGAAAGAGAGTGGGCCGGGCCAGACGCCGCGCCATCTCAAGAAACGAAGGTACGGGAAGCAAGCCACGCTCGCCAAGAAGGGCCGGAAACTGGTTCATGGTGGAGAGGAACGCAACCAGATAAAGGGTGGCCGTACCGCGTTGCAATACCTGCCGCGCGAATTCGTAGTTCCGCGCGTCAAACCAATCCTGCGCATCAAACCAGGCCAGCCACTCCACAATTCCACGTTACGCGCGGGAAAGAAGTGGTCAAGCAGGGTTTTCCACTTACCAGGGTGCTGCGTTCGCACGCTTCTGCGGCTGCTGGGATACTTAAGCAATGCAGCCGCGCAAGATCGTCATCCTCGGGTCCACGGGTTCCATCGGCACACAGGCGATTGACGTCGTCGACGGCGCCCCGCACCTTTTCGAAGTGGTGGCACTGAGCGCCGGCGGCGGAAACCTCGAACTGCTCGCCCAGCAGGCTGTCCACACGCGGGCGCAGGCTGTAGGCATTGCCTACGGCGATGCGGAAGAACTGCAGAACCTGATTGACGCCGCGGCAGCCCGAAGCGGCTTGCGCAACTTCGTTCCGGAAATTTTCGTTGGTCCGGACGCGTCCACCCGTATCGCGGAAGTCGAATGCGACGTCGTTCTCAACGGCATCACCGGCTCCATTGGCCTGGCGCCCACCCTGGCCGCGCTCGCATCCGGTGCCACCTTGGCGCTCGCCAACAAGGAGTCGCTGATTGTCGGTGGTGCCCTGGTGAAAGCGGCTGCCCGCCCCGGCCAGATTGTGCCTGTCGATTCCGAGCACTCAGCCATCGCACAGTGCCTGCGTTCAGGTACCGAGCAGGAGGTGGAGAAGCTGATTCTCACAGCGTCCGGCGGACCTTTCCGCGGCCGCAGCCGTGAGCAGCTTCACGATGTCACCCCCGCAGAAGCTCTGGCGCATCCCACCTGGGATATGGGCCTCATGGTCACCACCAACTCGGCGAGCCTCGTTAACAAGGGCCTGGAAGTGATCGAGGCACATCTGCTGTTCGATGTACCCCTGGACAGGATCGACGTCGTGGTCCATCCACAGTCGGTGGTCCACTCCATGGTCCAGTTCGTGGATGGGTCCATCATCGCCCAGGCGTCGCCCCCTGACATGCGGCTTCCCATCGCCTTGGGGCTTGGCTGGCCTGGGAGGGTTCCAAGGGCTGCCCAACCATGTGACTGGACCCAAGCCACAAGTTGGACATTCGAACCACTGGACTCGGTTGCGTTTCCGGCAGTGGAGCTCGCCAAGGAGGCCGCGAAGCAGGGCAGCACCTACCCTGCCGTCTTCAACGCGGCCAACGAGGAAGCCGTGGAGGCTTTCCACGCCGGCCGCATCCGCTTTACGGACATCGTGGACACGGTGGAGTCCGTCCTCAGCGAACATTCAGGTTCTTCGGAGCTTACGGTGGAGTCCGTGCTGGATGCTGAGAGTTGGGCACGCACGCGCACCCATGATCGTTTAGCCAACAGCGCCGTATAAACAAAGAACCCCCTATGGAAGCAGTCCCATCGGCATGAGTCCCGTCCTTCTTTTCATCCTCGGAGTCGTCTTCGTCGCCCTTGGCGTCGCAGTGTCCATCGCTTTGCACGAGGTTGGCCACCTGGTCCCCGCGAAGCTCTTTAAAGTGCGCGTGACCAAGTACATGATTGGCTTCGGGCCCACCTTGTGGTCCAAGAAGAAGGGCGAAACGGAATACGGCTTCAAGGCGCTTCCCTTGGGTGGCTACGTGGCCATGATTGGCATGTATCCGCCCAACAAAGAAGATGGCGGGGTGCGTCCGTCCAGCACGGGCATGTTCCAGACTCTTGCCAGTGAGGCCCGTTCGGTCGCGCATGAAGAAGTGGGCCCGGGGGATGAAGGCAGGGTCTTTTACAAGCTGCCGGTCTGGAAGAAAATCATCATCATGCTCGGCGGACCGGCCATGAATATGCTCATCGGTTTGGTCCTCCTGGCCGTCCTGCTCATGGGTTTTGGCGTTGCCACGGCCACCACCACCATCGCGGACGTCTCAAAATGCCAGGTGGCTGCCGGCAAAACGGTGGACCCGGATTCGGCGGACTGCAAGCCAACACCCGCGGCGGCCGCCGGGCTGCAGCCGAACGACACCGTCAAGACTTTCGACGGCAAAGCCGTCACCAGCTGGGATGAACTCACCGGCTGGATCCGGGCCTCGGCGGGCCGGGAAGTACCCATCACCGTAGAACGCAACGGCTCGGAAGTTTCCACCACCGTTACTCCAGTCTTGTCCTCGCGGCCGGTTGTGGGTGCCGATGGACGCCAGGAGCAGGATGCCAACGGCGTGCTGAAGTACCAGGAGGTTGGCTTCCTGGGAATCGGCGCGCAGAGCGCCTTGGTTCCCCAGCCGGCGTCGTCCGTCCTTCCCATGGCAGGGGAGAATATCAAGCAGATTTCCGGAGTAATACTTAACCTGCCTGCCCGTGTGGTTGGGGTGGCGAAGGCCGCCTTCAGCGAGGAACCCCGTGATCCCAACGGCCCCATCAGTGTGGTTGGCGTCGGTCGGGTGGCCGGGGAAGTTGCTGCCATGGAAGAGGTACCGCTCCAGGCACGCATTGGAACGTTGGTAGGGCTGCTTGCCGGCCTGAACTTCGCGCTGGCCATCTTCAACCTTGTACCCCTGCTGCCCCTCGACGGCGGCCATGTGGCCGGCGCCCTGTATGAGGGGGCCCGGCGCCAGGTGGCAAGGCTGAGGGGAAAGCCGGATCCAGGTGCTTTCGATATCGCAAAGCTGCTTCCCGCTACATATGTGGTGGCAGCGCTGCTGATGGCCATGGGCGCGCTCCTGATTTACGCGGACATCGTCAAGCCGGTGAATATCTTTGGCTGAAACCCCTGACCGGGACCCGGGGCCTGCAGAGTGAGCTGCAATGGATGGCGGATCATCGCTACGCGTCGGGATAGGCTAGCTTCATGACTGTTTTCGCTGTTGAGTATGTATACGTCGCCGAATCCGGCGCCCTCCGCGACGAAGCCCGCCCGTCGCACCGCGCCTGGCTGGGCAACCTCGCAGAGGACGGCACGCTGCTTGCGAGCGGACCCTACGGTGATGGTGCCGGCGCACTGCTCATCTTCAAATCAGCAGATGAAGCCGAACTCAATGACCTCCTGAAGCAGGATCCGTTCGCCGAAGCCGGCGTCATAGCCGGCATCCGCACCACGGAATGGGACCCCATTATCGGCGTCCTGGCTGCCCACGCATCCTAGCTCCGGCGTCCTCCACCACAACGATCCACCCCAAACCCAAGGAGTCCACGTGACCTCGGTCAGCCTGGGAATGCCAGCAGCCCCACCCCCCGTCCTTGCCCCGCGCCGTAAGACGCGGCAGATCAAGGTTGGATCCGTTGGCGTTGGCTCCGATTCACCCATCAGCGTGCAGTCCATGACTACGACGCCCACCACGGATATCAACGCCACGCTTCAACAGATCGCTGAACTGACTGCCTCCGGCTGCGACATCGTCCGCGTTGCCTGCCCGTCAGCGGACGACGCCGAGGCGTTGCCGATCATCGCCCGGAAATCCCAGATCCCCGTGATCGCCGATATCCACTTCCAGCCGAAGTACGTTTTCGCGGCCATTGAAGCAGGATGCGCAGCGGTCCGTGTGAACCCCGGCAATATCCGGAAGTTCGATGACCAGGTCAAGGAAATTGCCGCGGCCGCGAAGGACCATGGGACGTCCATCCGCATTGGCGTCAACGCTGGTTCCCTGGAGCCGGGCATCATGAAGAAGTACGGCAAGGCCACCCCTGAAGCTCTGGTGGAGTCCGCTGTCTGGGAGGCCTCGCTCTTCGAAGAGCACGGTTTCCACGACTTCAAGATCTCCGTGAAGCACAACGACCCCGTCATCATGGTTGCTGCCTACGAGATGCTCGCCGAAAAGGGTGACTGGCCCCTGCACCTTGGCGTGACCGAAGCCGGTCCGGCCTTCCAGGGAACCATCAAGTCCGCGACTGCCTTCGGGGCCCTGCTGTCCCGCGGCATCGGTGACACCATCCGCGTTTCCCTCTCGGCGCCGCCCGTTGAGGAAATCAAGGTTGGCAACCAGATCCTGCAGTCGTTGAACCTGCGCCCGCGGAAGCTTGAGATTGTGTCTTGCCCTTCCTGTGGCCGCGCCCAGGTGGACGTGTACACGTTGGCTGAGCAGGTAACCGCCGGCCTTGAGGGGATGGAAATCCCCCTCCGCGTGGCCGTCATGGGCTGTGTAGTCAACGGCCCGGGTGAAGCCCGCGAAGCGGACCTCGGTGTAGCCTCCGGAAACGGCAAAGGCCAGATTTTCGTGAAGGGCGAAGTCATCAAGACAGTGCCTGAAAGCGAAATTGTTGAGACACTGATCGAAGAGGCCATGCGTATCGCTGAAGAGATGGGGGAGGCCGATGGCGAAGATGCTGTCAAGGGTAGCCCCGTGGTTAGCGTCTCGTAACGAGACAGGCCTGGGGGTCAGGGTGCTCGGCAGTGCCGACACCTTGGCCCTTCGCGCGCTTGCGAGCGAAGATCCCGTTGCCAACGTCTTCATCCTGGCGCACCTGGACAGCGTAGGGTCGGCCGCGCCCACCAGCGGCGGCGCCAGCGTCTTTGGCGTGTTCGACGACGACACCCTCCTTGGAGCTTGTTGGGCGGGAGCCAACCTGGTACCGGTGCAACTCGATCCCGGGCTAACCGGATATGTAGCTACGGCGGCCCACCAATCCGGCAGGCGATACGCCTCCATCTTTGGGCCAGCAGAAACGGTGCTGGCGCTCTACTCCCGCTTTGAGCAGTTGGGCCACTTCGCACACGAAGTCCGCTCCAGGCAGCCCCTTTTGACCATTTCCGGTGGGCCGGCCATCGAAGCCAATCCATCCCTGACGTTCGGCACCATGGCGGACTTCGAACGCATCCTGCCCGCCTGCGCCGCCATGTTCGAGGAAGAAGTGGGCTACTCGCCGTTTCTGGGCGGCCAGGACTTCTACAGCAGGCGCGTTGCGGGGCTCATTCGCCAAGGGCATTCGCTGGTCCACATCGACGCTGCCGGGACCGTTGTTTTCAAGGCAGAGTTGGGTGCAGTTACCCAGGACGTCACGCAGGTCCAAGGCGTATGGATGAATCCGGAGATGCGTGGGCACCACCAAAGCGCTGGCTACATGGCCGCCGTCGTAAATCTCTCACGTACCTTTGCGCCCGTAACGAGCCTGTACGTCAATGACTACAACGCCAAGGCCCGGGCCACCTACGAAAGAGTCGGCTTCGAGCAAGTCGGGACGTTCGCAACTGTCCTCTTCTAGCCCAAGTAAGTAGCAGTTAACGCCGTTTTGGGGGCTCTAAACGGCATCAGCTGCTACTTACTTGTAGTCTGTACTCGACTGACGCCAGTCAGCTCTTCACTCAACCTTTTTTCGGGGAACAAATGAATAAGAATGCGCTGCGCGGATTGTTCGTGTCAGGACTGTTGGTCATGGGCCTTACAGCCTGTGGCGGCGCCGGAACCAGCACGGAGGCTGCTTCCGCACCCGCAAGCGGGACGACGACTCAGACCTCCACACCGACGCCTACAGAGGTGAAAAATTACACGGTGGAGGAGCTGACCTCCATTGTTGGTCAGATCCAGGACAAGCACGGAACCAAGCTCAGCGTTACTTCCAGTGCAGATATCAGTGGCTCCCAGGACCAGATGAAAGCTCTGTGGGCACAGATGCAGGTTGAACCCGCGGAGTGCAAGGATTTGGCCATGGGCTCGATGGCCCAGCCAACTACGGGCATAGTAGCCGCGGTTGGCGTTAGCCAGGATCTTGCTGCCGGTACCGTGAGCAGTATTTCCCTGGGGACCGGTCTGACTCCGGAGGCCCTCGAGAAGGCAGAGAAGAGCGTTGACGAACTGGCCACGTGTCAAAACATGACCCTGACAACTCCAAATGGAACCACCACATTGCAGCTGACTGACTTGGGTAATCGGAAGCCCGTCGGTTCGCTCTATGCAACTCGAATGGACAGCAAATTGCCAGATGGTCGGACACAGTCGATGTTGATGTCGCAGGCTACTAAGCAGGGTGTGGTCATCGCAGCGATAGCCGTCGGGGGCAAGACAGAAGACGAAGCCTTGGCAACTGTCACCACTCTTATGGACCAAGCTGCGGCGCTCATCAAATAGCTGCTACTTACTTGGGGGAGTCCAGCTTCCCCGTGAGATACCGTTGGATGGTCGGTGCCACCAGGCTAACTACCTCCTCCTGATCAGCACTCGCCAGCGGTTCGAGCCGGATTACGTAGCGGAGCAGCATCAGTCCAACCACTTGTGTCGCCACCAGATTGCCACGCAGCCGGACTTCCTCAGCAGGACCCTCCACGCCAACCATGACCCGGGACAGGATGGTCCGGCTCACAGTCTCCCGAAGCAGTGCCGTTTTGGCCTTCGATCCGATGGTTCCCCGGACGAATGCCACCAGGCCGGGCTGCGCCGGGCTCTCCCACAACCGCACTACCGCACGGACCAGTGCTTCAGCCCTCGCCTCCGGTTCCAGGGTTTCAACCCCGGCCAGTACCTCTTCAGGATCGGCAGGCAACTCCACACTGGAAGCGAACAACTCGTCTTTGCCTTTGAAGAAGTGGTGCACCATGGCCGGGTCCACTGAAGCTTCCCGTGCCACTTGTCGAAGACTGGTGCCGTCGAACCCTTGCTCCGCGAACAACTTCCGGGCCGCCACCAGAATGGCTTCGCGCGAATGATCGCTCCCGCTTCGACGGCCGCGGCGCAGGGGCTCCAGGCTCATGACGTCTGCCGCCTCAGGGTCAATGAGGCAAGGACAAGGACTCCGACAACGATTCCGCCCATCACCATGGTGTCCTGCCACATGGTTTCAGTTGCGTCGATGTTCCCTGCGATCTCCTGAAGGGCGTCAACAGAAAACGTCAGGGGAAGGACTCCGGATATGGCGTCGAGGGCGTCGTTCATCTGCTCCCGCGCCACGAAGAGCCCGCAGAGCAGGATCTGTGGCACCACCACAACCGGCATGAACTGGACAGCCTGGAACTCGGTGCGTGCAAAGGCCGAACACAGCAGCCCCAGGGCGACTCCAAGGACAGCGTTGATGACCGCGATCAGCACGACGAACCCGGGACTGCCCTTGATGTCGAGGTTGAAGATCCAGTAGGCAACAGCCGTGGCCACCAGCGACTGCAGCGCGGCCATGATGGAGAAGGCAATGGCGTAGCCGAACAAGAGGTCCGCTTTATGGATGGGGGTGGTGAGGAGCCGCTCCAGGGTCCCGGAAGTTCGTTCCCGCAGCATGGTGATGGACGTGACCAGAAACATGACGACGAACGGGAAGATCGCCAGCATCATCAGGCCAACGCGATCGAAGGTGCGCGGAACGCCCGGAGGCAGTGTTTCGTTCTCGAAAAGATAGTAGACGGCGGTGAGCAGCAGCGCCGGAACCACCAGAATGAGCGCCACGCTGCGGTGATCGTGCCGCAGCTGACCCAGCACCCGGGCGGTGGTGGCAAAGGTCATCCGAAGATTCATGATGCCACCTGGCTTTCCTTTGCCGGCTGGCCGCTGTCCGGGCCCCGTTCGGCGTCTTTGATCATGTTCAGGAACGCGCGTTCAAGGTCATTGCTGCGTCCCCGCTCCGCGAGCTCGGCGGGTGTGAGCTGCGCCAGCAGCAGGCCGTCCCGCAGAAGCAGCAACGAGGAACAATGCGACGCTTCTTCCATCACATGGCTGGAAACCAAGAGCGTCGTTCCGCCAGCGGCCATGTCAACGAACCGCTCCCACAACTCCGCGCGCAGTACCGGATCCAAACCCACTGTCGGTTCGTCCAGCACCAGCAGCTTGGGGTGCGCGACCAGCGCGCATGCCAAGGACACGCGGCTGAACTCCCCGCCCGAGAGGTTCCCGGCTTTCTGCTTCGCAAATGATTCGAGCCCGACGGCGGCAATCGACTCCGCGACGTCCGTCGCCGTTGCCTTGTGCATGGCGCCGAAGTACTTCACGTTGGCTTCGACGCTGAGGTCCGAGTAGACGCTGGCACCTTGGGTGACGTACCCGACGTCGTGCCTTAATGGTGCGCTGCCCGCTGGACGGTCAAGGACACTGATGGATCCACGGGTGATGCGTTGTACCCCAACGATGCCGCGCATGAGTGTCGTCTTGCCGCTTCCTGACGGGCCGAGCAGCCCCGTGATCCGCCCGCTGTCCACGGCAAAGTCCAGGCCCCGCAGAATTCTTGTCCGGCCCCGGGAGATGTGCAGGCCACTGGCTTCTATTGCTGCATCTGACATGGCTGCCTCCGGCACCAACGAGTAATTCACCAAGTGATGAATTAACGCTAAGTCTGGCCAACGGCGCGGTCAATAGGCCTTTGGCATCAAAATCCTTGAAAACGTGTCCGCTATCACATAGGTTTTTCCCAAGCCGTGTCGATGGGGCACGGGTGGTTACAGGGGGAATCATGGCAAAAACCTTGAAGGATGCCTTTGGCAGCCGCACCATCCGTGAGCTCGGCAGTCACCAATGCTTCCCAGTCGCAGGCGATCCCGTTCCGCTGGAGGGAACGGGGGACTAGTCCCCGGACAGAGTCTGCGGCCGGCCGGCCGCTGAGCCACGCCATCGCAGGATGACCAGCCGAACTTTGGCCAGGGGCTTCCATACGCGACGGCGTGGCTCTTCTCTGTGCTGAGCTGTTCCGTGCTGAGCCATTCTGTGCTGAGCCGCCCGCCGGCAGCCGGTAGATTAGTAGACAGTTGTTTTTGCCACATCTGCCATAGAAACGGATACGTACCCGTGGTCCTTCGCCTTTCCCAGTTGTTCCTGCGCACCCTGCGTGAAGATCCCGTCGACGCCGAGGTCGCCAGCCACAAGCTCCTGGTCCGGGCCGGTTACATCCGCCGTGCCGCGCCTGGCATTTACACGTGGCTGCCGCTGGGACTGAGCGTCCTGCGCAAGGTGGAGGAGATCATCCGGCAGGAAATGTCCGCCATTGGCGCGCAGGAAGTCCACTTCCCGGCACTGCTGCCGCGCGAACCTTACGAGGCCACCAACCGCTGGACCGAGTACGGGGAGGGCCTGTTCCGGCTTCAGGACCGCAAGGGTGCCGACTACCTCTTGGCTCCGACGCATGAAGAAATGTTCACGCTCCTGGTCAAGGACCTGTACTCCTCGTACAAGGACCTGCCGTTGAGCCTGTACCAGATCCAGAACAAGTACCGCGATGAAGCGCGCCCCCGCGCAGGTCTCCTCCGTGGGCGCGAATTCATCATGAAGGATTCTTACTCCTTCGACGTTGACGACGCCGGCTTGGACGCAAGCTACGCCGCCCACCGCGCCGCATACCTGAAGATCTTCGAACGCCTGGGCTTGGAAGTCATTCCGGTTGCTGCCACCGCAGGTGCCATGGGTGGCTCCAAGAGCGAAGAATTCCTCTTCCCCACCGAGATCGGCGAGGACACCTTTGTGCGCTCGGCCGGCGGCTACTACGCCAACGTCGAGGCAGTCACCACGGTTGTCCCTGAGGATATTGATTTCACGGACGCGCCGGCTGCCCAGGTTCTGGACACACCGAACACACCGACCATCGAGACACTGGTTGACGCAGCCAACCAGCTCGCACCCCGCAGCGAGGCCGACGGCGGCGCCTGGACTGCCGCTGACACGCTGAAGAACGTCGTCCTCGCCGTGACTCTCCCCACTGGTGAACGCCAGATCGTCGTCCTCGGCGTTCCGGGTGACCGTGCGGTGGATCTCAAGCGGGTGGAGGCGAACATCGGATCGTTCCTGCCCATCGCGGGCGAGATCGGCCTGGAAGCAGCCAACGAGGAAGACCTCAAGAAGCTGCCGTGGTTGGTCAAGGGCTACATCGGCCCTGGTTTGTCCCTGGACGAACAAGTGCTGGGCCTGGAAGGGTCCTCCACACTGCTGTTCCTCGTGGATCCCCGCGTCGTGTCCGGCACAACCTGGGTGACGGGCGCCAACGTTGATGGCAAGCATGTCTTCGGACTGGTAGCGGGCCGCGACTTCACCTGGGACGGCGTCATCGAATGCACCGACGTCCGGGCAGGGGATCCGGCACCGGACGGCTCCGGGCCGCTTGAAACTGCCCGTGGCATCGAAATGGGCCACATTTTCCAGCTCGGACGCAAGTACGCCGAGGCGCTGGACCTGAAGGTGCTGGACCGGAACGGCAAGCAGGTTGTCGTCACCATGGGCTCCTATGGTGTTGGTGTCACGCGTGCTGTCGCAGCCCTTGCCGAAGCCAACCATGACGACCGCGGCCTGGTGTGGCCACGCTCGGTGGCTCCGGCCGATGTACACGTTGTGGCTGTGGGCCGCGGTGACGAAATTTTCGAAGCCGCAGAGAAGCTATCGGCGGAACTCGAGGCTGCAGGCCTCGACGTCATCTTTGATGACCGGCCCAAGGTTTCTCCCGGCGTCAAGTTTGGCGATGCCGAACTCGTCGGCGTGCCCACTATCCTGGCCGTCGGCCGTGGACTTGTGGACGGTGTAGTGGAGATCAAGGACCGTCGCAGTGGTGAAGCCGAGAACATCTCGGTGGAGAAGGCCGTGGATTACGTGGTCAACGCTGTCCGTAACCGGTGATTTCCGGCTTCGAGACCATCCAGCTCACCACCATCATCCTGATTGTGGTGGCTGGATTCGCAGCCGGCTGGGTTGACGCGGTAGTAGGAGGCGGGGGGCTGATCCAGCTCCCCGCACTTCTGCTGGTACCTGGCATCACTCCAGTCCAGGCACTGGCCACGAACAAGATGGGTTCCATCTTCGGCACTACCACCAGTGCCACCACCTATTACAGGCGGGTGGGACCGGACCTCAAGACGGCAATACCCATGGCGGTGATTGCGCTGGCGGGGAGCTTTGGCGGTGCCATCCTTGCTGCATCGCTGCCGGCCAGCGTTTTCAAGCCCATCATTGTGGTGGCGCTGATCGCCGTCGCGATTTTCACGGCACTTCGCCCCAGCGCGGGCGAGCTGACGGCTCTGCGGCACGATGGGCACAAGCACTATGTGGTGGCTTGCCTGATCGGTGCCGTGATCGGTTTTTACGATGGCCTGATCGGTCCCGGTACGGGGTCATTCCTGGTGATCGCCTTGGTCTCGGCCATGGGTTACGCCTTCCTTGAAGCCAGCGCAAAGGCCAAGATCGTCAACATGGCCACCAACGCCGGTGCCCTGATTTTCTTCCTCCCTCACGGTTCCCTGTTGTGGGGAGTGGGCCTGGTGCTGGGGTTCGCGAATATGGCGGGCGGATATCTGGGTGCCCGGACAGCCGTAGCCAGGGGGAGCGGGTTTGTACGGATCGTGTTCCTGATCGTCGTGGCGGCGCTGATCATCAAGCTCGGCATGGACGTCTGGAACGATAACTTCAGCTGATTGCGTCCCCGGGCCCGGGCAAATCATGTGCTGCTGGAAGTCCTTCCAGTGTCCTGCCCGCCAGCGTGCTTGCCACCCACAAGGAACGGGCCAGATCGCCTTCGTGACCTCGTTTTCCCGCGTACCATAGGGCGTTGTCCACTTCGCGGGCAATGCTCCACTGTCGCGCGACCTCCGGATCAAGCCCAGCGGCGAGGCTGAAATCCCGGCATCGCTCCCGCAGGGCAGATGCAGGATCGCGGCGTGACAGATCCTTGATCCGGTTCCACAGAACAGGCGCCACCGCAAATTCGGCCTCACCGATCTGCGGCTGCGGATCGATGGCCAAGTATTCGCCGCGATCAGGGTCCAAGGTGCCGAGGATGTTCATGAAATGCAGATCGGTGTGCACCAGGACGTCCCTGCCGGATCGGCGGCCCACAGCACCGCGGGTCTGGCACACTTCCAGCGCGGCCTCCAAGAGCCATCGCGGGAAGGGCCGGTCCTGCCGCTCCCACTCAGAAGGCATTTCGTCGCTCCAGCGCTCGGCCGTGGCAGCGATGTGATCGAATCCCCGCCACTCGGGACGATCATCAGGGGTAATGGAAAGCTCGCGCATGATCTCACCCCAGACCTGCCGGGCCTCATCCATGGGGACATCCTGTAGCCAACAGGACGCGTCGAGGCGTTCCAGCAGCATAGAGCAACTGGCGGTGTCGGCAGCCAGGAGCCGGACAGCTCCGTGGCCACCCCACAGGGCCAAGGCATGGCGCTCCACGAGAGCTTCCTCATGCGGATAGGCGATCTTCAGCGCAGCCTGCCTGCTGTGCTGGAGAACGGGCACAACCAAGGCTCCGTGTCCGTTCCACGGCTCTTCACCGGGTGYGAGGTCCACGGACAACTGCCAACGGTCCAAAGCCTCACGGATAAGCCCCGGAAGGCTCGCCAGCCAGTCCCGCCCCGCAGAATCGCGGTTGTATCGGGCGTGGAGGTCGCCCGGAATCGGAATCATGGCGTGAAGGGTCACGCCATCAGCCTAGCTCTGCCCGGCGGTACTACCCTCAGAAAACGCCGCTGGCGCCCAAGAGGCTTCCGATCGAGAACGTGGCTGCAAGCGCCAAGGCTCCGCCCAGCACCACCCGGGCCGCTGCGCGGAACCTGGGTGCCCCACCAATCCAGGCCCCCAGGGCTCCCGTGATCGCGAGAGCCAGCAGGACGGCAGCGAACGTCAGTGGAACCCGCATTGCGGGGGGAGGGAGCAGGATGGCCAGCATGGGAAGCACGGCGCCCAGGGTAAATGCCACTGCCGAGGCAAAGGCGGCGTTCCACGGACTCACGATGTCGTCTTCGTGGATATTGAGCTCGGCGGACAAGTGCGCCGCAAGGGCATCGTGCTTCGTGAGTTCTTCGGCCACTGTCCGGGCGGTCCGCGGTGTGAGCCCCTTCGCCTGGTAGATCGCGGCAAGCTCCTCGAGTTCTTCCTCCGGCTGTTCGGCGAGTTCCCGGCGTTCCTTCTCGATGAGCGACTTCTGCGTGTCGCTCTGGCTACTGACGGATACATACTCGCCCAACGCCATGGAAATGGCGCCACCCACCAGGCCAGCCGTACCAGCAGCGAGGATGCTGCCGGTGTTGGTCGTGGCACCGGCCACGCCGACGACGATCGCGGCGACGGAGACGATGCCGTCATTCGCCCCCAAAACTCCGGCGCGCAGCCAGTTCAGCCTATGGGCAAGGTCATCACGATGCGGTTCGTTCTCGTGCGTGGTAGCAGTTTCTGCGGAAGCCATGGTTCAAGCCAAGCACCGCCGGGCCGCCTTGGCCAGCATGGCTAGGCTCGCCTATCCCATCCGCCGCTTGGACTAACTGCGGTTGGTACTAACTGGGGCGTGGATTAACTGGGGCGTGGATTAACTGGGGGCGGGCGTCGGCAGGGGAGGCAAGTCATCGGCGTCGAACTCCAACCCCGGCAAAGCGGCCAGCGCGGCACCCCAGTGCAAGCTCCTGCGCACGGCCGCCAGCAGGCCGCTGGTGGCCCAGTCCCGGGTCTCTCCTGTCGACAGCGCGATGAGATCGCCAAATCCCTGCAGGGAGTCCGATTCCAGGGCTCCCAAGCCCGCGGCCGGGTCTTCAGCGAACTGTGCAGGCAACCTGTATCCGGCCTCCCGGGTAGGGACGTCGCCACAGTTACGGCGGGTCAAGGCCTCCGCTTGTTGAAGCAGACGCTCGTGCACCGCAAGATCCTTGGCGGCTTGGGCAGTTGCGCCAGCGTCCAATCGCTTCAGCGCCACCTGATAGATGTAGACGGCTTCTTGTTCTGTACGGACAGTGGCGGCCAAAGCCGCATCGGTGGTGGCAGCGGTTGCATCCGGGGTGGGGCTGATTGAAGGGCACTGGTGCACAGCCGGTGTAGTGGCAGGCGCGCTACCGCTCGACGTCGGCGACGGTACCGGCAGTTGCCACACCGCAGCCAGCTTTTCGCCCTGGAGAAGTTGGGCGGATCCGACGGCGGCGAGCAACCGGGCGATCCCGCCGTCGGCCTCGCGGGCGTCGTCCAGTCGTTGCCGCCCGCTGGCGGTCAGGCCAGCCACGACTGTAGCGGGCGTCGCTTGCTGGGCCGCATCATCCTCAGAAGGGTCATCTTTATCGCTTGCCGTCGAGGCTGCGGAGGTGGCAGCAGCTGCGGCAGAAGGTGGAAGGAGGGCCCGGGACTGTGTTGTCAGCAATGTCACAGCATCGTCCAGGGCGGGCGTTTGGGAACCAGATCCTCCAGCTGCCATCAATCCAGCAGCCGATTCCCGCAGCCCCTGAGTATCGGCGAAAGCGTCGGCGAGGGCAGACTCGGAGAATGAAACCGGAGGGGGAGTCCCGGAATCCCGCGGTAGAAGTACGATTCCCGTGCCCGCAACGAGCAGCGCAACCACGGAAATGAGAAGGAGCCGACCCCACGCTGGTGATTGTCGTTTTTCACTTGTCTGCTCGTCCACAACACACCATGGTGTCATGTGGACGGGAAACTCCGTGCACCATGTGCTGCCGAAAATCGTTAGGCTAGTAGTCACAACAACATCTATCGGGAGGCGGCGGGCAACGTGAGTGACTCGGAAGCCACGACTTCAACAGACCGTACTGAGTCGAATTCAACGGCCACCATCCACAACCCGGAAGAGCGCAGGCTAAAGGCGCTGCTCGAACCGGCAGTCCTTGCCAACAGGCTCTACCTCGAGGATGTTTCCATCCACGTTGCCGGTTCACACCGCACGGTCCACGTCGTCGTGGATCTTCCGCAGGAGGAGACCGGGGGCGTCAGCCTTGACGCCATCGCAGATGTCTCTCGTGGGTTGTCCGATATTCTGGACAACGATCCCCACGACGACGGCCGTCCTTACGACCTCGAAGTTTCTTCGCCAGGAGTAGGCCGTCCGCTGACGGAACCGCGCCACTGGCACAGGGCCCGCGGCCGCATGGTCAGGGTCAACGTCATCCAGGGTGAGAACGTCCTTGGCCGGATTGCGTCAGTAGATGACGCCGGTGTGACCCTCATTCCGGAGCACGAGGTCAAAAAGGGCATGAAGCCCAAACAGGGGGACCCCATCACTATTCCTTTCGACAGGATCCGTCACGGAAAAGTCGAGATTGAATTCAGCCACCTCCACGAGGCCGGGCTGGCAGACGAACACAATGGACCTTCCGAGGAGGCCTAATGGATATTGACATGAGCGCACTGAGACTCCTGGAGCGTGAGCGTGAAATCCCGCTGGACCTCCTGATTCCCACCATCGAGCAAGCGCTCCTGGTGGCCTATCACAAGACGCCCGGTGCCTTCGAGAAGGCCCGCGCCGAGCTGGACCGCAAGAGCGGCCACGTGACCATCTGGGCAACGGAAATCGACGATGACGGCGAGGCCATCGGGGAGTTCGAGGACACCCCGGCCGGTTTCGGCCGTATCGCTGCAAGCACGGCACGCCAGATCATCCTGCAGCGTCTTCGCGACGTTGAGGACGATAACGTATTAGGCGAATTCAAGGGTCGCGAAGGCGAACTCGTTGCCGGCATGATCCAGCAGGGCAATAACCCGCACATGATTCAGGTAAACCTTGGATCCGTGGAGGCCCTGTTGCCGCCACCCGAGCAGGTTCCTGGTGAGAAGTACATTCACGGCAGCAGGCTTCGTGCCTTCGTGGTGGATGTCCACCGTGGGGCGAAGGGCCCGTCCATTACGCTTTCGCGTTCGCACCCGGGCCTGGTCCGTAAGTTGTTCGAAATGGAAGTTCCGGAAATCGCGGACCGTTCCGTCGAGATCGTGGCACTTGCCCGGGAAGCCGGCCACCGCACCAAGATCGCCGTCAAAGCGAACATCCCCGGTGTCAACGCCAAGGGCGCTTGCATCGGCGAAATGGGCTCCCGCGTCCGTGCAGTCATGACCGAGCTGAACGACGAAAAGATCGACATCGTGGACTTCAGCGAGGACCCGGCAACCTTCATCGCCAACTCCTTGTCACCGTCCCGGGTGAATTCGGTCACTATCACGGACGAGGCAACTCGCTCGGCCCGTGTAGTTGTGCCCGACTACCAGCTCTCCTTGGCGATCGGCAAGGAAGGCCAGAATGCACGCCTCGCTGCGAAGCTGACCGGATGGCGGATCGATATCGTGTCCGACGCCGCCCCGGCCAAGACCGACTAACGATCGTTCCGGCGGCCTGGCCGCCGGGAGCCGCGCCGCGCTGGCGGTGTGGCCGGTTTCGGCTGTCCGGGGCCGGGGGGCTAGAATAGATGGAACCGGGCTTACGTCCGGTATCCGCGCGCTTTGACGTGCCTTATCTGCATGTGCAGGGTCGGCCGTCAGCGCAAGTTTGCAGAGGCAGGTAAGGACACGTCGTGGCTGAACTGCTTGAACGCGGCCATGGCCCTGTTCGTACCTGCATCGGATGCCGGAAGCAAGGCTCTCGGTCCGAGCTTGTCCGGCTGGTCGCCCAAGGCCGTGGTTCGTCCACTGTCCTTGTGGATGTTCGACGCCGGATGGCCGGCAGGGGTGCGTGGCTGCATCCCAGCGAAAAGTGCTTGGCATTGGCAATCAAGCGGCGTGCTTTCGGAAGGGCCCTTGCGGGCGCTACTGAAACAAGCGCCGTCGAAAGCTACTTCATGTCAGGCGCGCCACTTGTGGAGGCTCAGGCTGCCACAGGAAAACCGTCCAAACCTGAAAGCGGGTCAGAAAACTGATGGAAACCCGATGAGTTCCCAGCGATGAGTGCGTAACGATGACAACTTTGTTGCGCTCTGCAATGGGCCTTTTAGTCGCGCTGGCGGCAGGGGCCCGCAGTAAGAAGTAGACGGTTCGTGCCTGGCTCGGTGCGGACCGAGACAGGAGAAATGTGGCCAAGGTCCGCGTACATGAGCTCGCCAAAGAGCTCGGTATTACTTCCAAAGATGCAGTAACAAAACTGCAGGAATTGGGCGAATTCGTTCGCTCCGCCTCTTCCACCATTGAGGCCCCCGTCGTGAAGAAGCTTCGCGACGCTTACCCCGGTGCAGGCGCTGCAAAGGCAGCTGCCCCCGCACCTGCAGCCGCCCCCAAGGCTCCGGCTGCTCCCGCAACATCCCGTCCGGCCGCTCCGGCTCCGGGTCCGGCTGCACCAAAGGCTCCGGCTCCGGCAGCACCCGCCGCGGCTGCACCTGCCGCCCCCGCTGCATCTGCTCCTGCGGCGCCTGCCCCGGCAGCGCCCTCGGCTCCCGCGGTATCCACGACGCCGTTTTCGGCGAAGCCCGGTGCCCGTCCTGCTCCCAAGGCAGAGACTCCGGCTCCGTCCCGCCAGGGCGGCCAGGCTCCGCGTCCCGGCGGTCCCCGTCCGGGCAACAACCCCTTCGCTACGTCCCAGGGCATGCCCCGCGGCCGTGGTGGCGATGGCGAACGTCCGCCGCGTCCGGGCAACAACCCGTTTGCAACCTCACAGGGCATGCCCCGTGCAGGTGGCCGCAACGATGGCGAACGCCCCGGTGGTCCCCGCCCCGCAGCAGGTGCCGGTGGTCCCCGTCCCGCAGCAGGCAGCGGTGGTCCCCGTCCGGGTGCTCCGCGTCCCGGTGCACCCCGTCCCGGTGGTGCTCCGCGTCCGGCCGGCGGTCCCGGTGGTGGAAACCGTCCTACTCCGGGCATGATGCCCAACCGCACTGAGCGTCCGGCTCCCGGTGGCGCTGGTCGTCCCGGTGGCGCAGGCCGTCCGGGTGGCGGCGGACCGGGTCGTCCCGGTGGCGCACCAGGTGCAGGTACCGGTGGCGGCGCTCCCGCCGGCGGTGGCTTTGGCAAGGGTGGCCGCGGTCGCGGTGGTACCCAGGGTGCCTTCGGCAAGGGCGGCGCCGGTCGTGGCAAGCAGCGCAAGTCGAAGCGTGCGAAGCGCCAGGAACTGGAGCAGATGAGTGCTCCGTCGCTGGGCGGCGTATCAGTACCCCGCGGCGATGGCGAGACCATTATCCGTCTGCGCCGTGGTTCGTCCATCACGGACTTTGCAGAGAAGATCGATGCGAACCCCGCGTCGCTCGTGACCGTTCTGTTCCACCTCGGTGAGATGGCAACGGCTACGCAGTCCCTCGACGAAGACACCTTTGGATTGCTTGGTGCCGAACTTGGCTACAAGCTCCAGGTTGTTTCGCCGGAAGACGAAGAGCGCGAGCTGCTGGACCAGTTCGACATCAACATCCAGGACGAGCTCGACGCCGAGGGTGACGATGTCCTCGAGGCACGCCCGCCGGTTGTCACCGTCATGGGTCACGTTGACCACGGTAAGACCCGCCTGCTTGATGCCATCCGCAACTCCAACGTTGTGGCCGGCGAGCACGGTGGAATCACCCAGCACATCGGTGCTTACCAGATCAGCCACATCCACGAGGGCACGGCCCGCGACATCACGTTCATTGACACCCCCGGTCACGAGGCCTTCACGGCCATGCGTGCACGTGGTGCCAAGGTCACCGACATCGCGATCCTGGTTGTTGCAGCCGACGACGGCGTTATGCCGCAGACGGTGGAAGCACTCAACCACGCCCAGGCAGCCAACGTGCCGATCGTCGTCGCAGTGAACAAGATCGACAAGGAAGGCGCCAACCCTGACAAGGTCAAGGGGCAGCTCACCGAGTACGGTCTGGTTCCCGAAGAATACGGTGGCGACACCATGTTCGTTGAGGTTTCTGCCCGCCAGAACCTCAACATCGATGAACTGATCGACGCCGTCCTGCTGACGGCCGACGCCGCACTGGACCTGCGTGCCAACCCGGACAAGGACGCTCGAGGCATTGCCATTGAAGCGAACCTGGACAAGGGCCGCGGTTCCGTGGCCACCGTTCTGGTGCAGTCCGGTACCTTGGCCGTGGGTGACACGATCGTGGCCGGTACGGCTCACGGCCGCGTCCGTGCCATGTTCGACGAGAACGGCGAGGCACTCGATGTCGCACTGCCGTCCCGCCCGGTCCAGGTCCTCGGCCTGTCCAACGTGCCGCGTGCAGGTGACACCTTCCTGGTGACGCCGGACGAGCGTACGGCCCGCCAGATCGCCGAGAAGCGTGAAGCTGCCGACCGCAACGCCGCACTGGCGAAGCGTCGCAAGCGCATCAGCCTGGAAGACTTTGACCAGGCCGTTGCTGAAGGCAAGATCGACACCCTCAACCTCATCCTCAAGGGTGACGTTTCCGGTGCCGTGGAAGCCCTCGAAGACGCCTTGCTCAAGATCGATGTCGGAGACGACGACGTTCAGCTCCGTGTCATCCACCGCGGTGTGGGTGCCATCACGCAGAACGACGTCAACCTGGCAACGGTGGACAACGCCATCATCATCGGCTTCAACGTCAAGCCGGCTGAGCGCGTCGCTGAACTGGCTGACCGTGAAGGCGTGGACATGCGCTTCTACTCCGTCATCTACGCAGCAATCGATGACATCGAGATGGCCCTCAAGGGCATGCTCAAGCCGGAGTACGAAGAAGTCCAGCTCGGTACTGCCGAGGTCCGCGAAGTCTTCCGTTCCTCCAAGTTCGGAAACATCGCCGGTTCGATCGTCCGCACGGGCATCATCCGCCGTAACACCAAGGCACGTGTTAGCCGCGACGGCAAGGTCATCGGTGACAACCTCACCGTTGAGACGCTCAAGCGCTTCAAGGATGACGCAACCGAAGTCCGTACCGACTTCGAGTGTGGTATCGGTCTTGGCTCGTTCAACGACATCTCCGAAGGCGACATCATCGAGACCTTCGAGATGCGCGAAAAGCCGCGCGTCTAGGTTCCGCTTGGAGCGGGTCCGTCGGGTAGCCCCGGCGGACCCGTTCCGTACACGTTTCTACTTTCCAGGAGGAAGTCATGGCCGATCCGGCACGCGCTGCCAAGTTGGCGCAGCGGATAAAGGTCGTCGTCGCCGAGGCCCTCGGCCGCAGGGTCAAGGACCCACGCGTCGAGTCCATCACGATCACGGACGCCCGCGTCACCAACGACCTTCAGCACGCCACCATTTACTACACCGTCTTTGGTGACGAGATTGCCCACGCGGATGCCGCCAGGGCATTGGAGAAGGCCAAGGGTGTGCTGCGACAGGAAGTCGGCCGCAACATCACTGTCCGGCTTACTCCCACCCTCGAGTTCGTTGCTGACCAGATTCCGGTCAATGCATCCAACCTTGAGGAGCTGCTCCGTGAAGCAAAGCGTCGCGACGCCGAGGTAGCCGCTTTGGCTGCCGGCGCCAAGCACGCAGGCGAGGCTGACCCCTATAAGGGCGAGGCTTCCGAGGGCTCCGAAGAAATCGACGAAGACGACTTCGACGAAGAAGAAATCGACCTCGCGGACGATGACGAACTCGACGAAGACGCCAACCGCTAAGAATCTTTTGAGTTTGTGTATACGTAATGCCCTTGGGACGCGTTCCCAGGGGCATTACGTGTGTACACAAACTCGCTAGTATCTGAACATGTCCGCGCACAACGCCCAGCAGCATGAGTTCCTGAAGCGTGATGAATTCCTGAATCGCGCCATACGGCTTGCCGTCCAGAACGTTTCCGACGGCGGTGGGCCGTTTGGCGCTGTTGTCGTCACGCCAGACGGCAGCGTCCATGAGGGTGTCAACCGCGTAACGCGAGACAACGATCCCACGGCGCATGCCGAAGTGGTGGCCATTCGCCGTGCCGCAGCGGATCTGGGCAGCTTCGATCTCAGCGGCTCGGTTCTCTATGCCAGTTGCGAGCCTTGCCCCTTGTGCCTCTCGGCCACACTCTGGGCCAGGATTGGCCGGGTGTATTTCGCTGCGGATCGGCACGGAGCCGCCAGGGCCGGTTTCGATGATGCCGTGTTCTACGAGTACTTCGCCGGTACGCGGCCTGAGCTGCTTCCTGTGGAACATGCGCCGGTAGCTGCCTCCGAGACACCCTTTGAGGCCTGGCGGAACAACACCGATCGCACCGACTACTAGCGGCCCTTACGGCCGGGCAGGAAGCCGGCTGACGCCGTCGAGCAGTTCCTGCTGATCGCCGCACAACGCAATCCGGATCCAATCCTCGCCGATCGAGCCAAAAGCAGTGCCTGGCGCGAAGGCGACACCCGAATCCGCCAGGAACGCGTGCACCCAGGCCCGGACGTCGCCGCCACTGACATGGGAGACATTGGCCCACAGGTAGAAAGCTCCCTGTGCGCCGAGGAAGGGGATGCCCTTGCCTTCCAGGATGGCGGAAGCGGCGTCACGGTTGCTCCTATAGTGGTTTCGCGCGTCCGTCACGTAGTCCTGGGGGCCGGTCAACGCGGCCAAGGCCGCATACTGCGATGGCGAAGCAACGCAGGAAACGATTGCTTCCATGACATTGTTCATCCTCTTTTCCATGCCCGGCGGGCAGATCAAGGCTCCGATTCGCAGGCCGGTGAGCCCGTAGGTCTTTGACAGTGTCAGTGATGTGAAGACGCGTGCCTCACCGGGGATGTCGCTATCGAAGCGGACAGGGCTGACATGCGGGACGTCAAAGGTGAAGGCTTCATAGCACTCATCAGAGATGATCCAGAGATCGTGCCGGACGGCGAGTTCCACGAGCTGCCGGGTCGCGTCCTCGCTGATGACGGCGCCCAGGGGGTTGGAGGGCGAGTTCAGCATGAGGACCCGGGTCTGCCCAGTGATAAGGGCTTCGATGTCCTCGATGTCCGGCTGGAAGTCGTTATGCGGATACAGAGGATACGGAACGGGCACCGCGTGGAGGAGCCGACTGGTCATGGCGAACGTGGGGTAGCCGGGGTTGGGCAGGAGGATTTCATCGCCGGGGGAGAGAAGCAGGCTCATGGCGAAGTGCAGGCCTTGTTGGGCTCCGTCCACTACGTAGACGCGTTCGGCACCGATATCCACGTGATGATGCTCACGGAATCTCTTGGCGAAGGCTTCGCGGAGCGCGGGAATTCCTGCGTTTGGGGTGTAGTTGGTTTCGTCCCGTTCAAGGCATGCTATTCCGGCGTCGAGGACGTGCCGTGGGAGCGCAAAGCCCGGCTCGCCGATGCTGAGCACGATCGCCCCGGGGGTGGTCCAGGCGGCCTCAGTGATTTCTCGGATCTGGTTCACGGGGACATCGCGGACGTGTGCGGCAAGCTCAGGCATGGGAGCTATCCTAGCCACCCATATACTGGTAAGCGTGCTTTCTGGACTGGTAATCGTTGACAAACCGCAGGGATGGACCAGCCATGATGTGGTTGGCCGGATGCGGCGGCTGGCCGGTACCCGGAAAGTGGGGCATGCTGGAACGCTTGATCCCATGGCTACAGGCGTGCTGGTCCTTGGGATCAACAAGGCCACACGTCTCCTGACCTACATTGTGGGAACGTCCAAGACGTATACGGCCACTATCAGGCTCGGCGAAACCACCATCACCGATGACGCCGAAGGCGAAGTTACCCAGGCGCGCAGCGCAGTGGAGGTCAGCGACGAAGCGATTGCTCAAGGCGTCGCCGCCCTCACGGGCCCCATCCAGCAGGTACCCAGCAGCGTCAGCGCGATCAAGGTCAACGGTGAACGCTCCTATGCCCGTGTCCGCTCCGGCGAAGAAGTCAAGCTTGCGGCCCGGCCCGTCATCATCCACCGCTTCGACATCCACTCCATCACCAGGATCGACGGCGGCCGGGTAGTCGACGTCGATGTCACCGTGGAATGTTCCTCCGGCACGTACATCCGGGCCTTGGCCCGCGACCTCGGCGTCGCCTTGGGCGTCGGCGGACATCTCACCGCATTGCGGAGGACGCAGGTGGGCCCTTACACGATCGACCAGGCGCGGACGCTGGAAGAACTCGCCGGGGAACTCGAAGTCCTGGACATGTCCCTTGCGGCGCGTTCCCTGATGCCCAACAGGGAATTGAGCGATCAGGAAACCACCGAGATCTCCTTTGGCAGACGCATCGCCGCAGGCCCTGGCGCCGGAACGCCGGCTGCTGCCACCGCTGAGAATCCTGCCGCAGCGTTCGCGCCGTCGGGAGAGCTGGTGGCACTGCTGGCCGATACGGGGAGCTTCGCGAAGCCTGTGTTGGTCTTTGCCCCCGGAACCGGCACCGGAACCGGAACCGGCACCGCCACAGTCGGCGAGGAAAAGTAGGCATGGACGGCTATTTCTACTCCATCCTTATTGTTGGTTTGGTATCCACGATCGCGTGCGTCGTGGCAGGTTTGATGAAGAAAGCCCCCAACGACGTCACAATCTTTTCCGTGTTGGCTGTGGAGCTGGCCCTGCTGGTCTACTTGGTTGGCTCGATTGTCCGCGTTGCCACGGGTGAACAAATGGCCGGCGAAGCCTGGGAGTTCTGGGGATACCTGATCACGGCGCTGATGATTCCGCTCGGGGCCGTGTACTGGGCAATCCTTGAACGGACCAGGTGGAGCAACTTCGTCCTGGCAGCGGTAGGCGTCACTGCGCTCGTCATGGCCGCCCGCATGAACCAGATCTGGTACTGACCTTGAAGGAAAAACGCAAAATGACTGGAACCGAGACTGAGGCAAATGCCGGCCGGACACCCCAAAAAGACACACGGAACACCGGCCCTGGGCGCTTGCTGATCGCGGTGTATGCCGTCTTCGCACTCTCGGCCACGGCCCGTGCCGGCTACCAGATTGCCACCAAGTTTGCCGAAGCTCCGCTGGCGCATATCCTCTCTGCTTTCGCCGCCGTCGTCTACGTCGTAGCGACCATCTCGCTGGCAAAACCGGGCCGCACATGGTTCAAAGTGTCGTTGGCCGCGGTACTCGTGGAATTCGTCGGAGTGCTGGTAGTTGGGGCCATAAGCCTGTTCGATCCGGTGGCCTTCCCGCATGACACTGTGTGGTCGCTGTTTGGACGCGGTTATGGTTTCGTCCCGCTCGTGCTGCCCATCCTTGGACTCCTGTGGTTGAACAAGAGGCGGCCGTCCAAGGCGAACAGCCACAACGGGTAACCTTAGAATGTTCCGGCGCCGGGAGGTTGCCGGACGGAACGAATATCTGCAGTAAAAGGCGAGGTTGATGGTCCACATCTGGAACGATCCCACCGAAGTCCCCGAGGACTTCGGACCAACAGTCGTTACCATCGGGAACTTTGACGGCGTCCATCGGGGCCACCAGCATGTTCTCGCGCAACTGACAAACACCGCCAAGCGCCACCACATCCCTTCAGTGGCCGTGACCTTTGATCCCCACCCCGCCCAGGTCCACCGCCCGGAGTCGGCCCCGGAGCTGATCATGGGCCTCCAGGACAAACTGGACGCCCTCGGCGAAACAGGCGTGGATGCCGTTCTGGTCATGAAGTACACGCTGGACCTCGCCTCCATGACGCCCATCGAGTTTGTCCGCCAAGTCCTCCTTGAGGGCCTTCATGCTGCGCACGTCGTGGTCGGCCACGACCTCCGCTTCGGTGCAGGGAATGTCGGCGACGTCGTCACCATGCAGGAACTCGGTGAGCAGTTGGGCTTTGGCGTCCAGGTGGTCAATGAGTATGGGGCAGGAGGCTTCCCGGTCCACGACGACGGCGACGCCGACCGCCGCTGCTCCTCCACCTGGGTTCGGGAAGCCTTGTCCGAAGGCGACGTCGTTACCGCTGCCGCCGTTCTGGGACGCCCCCACCGCATGCGCGGCGAGGTGGTTCATGGAGCAGCGCGCGGGAGGAACCTCGGTTTCCCCACTGCGAACCTTGCGCATGATTCCACGGGGTACGTACCGGCGGACGGTATCTATGCAGGCTGGTTGATAGACCAGTCCGGAACGCGGTGGCCCGCTGCCATTTCCGTCGGTTCCAACCCCACCTTCGACGGTGTGAGCCGTCAAGTGGAGGCCCACGTTATTGATCGTCCGGAGGAGAACGTGGAGGACTTCGACCTCTACGGACAGACTGTCGCGGTCGAATTTACCCAGCGCCTCCGCGGCATGGTGGCGTATCGCGGGCCCGAGGCGCTGGTGGAGCAGATGTGCCTGGATGTAGCGCAGGCACACGAGCTGCTGACCCAGCGCTAGCGGTATTTCGACAACAATGCTGACCTGCCGGTAAACTGTTACTGGATCCGGCTGCAGTCCGTGGCGGCTGGACCTGTTTTTGTGTGCGGAGACGCACCGGAAGCAACCCGTCAGCGAGGCGCTGCACCGGGAGGCACGGCACAACTCTAGGAGTTCACGTGGCACTTGACGCCGCTGTAAAGCAGTCCATCATCAAGGAATACGCAACCTCTGAAGGCGACACCGGTTCGCCCGAGGTCCAGGTTGCAGTCCTGACCCAGCGGATCAAGGATCTGACTGAGCACATGAAGGAGCACAAGCACGACTTCCACACCCAGCGCGGTCTGCTGGCCATGGTTGGTCGTCGCAAGCGCATGCTTACCTACCTGAAGAACACTGACATCGCCCGCTACCGTTCGCTCATCGAGCGCCTCGGCCTGCGCCGCTAGTCTGCCTTTGGGGGCGGCCCGGTCCCTCGCGGAACGGGCCGCCTTCTTCAAAAACAACTAAAAACAGGAAATCAACCGCATCGCGCATTCGCGGTCCTCGGTAGTGATTCCCGGGAGGGTCATCGGTGACGATGAAGCCCGTGGATCTCGATCGATGACCGGGTGTCGTACAGGCCAGGAATAAAGAAGAGGCCTGGGTTGATGCGGCGGACTTCCGCTAAATCAGAAACGGAGGTGACTCTCAATGGAGGGTCCCGAAATCCAGTTCTCCGAAGCGATTATTGACAACGGCCGTTTTGGCAAGCGTGTCATCCGCTTTGAAACCGGCCGCCTTGCCAAGCAGGCTGCCGGCGCTTCGATGGTCTACATCGACGAAGACACAGCACTCCTCTCGGCAACCACCGCAGGCAAGCAGCCGCGCGAAGGCTTCGACTTCTTCCCGTTGACGGTTGACGTCGAGGAGCGTATGTACGCTGCCGGCCGTATCCCGGGTTCGTTCTTCCGCCGTGAAGGCCGCCCGTCCACGGAAGCCATCCTGGCTTGCCGCCTCATGGACCGCCCGCTGCGCCCGGCCTTCGTCAAGGGCCTGCGCAACGAGGTCCAGATCGTCGTGACCGTCCTGGCGATCAACCCGGACGAGCTCTATGACGTCGTGGCGATCAACGCCTCCTCCATGTCCACCCAGCTCTCCGGCCTCCCGTTCTCCGGCCCGATCGGCGGCGTCCGCGTTGCCCTCATCGCCGACGAACAGGGTTCGCAGTGGGTTGCTTTCCCCAAGCACTCGCAGCTTGAGAACGCCGTGTTCAACATGGTTGTTGCCGGCCGCATTGCAGGTGACGACGTCGCCATCATGATGGTTGAAGCCGAAGCAACCGACAACTCCTGGAACCTCATCAAGGAACAGGGCGCAACTGCTCCCACCGAAGAAGTTGTTTCCGAGGGCCTCGAAGCCGCAAAGCCGTTCATCAAGGCTCTTTGCGAAGCCCAGGCCGATCTTGCTGCCCGTGCAGCGAAGCCGACCGTCGAGTTCCCGGTCTTCCTGGACTACCAGGACGACGTCTACGCAGCTGTGGAAGCCGCTGCTGCCGACAAGCTGGCTGCAGTCTTCCAGATCGCCGACAAGCAGGAGCGCGATAACGCATCCGACGAGCTCAAGGACGAAGTCCTGGGCGCACTCGCCGGAAACTTCGAAGGCCGTGAAAAGGAGCTGTCCGCAGCCTTCCGCTCGGTCACCAAGCACGTTGTCCGCCAACGCATCCTCAAGGACCAGGTCCGCATCGACGGCCGTGGCCTGACGGACATCCGCCAGCTGACCGCCGAGGTAGAGGTTCTGCCCCGCGTTCACGGCTCTGCCATCTTCGAACGTGGCGAGACCCAGATCATGGGCGTCACCACGCTGAACATGCTCAAGATGGAACAGCAGATCGACTCGCTGTCGCCGGTAACGCGCAAGCGCTACATGCACAACTACAACTTCCCGCCGTACTCCACCGGTGAGACTGGCCGCGTCGGTTCCCCGAAGCGCCGCGAAATCGGTCACGGCGCCCTCGCGGAACGCGCACTTGTGCCCGTTCTGCCTTCCCGTGAAGAGTTCCCGTACGCCATCCGCCAGGTATCCGAGGCCCTCGGTTCCAACGGTTCGACGTCCATGGGTTCGGTGTGTGCTTCGACGCTCTCCATGCTCAACGCTGGTGTGCCGCTGAAGGCAGCCGTTGCCGGTATCGCCATGGGCCTGGTTTCCGACCAAGTTGATGGCCAGACCCGCTACGCAGCCCTGACCGACATCCTCGGCGCCGAAGACGCATTCGGCGACATGGACTTCAAGGTTGCCGGTACGTCCGAGTTCGTCACGGCCATCCAGCTGGACACCAAGCTCGACGGCATCCCCGCTTCTGTGCTGGCAGCAGCGCTGAAGCAGGCCCGCGAAGCCCGCCTCCACATCCTCGAGGTCATCAACGCAGCGATCGACACGCCGGACGAGCTCTCCGAGTTCGCCCCCCGCGTCATCGCCGTCAAGATCCCCGTAGACAAGATCGGCGAGGTCATCGGCCCCAAGGGCAAGATGATCAACCAGATCCAGGAAGACACGGGCGCGGACATCTCCATCGAAGATGACGGCACGGTCTACATTGGCGCCACCAACGGTCCGTCTGCTGATGCAGCACGTTCCGCCATCAACGCCATCGCCAACCCGCAGGTACCGGAAATCGGTGAGCGCTACTTGGGCACGGTCGTCAAGACCACCACCTTCGGCGCTTTCGTTTCCCTTACCCCGGGCAAGGACGGCCTGCTGCACATCTCCGAGCTCCGCAAGCTGGCCAACGGCAAGCGCGTGGACAACGTTGATGACGTCGTCTCGGTGGGCCAGAAGGTCCAGGTCGAGATCACCAAGATCGACGACCGCGGAAAGCTTTCCCTCTCCCCGGTTGTCGCCGAGGAAGAAGGCGCAGCCTCCGAGGAAGCTCCGGAAGAAGCTGAAGTTTCCGCCGAGTAGTCTGTAAAGCAGTATCCGGCGGGGCCGGTGGGCTTGAAAAAGCACCACCGGCCCTTCCGGCCTTAACTCGAAAACCTGAAAGGTCTTAATGACTGTCGTACCCTTGCCGTTGGAGCAGACACTTCCCGGCGGCGAACTGATCCATGGTGCCGAGGGCGGTTCCGTCGTACGGCGTTCGGTCCTGCCGGGCGGCGTGCGTGTCCTCACCGAGGCAATGCCCGGGCAGCGCTCAGCCACCATCGGATTCTGGGTGGCAGTCGGTTCCCGCGATGAGGCCGATGGCCAGCATGGTTCTACGCACTTCCTGGAACACCTCCTGTTCAAGGGCACCAAGCGGCGCACCGCGCTGGAAATCGCTTCAGCCTTTGATGAGGTGGGTGGCGAGTCCAACGCTGCGACTGCCAAGGAAAGCACGTGCTACTTTGCCCGGGTGTTGGACTCGGATCTTCCCATGGCCATCGACGTCATCGCGGACATGATCACCGGGGCTGTCCTGGATCCGGCTGAGCTGGAACAGGAACGGGACGTCATTCTTGAAGAAATCGCAATGGACAGCGATGACCCAACAGACGTAGCCCACGAAAAATTCGTTGCAGCTGTACTCGGCAGCCACCCGCTCGCGCGTCCTATCGGTGGTACGCCGGACGCTATCAAAGCGGTTGCCAGGGACTCTGTCTGGGAGCACTACCAGCGCTATTACCGTCCGGAGGAACTAGTTATCACCGCGGCCGGCGGATTGGACCATGACGTCGTCTGCGATCTCGTACAGCGAGCTTTGGAAGCTGCAGGCTGGCAGTTGGATCCGGAAGCAGCTCCGGTAGATCGCAGGGCTACCAACCGCGCCGTGATCACCGGCACATCCGGCCTTCACGTGGTCAAGCGTCCCGTGGAGCAGGCAAACATCATCATGGGTTGCCCCACCATCGTGGCAACAGATGATCGCCGATTCGTCATGAGTGTGCTGAATGCGGTGCTGGGCGGGGGAATGTCTTCCAGGCTTTTCCAGGAGATCCGCGAGAAGCGCGGCCTTGTCTACTCCACGTATTCCTTCACAGCTGCTTATGCAGATGCAGGCTATTTCGGCATGTATGCGGGCTGCACACCGTCGAAAGTCCGCCAAGTGCTCGATCTTCTTGGCGTTGAGTTGGACAAGCTCGCCAAGGAGGGCATCACTGAGGAGGAACTCCGGAAGGCCGTGGGACAACTCAGCGGCGGCATCGTCCTCGCCCTCGAGGACACGGGCTCGCGTATGTCCCGACTCGGCCGGGCTGAACTCGTTTCCGGGGAGTTCCAGGATATTGACGAGACATTGGCACGGATCAAAGCGGTCACTGTGGACGAAGTCCAGGAACTCGCCCAGGAACTTGCCGCAGCTCCCCGCACGATCACCGTCGTCGGGCCGTTTGAAGAAAGCGAAACCTTCGGTCTCTAGGAGAAGCGCGTTCAGCTGGTCTACCATCTCTGGACTCACGCACGGTAAACAGGGCAGCATGATCATACGATCATGCTGCCCTGCTCACATTGGAGTCGTGATGGATCTGCCCCCCAAAGGACACGCCGCAGGACTGCTGAAGGACTTCATCGGACATTGGCGGGGCATCACGGAAATAGCACAGTCTCCATGGGGTGCGGCGCGCACTGCTGAGGCCGAAGCCGTTTTCACAGAAGCCGCTGGGGGCTACGCCGTCGTGCAGAGCTACCGGCACCGTGAACCGGATGGAACGCACTTTGAAGGGCACGGGATGTTCACCGTGGATCCCGTCCATGGGGACACACTCTGGTATTACGTGGACAGCATGGGCCGGCCACCAACTGCCCCGGTGCGCGGCACATGGCATGGCGGGACGCTGACGGTGGAACGGCGAACGCCGGAGGGGGTAGCCCGGCACACCTTTCGTGTTGAAGATGGCGTCCTGGTGCACACCGCGGAACTGCGCCTTGAGGGCACAGCCGAGTTCAGTCCCTTGCTCAAGAGTGTGTTCCGGAAAACCTGACGGCGGCCCGAGGAAACTGCCCAGCGTCCGGCCAGGCAGGAGCTGGCGTCAATAGGATCCTGTGTACACCGTTTCGGCTATCCGCGTCTTTGGTGCGCCTTGGAGGGCCGGGGCGTTGGCTGGGGAGCTCCAGACAGATGCGTGCAGTCGCTCCACCATGTCCGTTGCCTGCTCTGCACGCTCGAAATCCATTTCAACCAGCACGTAGCGGGGATCCTCCATGGGCGTCCCCACCCGGAACTGCTTTACTCCTGAGGCGGCGCGGTCCAGGGGGTCACGGTCGAAGGCGGCTTTCCACTGGGTAAAGTCCTTGATTCCGTGTTCGATGTACAGGGTGTACATGGCATTCGCTCCTGTGTAGTTCACGTTGGTGCTGCCAGCTTAGGTGCCGATGACAGGCGCTGATATCCCAGATTCATGGGGGTCCGGAACCGCCGGCAGCGGCGCATACTGGCTCCATGGCCAGCACATGGGCAACCCACCGGACACGGGAACGGATTGAGGACTTGTTTCTCGCCGCTGGGGACGACCATGCCCTTCGGGAGGCTGCCGTGGCGGAGCTCCGGCACGCGGTGGGCTTCAGCGCTTTCGTCTGGCCGCTTACTGATCCCGAGTCGGCAACCGGTGTTGCGCCCATGGCGGCGGTGCCGTGCCCCAACGAAGTGCCGCTGGTCATCAAAGCCAGATATGCCAGCCGAATAAACCGCTGGACCGTCCTGTCCGAAGCCGAACGGCCGGCTGCCTCACTCTTTGCGGCCACAAATGGAGATCCCACCCGACACCCGCTCTGGGACACCATCCTGCGCGGCTACGGAGTGGGAGACATAGCGTCACTGGCATTGGCGGACCAGCACGGTATCTGGTCATGGCTTGATCTCTGGAGGGAGGACACAGATCCTGCGTTCAGCGAGGAGGAGCTCGACTTCCTTGTTTCGCTCGCGCCGGCAATGACCCGCGGACTGCGCCGCAGCCGGGCCCGGCAGTTCGCCGCATCTCCTGTTGGGTCGAAAGGGTCCATGCCCGCCCAAGCGGTTCTTGTCATGGACGAAGACATGCAGGTCCTCGGGCAGACAAGCAGCGCCAGCAACTGGTTATCCCTTCTGCAACGGGCGCCCCGGCCCCACGCCGGAATCCCGGCAGAGGTATATAACGTGGTGGCGCAGCTGTTGGCCAAGGAAGCACATATAGACAATCGTGCGTCTGCAGCCAGAATCCATGTCGGTGGAGGGCAGTGGGCCTCGTTGCGGGCCGCCCGGATGGACAGTCCCACTCACTCGCCACATGGTCCGGCCATCGCCGTCACCATCCAGGAGTGCCTGCCCGCAGCCCGGCTTGGCGTGTTCGTTCGGGCCTACGGATTGACGGCACGGGAAAGGCAGGCGTTGGCCCTGTTGGCGGCAGGCATGGAGAACGAGGTCCTCGCCGGCCGGATGCGGATCTCGCCCCTAACCGCACAGGATCATTTCAAGAGCATCTTCGCGAAAACCGGAATGCACAGCCGTGCCGGCGTTCTGGCGTTGGCACTCGGAAGCGCCGCAGCCGGTGAATCCACGTTTGTTGACTCCGCCGTTTAGCCGCCTGCGAACGGAGGAAGGACGTCGATAACGTCCTCGGCACCCAGGGGAGCAGAAGGGTCTCGAACCGCAATTTCGTTCCTGAGGAAACTGCTGCGGGCCACGATGCGCGCAAGCGTTGGTGTCCCCTCCGGAGGCAGAGGACGTTCGACGGCGAGGGCAGCTTCCAGCAACGCCTCGAGGCTGGATCCTTCCGGGAGCGGGTGGATCTCCTCTTCTACACCTGCAGCGGCGCGTGCGGCAGCGAAGTAACGTACAAGCAAGGGTTCAGCCTCCGATTGCGCTCATACTGCGGTCCGGCTGCACGAAGTCCGGTGCGCCGAGGCCGGTGTGGTCCATGCCGTGGGCTTTGGGTTTGACCCACATGGCGTCCTGCCAACGTTGGGCAAGCTCGTCATCCGTTGCGCCCTGGCGAAGCAGTCCGAGGAGGTCGAACTCCTCACGGGAGAAAAGGCAACTCATGATCTTGCCTTCAGCGGTAATGCGGGTCCGGCGGCAGTCTGAACAGAACGGTTCGGTGACCGATGCGATGATACCGACTGTACCGAGGACCGGCCCTGTGGCTTCATCGGGTGCCTGGTCCCGGCGTCGTACTTCAAAACGTTCGGCAGGGGCACCGTCGCGTTCCCGCGGATCCCGGCTGAGGACAAAGTCCTTGGACAGCAGTTCCCGGATTTCAGCCGCAGTGATCATGTTGCGCCGGGTCCAACCGTGGTCCGCGTCCAGCGGCATCTGCTCGATGAAGCGGAGTTCGTATCCACGGTCCAAGGCCCAGGCGAGGAGGTCCGGAGATTCGGCATCGTTGATGCCCCTCATCAGCACGGCATTCAACTTGACCGGACCAAGACCGGCAGCCCAGGCGGCGTCCACGCCGGCGAGGACACGGTCCAGGAAAGGCCGGCGCGTGAGCTTGGTGAAGGTTTCTTCGTGAAGCGAATCAAGGGAGACGTTGATCCGGGTGAGACCCGCGGCCTTGAGGGCAGCGGCCTTCTTGTCCAGGCCCACGCCGTTGGTGGTCATCGAAATGGGAAGTTCGGGGTGCTCGTGCCGGATGCCTGCTATGACGTCCACCAGGTCCGCCCGGACCAACGGCTCACCGCCAGTGAGGCGCAGTTCCCGCACGCCCAGGGCGTTAACGCCTACACGCACAATCCGAATGATTTCGTCTTTGGTCATCACCGCCTGCTTGGAGAGCCATTCCAACCCTTCGGCGGGCATGCAGTATGTACAGCGGAGGTTGCACTTGTCCGTCAGGGACAGGCGCATATCAGTCGCCCGGCGGCCGTAGCGGTCCCATAAGCCCGTGGGCGTGCCAGCCGGACGCGGCGGCGGAACCGGGCCGCCTGCAGCGCTGCCCGAAGGAGGCACAGGCATGCCTAGCTGAACACTCATAAATTCAGGCTACGCCACCATGGCGTGAAGAGTGATACCAGCTACATTCCGTTTCACTCATCGGACGCTTCGTTGAGGTGCCCCGAAGGTTCCCCGGGACATGTCCTTGCCGTACTCAGTTCTTACGGAATGCGTACATTCGCGCGGAAGTGACCTGTATCCGGTGCCGGGCAGCGCCGGCGTACCTATGCTGAAAGCGTGAGCATGCAATCGGCATCATCAGCGGCAGAGCCTGGCAATCGCCGCATCCTCCTCGTCGAAGACGAGCAGACCATTGCCGATGTTGTCCGCGACTATCTCCTGCAGGCCGGATTCCAAGTGGACATGGCCGGGGACGGGTTCACGGCACTTAGGCTCGCCGCGACGCGCCAGCCGGATCTGGTGATCCTGGACCGTATGTTGCCAGGACTGGACGGCGTGGAATTGTGTCGCCGGCTCCGCCAAAGCATGAGCGTGCCGGTCATTATGGTGACGGCGCTGGGAACCGAAGATGACCGCATCCTGGGGTTGGAGATGGGTGCGGACGATTACGTCACCAAGCCGTTCTCGCCGCGGGAGCTGGTCCTGCGCGTTAAGTCTGTGCTTCGCCGCAGCGTCAAGGAATTCTCTCCCGAACCACCTGTCGAACTGGCAGGCTTTGAACTGGATCCCGCATCCCGGACCGTCACTCACCGTGGAACGCCGCTGACGTTGACAGTGCGTGAATTCGATCTCCTGGCCTTCATGCTGCGCAGGCCCAACCAGGTTTTCAGCCGGGAAGAACTCATCAAGGCAGTCTGGGGCTGGGACTTTGGCGATCTTTCCACCGTGACCGTCCATGTACGGCGCCTCCGCGAGAAGATCGAGGACAACCCCACCAAACCTGAGCTCCTCAAGACGGTTTGGGGCGTTGGCTACAGATTCGACGCCAAGGAGGATGGCCATGGAGGGTACTGAGCTTGCCACCATCCTTGCCTGGGTGCTCCTGTGGGCAGTGGTTATCGGTGCCATCACGCTGGTGCTGTTACGCGTCCTCCGGCGTGCCTCGGTGCTGGCCCAGATTTGCTTGGTTGTGGTGGCTACCGTGGCTGTCCTTGTGGCAGGCATGGTCAGTGCTTTCAACGCCATGTTCATTTCTGCCCGGGATCTTGAGGTCATGTGGTACATCCTGGCCATGGCTTCAGCAGTTGCAGTGGCGCTATCGCTCGTATTGGGAGCCGGGGTATCCCGGAATGCGGCGCGCCTTGTAGCCGTGGCCAGGAGACTCGGCCGGGGCGAAACCCTGGACCACAACAGTATGGATGGAAAGCGGGCCGAGCCTGCCATGACCTCAGAACTCGCTGAACTGGCTCAGGAACTGGAGGCCAGCAGCCGAAACCTGGCGGAATCGCGGGCAAGGGAAGCCGCCATCGAAACCGCGCGGCGCGAACTCGTCTCGTGGATTTCGCACGACCTCCGCACCCCACTTGCCAGCATGCGCGCCATGACCGAAGCCCTCGAGGACGGCATGGCCGCCGATGTCCCGGAGTATTACCGGAAGATCATCGGCCAGACCGAACAAATGACCGCCATGGTCAACGACCTCCTGGAGTTGTCCAAGATCCAGGCCGGAAGCCTTCGCTTGCGCGCCGAATCGCTGGACCTCTATGACCTTGTCAGCGATGCGTTGTCCGATCTGGCGCCGTTGGCCGCCCAACGCGGCATTAGGCTCACCGGCGGCGGAGACCGCGAATGCATGGCCGTAGCCGACGGACCCAGCATGGCCCGGGCTGTCCGGAACGTGCTGCTCAACGCGATTATTTACAGCAGGCCGGACACCGAGGTACACATCAGCGTTGGGCGTGACAACGGAAACGCTGTGGTCGCCGTGGAAGACCACTGCGGGGGCATCCCGGAGGAGGACCTTCCCCACCTGTTCGAAACCGGCTGGCAAAAGGACCCTTCTCGGGGGAGCCCGTCGGGAGCGCAGGGAAGCTACACAGGGGCAGGAATCGGATTAAGCATGGTGTCCGGCATCGTGAAAGCGCACGGGGGAGCTGTGAACGTGGAAAACGTCGACGGCGGTTGTCGGTTTGCGCTGTCGCTTCCGGCTGGCTCCCTTCCGGAGGGCTCCCTTGCGGCAGGATCTGCCGTGGATCGCCAAGGAGGCGCAGCATGAGAAAGCCTGGATTCTGGGCAGCGGTTGCCGGGGTGGCTGCCGGGGCAGCAGGCATTGCTGCAGGCGAGTTGAGCGCCGGCTTCCTCAGCCCCCTCGTTTCGCCGGTGACGGCCCTGGGCGGTGCCGTCATCGATTCCGTTCCTCCCGGGGTGAAGGACCTCGCCGTGCAGCTCTTCGGGACGGCGGACAAGATCGTGCTGGTCGCTTCCATCCTGATTGTGGCCGTGGTTCTGGCTGCCCTGGCCGGGATTCTGGAGCGCCGTCGAACCGGATTCGGACTCGTTTTGGCGGCCTTGGCCGGCGCGGCGGGCCTAAGCGCAGTCCTGACCCGGGCCCAAACGACACCGCAAGCCGCCATCGCGCCCATCGTGGCCGCCGTCGTCACCATGCTGCTGCTCCGCATGCTGATTCGCCGGCTGGGCACCTGGGTGCCGCCGCGTGAAGCGTCATCCGGCGTGGTGTCATCTGCTGAAGGGTCCACAGCCAGTGCCTCACCCTCGCCGGAGCCTGCCCCTCTGGCAAGGCGGAGCTTCCTGAACGCACTGGCGGTCACATCGATTGCGGCAGCTGTTGGCGGCGTTGTCACCAGCGTCCTCACGCGCGCGACGGCCGTGGCTTCCGGTTTCAGGGGCTCATTAACGCTGCCAGCTCCGGCGACAACCCAGCAGGCGATCCCTAACGGGGCTTCACTGCCGCTGGAAGGGATCAGCCCCTTGGTGACACCGAACCCTGATTTTTACCGTATCGACACTGCATTGACCGTTCCGGCCATCGACCCTCCAGCGTGGAAATTGAAAGTGACCGGAATGGTGGATCGCGAGATCGAACTCGATTTCGCGACGCTCCTCACCAAGCCGATGACGGAACGGCACATCACTATCGCGTGCGTGTCCAATGAAGTAGGCGGCGATCTCATCGGCAACGCCCTGTGGCTCGGCTGGCCTGTGCGGGAGCTCCTGGCCATGGCGGGTCCCAAACCAGGAGCGGACATGGTGCTGTCCACCAGCAACGATGGCTTTACAGCAAGTACGCCGCTGGAAGCGCTCACGGATGACCGCGATGCCCTCCTGGCCGTTGGCATGAATGGCGAGCCGCTGCCCCTGGAACATGGATTCCCAGTGCGGATGATCGTGCCCGGACTCTACGGCTTCGTCTCGGCAACCAAATGGCTCACCGAACTCAAGGTCACCCGTTTTGCCGACGATACGGCTTACTGGACTCCCCGCGGCTGGAGTGATCACGGCCCCATCAAGACGCAGTCCCGGATCGACGTTCCGCGCAGCGGCCGCACGGTCAAAGCAGGCAAAGTGCAGTTTGGTGGTGTCGCTTGGGCCCAGCACCGCGGTGTTGACCATGTGGAGCTCCGCGTCAACCGTGGTCCTTGGCGCCAGACGATGCTTGCACCGGGGATATCCACGGATACCTGGTACCAGTGGCAGCTGGGACTTGATCTCACGCCCGGCAACTATGAAGTCCAGGTGCGTGCCACTGACTCCACGGGCAAACCACAGACCGAAGACCGGACCCCGGTAGCTCCCGACGGCGCCACCGGGTACCACACCATCAACGTGAAGGTCACTTAAGGCCCTACTCTGGGTACGTCCGGATAATCTCCGGCCCCGAGCGTGACCACACAGCGTGACCACACAGGAGGATGTCCTTGCCCAGATCCGTTGCTGCCCATCGCGACGCCGTGGTGGAACTACTGAGCGGTCCAGCCGCGACCACGTCAACTGAACAGCTGCCGCTACTGGAAGCCCTGGGCAAGGCGCTCGCCGTCGACCTCCAGGCGCCACTTTCCCTGCCGCCATTTGCCAACTCCCAAATGGACGGCTTTGCCGTCAACTCTGCCGACATTCCCGACGGCGGCGCGAAGCTGCGCGTGGCGGCGCCGGTTCCAGCTGGGGCGGCTCCGGAGGCCTTGAAGCCAGGCTATGCCGTGCCCATCATGACCGGCGCCATGATTCCCGAGGGTGCCGACGCCGTGGTTCCCATTGAGCGGGCGCGTCCCAGCACTTTCCCGAATCCTGAGGCCAGGGACGTTGAGGTTGATCTGCCCGCCACTGCTCCGGGCACCTATGTTCGAAACGCCGGCAGCGACATCCAGGAAGGGGAGTTGGCCCTTCCCGCGGGGACCTGTTTAGGACCAGCGCAGCTCGGCTTGTTGGCCGCACTGGGCCTGACCGCCGTCGAAGTCCGCAAGCCATTGCGCGTCCTGCTGGTTACCACGGGCGATGAGGTGCTGGAACCGGGCCGGAATCTCACGCCCGGCAAGATCTACGACTCCAACGGAATCCTCCTGGAAGCCTCCATGCGCCAAGCGGGTCTTGACGTGGTACGAAGCGGAATCTCCGATGACGATCCCGCACGATTGCTCGCAGTACTTCGCAACCACGTCGGAAGCGAAGACGGCAAGCACCCGGTGGACCTGATCGTGACCACCGGTGGCGTCAGCAAGGGGGCGTACGAGGTTGTCCGCCAAGCCATGGCCGCCCAGCACGTGGAGTTCCTGCCGGTGGCGATGCAGCCCGGGGGACCACAAGGAATCGGCCGCTTTGAAGGTGTTCCGTTCCTCGGCTTTCCCGGCAACCCTGTCAGCTGCCTTGTCTCCTACGAAATGTTCCTGCGCCCTGCCTTGTCGCTGATCCACGGTGTCCCGGCACCGCGGCCAGTACAGCGGGCACGCTTGGCAGAACCCCTGCGCTCACCCGAGGGCAAGCATCAAGTGCGCCGCGGAACAGTGCTGCCTGACGGCTCCGTTCGAATGGAAGGTGGCGCGGGAAGCCACCTGATGCACGCCTTGGCGCGATCGAACGCCCTGGTGCAGATCCCCAGCGACGTCACGGAACTCGCGGAGGGAAGCGAAGTGGAAGTATGGATGCTGTGAATGAAATTCCCACGAACACGTCCGGCAACAGCGGCGGCCTGACCCATCTCCGGCAAGACGGTACTGCCCAGATGGTGGATGTCTCAGAGAAAGCAGTTACCACCCGTGAGGCAACTGCCACGGCCACGGTGCGCAGCACTGCCGAAGTCCTGGCGCTTCTCGGCGCTGGCGAATTACCCAAGGGCGACGCGCTCGCAGTGGCGCGCGTGGCAGGGATTATGGCCGCTAAGAAGACACCGGAACTGATCCCGCTGTGCCACCCGTTGCCGATTTCCAAAGTCACCATCGATTTTGAGTTGGGAGTTGACTCGATCGAAGTACTGGCTACCGTGAAGACTCGCGGTGTCACCGGCGTCGAAATGGAAGCGCTCACCGCCGCCTCAGTGGCCGCCCTGAGCGTCTACGACATGATCAAAGCCGTGGACAAGCACGCAGTCCTGACAGATATCCAGGTGCTGGCAAAAAGCGGTGGCAAAAGTGGGGATTGGAAACACGATGACTGGGGCCGGGGCAGCGCAGCCCCGGAATCCGCCCCGCAATCCGCCCCTGAAGGAGCCCAAGCATGAGTGCGTGCGAACCCAACGCCCACGGGCCGCGGAAGGCCGGCGTCGTTATCGCCTCCACCCGTGCGGCAGCGGGAATCTACGCCGACGAAACCGGCCCCGTCATCATGGACTGGCTCAAGGAGCATGGCTTTGATGCCTTCCCCACCATGGTGGTGCCGGATGGTGAGCCCGTTGGCGCGGCTTTGAGGGCGCTCCTGACGCAGCAGCCCGCTGTCGTCATCACCAGTGGTGGAACAGGCCTGAGCCCGGACGACCAGACGCCGGAAGTGACGTTGCCGCTGCTGGATCGCGAGATTCCGGGCATTATGGAAGGCATTCGGCGGGCGGGCACTGCAAAGACGCCCATGGCAATGCTGAGCCGTGGGCACGCAGGAGCAGCGGGAAAGACATTCATCATTAACTTGCCCGGCTCCCCGAAGGGCGTCATGGATGGATTGACTGTCCTGGATCCGGTGATCGGGCACCTTTGCGATCAATTGGAAGGAAGCCATGGGCACTGAAACAGACTTTGAAGTTGTTAGCGCGGTCCTGAGCGCCGAGCCTATCTCCGTTGACCAGGCAATTGCCGCGGTGGAGTCTGACACCGCCGGGGCAGTAGTCAGCTTCAGCGGCGTGGTGCGCAACCACGATTCCGGTAAGCCCGTGGACCGCCTGAGCTACAGCGCCCATCCCACAGCGCACCGGATCATGTCCGACGTCGTCGCGCAGCTGGTCGCGGAGCACTCCGGCGAAGCAGAACAACCGGTCAGGATTTGGGCCGCGCACAGGATTGGGATGCTGGAGATCGGTGATCCCGCGCTGGTGTGTGCCGTTGCGGCCGCCCACCGGGGCCAGGCGTTTGCCGTTTGTGCCGAACTCGTGGACCGGGTCAAAGCTCAGGTGCCCATTTGGAAGGAACAGTTCTTCAGCGACGGCACGGTGGAATGGGTCGGGGCCGGGGAGTAAGCGGGAACGGCCCAGGAGAGTAAGCGCGGAGTCACGGTTCCTGCCGTACCCCGGCCCGGCGGTAGGGTTAAAGGCATGACCGAACAACTTGCTGTTGCAGTGCTGGGCGCCTACGGGCGCATGGGAATTGAAGCCGTGAAGGCTGTTGAAGCAGCCGACGATATGAAGCTGGTAGCGGCTCTCGGTCGCGGCGATTCCCTGCAGACACTGCTCGACACAGGTGCCAAGTACGTTGTGGACCTGACTGTTCCTGACACTACCGAGGCCAACGTGCGCTTCGCGGTTGAGCATGGCATTCATGCAGTGGTTGGGACCACGGGTTGGGATGGACAACGTCTTGGATCGTTGCGAACCCTCTTGGAACAGAAGCCGGAAACAGGCGTTCTGATCGCCCCGAATTTTGCTTTGGGTTCTGTGCTGGCGTCGGCATTTGCGGCGAAGGCTTCGCAGTACTTCGAGTCCGTGGAGATCATTGAACTGCATCACCCGAACAAGGTAGACGCTCCTTCAGGTACCGCCGTGCGTACGGCACAGCTGATTGCCCAGGCCAGGCAGGAAGCCGGTGTGCCAGCAAGTCCTGACGCTACGGAAACGTCCCTGGACGGCGCCCGGGGCTGCGACGTGGAGGGTGTACGCGTCCACAGCGTGCGGCTCCGCGGGCTGGTGGCGCACCAGGAGGTGCTCTTCGGCGGGCCTGGTGAACAGCTGACGTTGCGCCATGATTCCTTCGACCGTGCCTCGTTCATGCCTGGTGTCCTGCTCGGGCTTCGCAAAGTTGCGGACCACCCAGGCTTGACCGTGGGCCTGGATGGCTACCTGGACCTGGGGCTCTAGGACCATGGGAACTCTTTGGGAGTCTGTGAAGAAGAACCGCACCAAAATCTGGGTTGGTGCCATCACCTTACTGTTGGTGCTGTATCTGGTGGTTTCCCTCCAGCGGTCCATCCTGTTGCTTGGTGATCCCAATCTGGTGGCAAAGGGCATCGGCGCTGCTTACCTTGTTTTGCCCATGATTGGCGCTTGGGCGCTCATTCGTGAGCTGTTGTTTGGCGCGAGAACCGAACAGATGGCCAAGGTTTTGGAGGCCGAGGGCGGACTGCCTGTGGATACCCTGCCGCGCACGCCCGGTGGCCGCATTGTCCGTGCTGCCGCGGACGCCGAGTTCGAAAAGTACCGTGAGGAGGCCGAGGCAGCGCCGGGGGATTGGCGTTCCTGGTTCCGGTTGAGCTGTGCCTACGATGCCTCCGGAGATCGCAAACGTGCCCGCGCTTCAATGCGCGACGCCGTGAAACTGTTCCGTTCTCAGCCCACGGCAGCCGGGCGGTAACTGCCCAAACGCGAGGCCTGGTGGGCCAGCCACTCCAGAGGTCCCCGGCGTCGTAAGAGGGCAAAGCACACGCCGATGCTTACGGCGGCCAGCGCCTGTGTCCAATACATTCCTTCGTCGGTCCACCCCACTGGCAGTGGCTTGTTGTGGAAACCGGAGACCACCCACACGTGGAGTGAATACAACGTGAGGGTCATGGCACCCGGACCGCTGAGGAGTATGAGGAAGTTGACCTTGATGCGTTCGGCCAGCGTGCCGAGCATCAGGAAGAACCCGACGACGGCGGCCGCTACCCCGCCGGTATGAAGCAGGTCCAGGGTGGTGCCGGCATGTGGTGCCGCGCTTGCCAGCCACCACCAGGAATCCACCTGCTGCAATCCGGTCAGATTCACCTGGAGCATGCTCTCGAGCGGGTATCCGCGTGTTCCGGGAAGTGCTTCGAGGGCGGCGCGACCGCCCCATACCTCCATGGCCAGGGTTCCTGCGATTTTCGCCAAAGCGGCCACGGCGAATCCGCAGGTGAAGAGCAGCAACTGGACGTTCGCCGTCGTGAGCGCCAAGCGTCCGATCGCCAGTCCGATCAGCAAATAAGCGATCCACTGGAACACGGGGTAGTAGCCAGTGAAGAACAGGTCCGCGACAAGGCGTCCCGGCGTCTCCAGGTCCTCGCTGTTTGGATTGTGGCCCAACTGCAGGGGAGGGGTGGCGTCGAGAAGCCAGGGGCGGACGACGTAGGCGATCAGGGGTGACACCAGGACCCAGCCGAGCGCCCACAAGAAGAGCGCTTTCAGTCGCAATCCCAGAAACGGCAGGATGCACAGGAACAGGACGGCATAGTGCACCAGGATGATTGCGATGTTGACGTCCAGACCCCCAAGAGTCAGCCCGACGACGGCAATCACCAAGGCGCGCATTGCAACACCGCTTCTGGCCGCCCAGAGGTCCATGCCTTGGCGCGGCTCCTGTTTCCCGGTGGTGAGTGCCAACCCGATTCCGGCGAGGACTGCGAACAGCGCAGCGGACCTGCCCGAGAAAACCAGTCCCACCCAGGTGGGTTCCCACTGGGGGGAGGGGCCGAAGGTCGGCATCAGATGCGTGGCCATCATTCCCAGCAGGGCCAGGCCGCGGGCGGCATCAATGCCCGTAAGGCGGGTGGAGACTTTGCGTCCCCTGGGCACCTTCCGGGCTGGCGCCGTCTCTTGCGAAGTCATGCTGCGATCGTCTCACAAGCGACTATGGCCCCGCTGTGAAGCGGGCTGTAAGCATCTTCGGGGCAGGTGGCTCATAGCGGAATTGCGGGCGGCTCCGGCTCAAGGGCCTTGTCTTCGAATATATGTTCTAATAACATGGCTGCATGAACGATGCTCCAAGTCCTCTGCCTCCAAATCCTCGGCCTCAAAATCCTCGGCAAGGCCTCCACGGACCCATGAAGGCGATGAGTCCGGGTGTGGTCGACTTCCTCTTCAGGCAACTCGTGGCAGGCGAGCCGCCAGAGGACGTCCAGTGGCGCAGCGAGGGCACGGTCCTGATCGAGCAGCCGCCGGGTGCTGAGCTTGCACGTCGCCTGGCTGAAACAGACCTTGAAGCCCTCACACCAAGGGAACTCTTCGACTACGTCCGCGCTTCCCAGCGCTTGGTTGCGTGGGCGGAACAGCTGAAGGAAAAAGCGGTGGCGCAGTATTGCTCGGAGGGGACGGCGAGTTCGGAGGGGACGCTGAAGACGCCCAAGCCCGCATAGTCAGCAGTGCCGATGACGACCATCACGCGGAACCCATTCCCGGAACATGGCCGTGACAAGGTAACGTTTTTCTTATGTCTGACTCCCGCGCCCACATTCCCGCACTTGGTACCCTGTTGACCGCCATGGTCACCCCGTTCACCGAGGATGGCAAGGTCGACTACGACCAAGCTGCAGCATTGGCGGAGAAGCTGGTCCAGGACGGTTGCGACGGACTCGTGGTCACCGGTACCACTGGAGAGACCTCAACCCTTACTGACGAAGAAAACCTCGGCATGTTCCGTGCGGTCAAGGAAGCCGTGGGGGGCAAAGCTGCCATCATTGCCGGAACCGGCACCAACGACACCGCGCACTCGGTGCACCTGTCCCAGCGTGCGGCACAGATTGGCATCGACGGCCTTCTGATCGTCACTCCTTACTACAACAAGCCCAGCCAGGCCGGCGTTCGGGCCCACTTTGAGACGATTGCGTCCTCTACGGACCTGCCGGTCATGCTCTACGACATCCCCGGACGCTCTTCCATTGCCATCGCTCCCGAGACCATGATTGGGCTTGCGAAGCACCCGAACATCGTGGCCGTGAAGGACGCGAAGGCGGACTTCGCCGCAGCCACCCGCGTCATGGCCGAGACTGATTTGGTCTTTTACTCCGGCGACGACGGCCTCACACTGCAGTGGATGGCGCTCGGCGCGGTAGGCCTCGTGGGCGTAACCACGCACGTGGCCACCCGACGTTTCCGCGAACTCATTGACGCTGTCAATGCCAATGACCTCGCCAAGGCGCGGGCCATCAACTTTGAACTGGAACCCGTGGTGCGTGCAACCATGACGCGGGTCCAAGGCGCTGTAGCCGCCAAGCAGATTCTCAAGTGGCAGGGAGTCCTGCCCAACTCGGTTGTCCGTTTGCCCCTCGTGGAGCCGGACGAGGCCGAGATCCAAACCATCCGCGGGGATTTGGCGGAAGCCGGAATGGACTTCAACGTCTAGGACGGTTCCGCCGGAAAGAAGCACAATATGACCCAAACAGCCCTTCCTGGACTGGTTACTCCGCCGAAACTGCCGCAAGGCACACTGCGGATTGTTCCGCTGGGTGGACTGGGGGAGATAGGCCGCAACATGGCGGTCTTCGAAATCGACGGCAAGTTGCTGATCGTTGACTGCGGCGTACTTTTTCCCGAGGAAACGCAGCCCGGCGTTGATTTGATCCTTCCCGACTTCTCTTACATCGAGGACCGGCTGCAGGATGTTGTTGGTGTGGTGCTCACGCACGGCCACGAAGACCACATCGGTGCTGTTCCCTATCTGCTGCGCCTCAAAGCGGACATCCCCCTGATCGGCTCCCAGTTGACGCTGGCCCTGGTGGAGGCGAAGCTCCAGGAACATCGGATCAAGCCGTACACGCTGACCGTTACCGAGGGCCAGGTGGAGCAGTTCGGGCCGTTCGAATGCGAATTCATCGCAGTGAACCACTCGATCCCGGACGCCTTGGCAGTCTTCATCCGCACCGAGGGCGGCACTGTCCTGCATACGGGCGACTTCAAGATGGACCAACTGCCCTTGGACGGCCGTATCACCGACCTCCGTCACTTCGCCCGCCTGGGCGAAGAAGGAGTGGACCTCTTCATGGCAGACTCCACTAACGCCGACGTTCCCGGGTTCACTACCGCCGAGAAGGAAATCGGCCCCACGCTTGATCGATTGTTCGGGCAGGCGAAGAAGCGCATCATCGTGGCTTCTTTCTCTTCCCACGTTCATCGCGTCCAGCAGGTTCTCGACGCCGCAGCCAAGCACGGCCGCAACGTTGCCTTCGTGGGCCGTTCCATGGTTCGGAACATGGCCATCGCGGCCAAACTGGGCTACCTTGACGTTCCCAACGGGATCCTGGTGGACATCAAGAACATTGACAACCTCCCCGATGACCGGGTGGTCCTCATGTCCACCGGCTCCCAGGGCGAGCCCATGGCGGCACTATCTCGCATGGCCAACGGCGACCACCGAGTGGTTGTCGGCCAGGGCGACACCGTAATCCTGGCCTCCAGCCTCATCCCAGGCAACGAGAACGCAGTCTTCCGCATCATCAACGGCTTGCTGAAGCTCGGTGCCGATGTGATTCACAAGGGAACGGCCAAGGTTCACGTGTCCGGACACGCAGCTGCCGGCGAATTGCTGTACTGCTACAACATCCTTGAGCCCCTCAATGCGATGCCTGTCCACGGTGAAACGCGTCACTTGATTGCCAATGGAAATATCGCCGAAGAATCCGGGGTGCCCTCCGACGGGATCATCCTTAGCGATAATGGCACCGTTATTGACCTGAAGGACCACAAGGCCAACATCGTTGGCCAAGTAGAGGTCGGCTTTGTTTATGTGGACGGTTCCAGCGTGGGTGAAATCACCGATGCGGATCTGAAGGACCGGCGTATCCTCGGCGACGAAGGCTTCATCTCCATCATCACGGTTATTAACCGGACCACCGGCAAGATCGTCTCCGGACCGGAAATCCATGCGCGCGGAGTGGCGGAGGATGACGCCGTCTTCGACGAAATCATTCCCAAGATCAACGCCGCGTTGGAAGAAGCTGTGCTCAACCACGCAGACCACACCAACCACCAGCTGCAGCAGGTAGTGCGCAGGATCATCGGAACATGGGTGAACCGGAAGCTTCGTCGCCGTCCCATGATCATTCCGGTGGTCCTGGAGGCGTAGTCCACCGGCAACATGCATCCCAGGGGGTCTGAAATCCGCGGATTTCGGGCCCCCTTGGGGTAGCGTGGCAAGCATGGCGACCCGTACTTCCTCCACGCCACGAGGCAGCTCCAGTAGTAAATCCGGCGGCACAGGCCGGGGCGCAGCTGCATCCAAAAGCACCGCAGCCACGCCCAGGAACGGTCGAGGCAGCAGTGCCCGCACCAAGCAGCCGGCCGCCGTCGAGCCCCATGCGCCGCTGCCCGTGCGCATGCTGGCGGGCGTCTGGCAGGGCATTGGGCACGTAGTTGGCGCAGGAGTCCGCCGGATCGGATACGACGTCAGCGATCTCGATCCCGCCGATCGCCGCGACGGTGCAGCCCTGTTCAACCTCGTGCTGGGAATCGGCATTGCCACCTTCGCTTGGTGGGGCCTGACCGGATGGCTGCCTGACGCCGTCTACAGCGTGGTCAACGGCACTTTCGGCTGGATGTCGCTTGTTTTGCCTTTCATGCTTTTCATCTGCGCTTTCCGCCTCTTCCGCAAACCGCAGGATGGCCGCGGCAACAACCGCGTTGGCATCGGCTTCATGATCATGACTTTTGCCGGTTCCGGCTTGGCCCACATCATCGGCGGCCAGCCCACCGTGGCCGATGGCTTCGATGGGCTGCGCAGGGCCGGCGGAATGCTGGGCTTCCTTGCAGCGTCGCCACTTGCTGTAATTCATGCCGCCGTCCCGGTGATCCTCTACAGCCTGTTGGCCTTCGTGTCGGTGCTGATCGTTACGGCCACGCCCTTCGGGGCGATCCCCTCCAGGATCCGCTCCGCCTACGAGCACCTCATGGGCGTGGACCTCATGGATGCCGAGTCCGGCAAGGATGCCCATGATCGCAGCTACCTCTATGAAAACGGGGCGGTTGCAAAGCCCAAGAAGAAGAAGCGGATGCGCTTCTTCGGCAAGGATGAGGATACCGACGCCGGTTTGGAAGGCTACGTCGGTGACGAAGCTTTTGAGCATGCAATAGTCGACGACGACGAAACTCCCCAAACGTCTGCCCCGCGCGTTCCGCCGGGCGTACGCCGCCCCACCCAAGCCGAGATAGCAGTGGGTAAGATCAAGGCTGCCCAGGGCTTGGGTGCTGCTCCAGGCATCGACAACCCCACAGAGGCCATTCCCGTCCTCACCCCGGAAATGACGGCACCCACAGCGGCGCAGGTTCCGGCCCGGCCAGCAACGCCCCCTCCGCCGCCCACGCCAATTCCGCAGCGTACAGAGCAACTGTCACTGGCCGGGGACGTCACGTACACCCTGCCTGCCTCGGACTTCCTGACACCAGGCTCCATTCCGAAGGAGCGCACCGAAGCGAATGACGCCGTCGTGGCCGCCTTGACGGACACGCTGACGCAGTTCAACGTCGATGCCGCAGTGACTGGCTTCAGCCGAGGCCCAACGGTGACACGCTACGAAATCGAACTCTCTCCCGGCACCAAGGTGGAGCGCGTAACGGCGCTGTCCAAGAACATCTCCTACGCGGTGGCATCCAGCGATGTGCGCATCCTGAGCCCCATTCCCGGCAAGTCCGCAATCGGTATCGAGATTCCCAACACGGACCGCGAAACGGTATCCCTTGGCGATGTGCTGCGGAGCCAGAATGCACGCCGCACCGACCACCCGATGGTCATGGGCGTCGGCAAGGACGTCGAGGGCGGTTATGTCGTCGCCAACCTGGCCAAGATGCCCCACCTCCTGGTGGCCGGTGCTACAGGTGCTGGTAAATCAAGCTTTGTGAACTCCATGATCACCTCGATCCTGATGCGCGCTACGCCTGACGAAGTCCGCATGGTCATGGTGGACCCCAAGCGCGTGGAACTGACTGCGTATGAAGGCGTTCCACACTTGATTACGCCCATCATCACCAATCCCAAGAAGGCGGCCGAAGCCCTGCAGTGGGTGGTTCGGGAGATGGACGCCCGTTATGACGATCTCGCCAACTACGGGTACAAGCACATCGACGACTTCAACAAGGCGGTCAGGGCAGGCAAGGTCACGCCGCCCGTTGACTCCAAGCGAGTCATCAAGCCCTACCCGTACTTGTTGGTCATTGTGGACGAGCTAGCGGACCTCATGATGGTGGCGCCACGCGACGTCGAAGACTCGATCGTCCGCATCACCCAGCTGGCACGTGCCGCCGGCATCCACCTGGTGTTGGCTACGCAGCGGCCATCCGTGGACGTCGTCACGGGCCTCATCAAAGCCAACGTGCCCTCCCGCATGGCGTTCGCCACCTCGTCCGTCACGGACTCCCGCGTGGTGCTGGACCAGCCTGGCGCCGAAAAACTCATTGGCCAGGGCGATGCGCTCTTCCTGCCGATGGGCGCTTCCAAGGCCATGCGTGTGCAGGGTGCCTGGGTGACGGAATCCGAAATCCACAAGGTTGTTGAACATGTCAAGGGCCAGTTGCAGGCTGTGTACCGGGACGACGTCGCTGCTGAGGCCCCCAAGAAACAGATCGACGACGACATCGGAGACGACCTCGAGGTGCTGCTGCAGGCCACCGAATTGGTGGTCACCACGCAGTTCGGTTCCACCTCCATGTTGCAGCGCAAGCTTCGTGTCGGCTTCGCCAAGGCCGGACGCCTCATGGACCTCCTGGAGTCCCGCGGCGTCGTGGGTCCCTCCGAAGGCTCCAAAGCCCGGGATGTCCTGGTTAAGCCGGATGACCTCGCTGCCGTGCTTGCTGCCATGAAGGGACAGGAATCGCCGGCTGCGCCTGACGCCCACACTGCGGCACTGAGCGATAACGCGAACTCCAATATCGCCGTCGGCGGCTACGCCGAGGACCTGGTGGCAGCGGAGCTCGACAACCGGACCCAAGCTGTTGAATATTTCGACGGCGCCGACGTCCCCGATGATGAGGACGAGGGCGGCGAGGACGCCTGGTCGCTCACCGGACGGTAGCCTAGAGGGGTGACTACAGCCGAGGGTGACAACGCCGCTTCCACCAGCTCCGATGTCTGGAACCTTCCCAATATCCTCACGATGCTCCGTATCGTCCTGGTTCCATTTTTCGTCTGGTTCCTGGTGGCGGATGATAACCATCAAGGTATTTGGCGGTGGGCTGCCGTTGTGGCCTTCGCCGTAGCGATCTACACGGACAAGCTCGACGGCGATATCGCCCGTGCCCGTGGCCTCATCACCAACTTCGGCAAGATTGCGGACCCCATTGCCGACAAACTGCTGATCGGCTCAGCGCTGGTGCTCTTGTCCATCCTCGGGGAACTGCCCTGGTGGGTGACTATCCTCATCCTGGTCCGCGAGTGGGGCATCACGGCACTGAGGTTCTTTGTGATCCGATACGGCGTTATGCCGGCTTCCCGCGGCGGAAAGCTCAAGACCGTCATCCAGACAGTGGCCATCTTCCTGTACATCCTGCCGCTTGAGGCCATCGCGCCGTGGCTGGTCATTGTGGCCTTCTGGGTCATGATGGCCGCCCTTGCCATCACGCTATGGACCGGAGCGGAGTACGTCGTCCAGGCGCTCCGCCTTCGGGCTGCGGGCCGCCGCGCATGAGCAACCCCGTGGACGCCGCCAAAGCCTCGGAACTAGCGACGGCGGCAGTTGCCTTGGCATTGGGAAAGAGCCTTACCGTTGCCACCGCCGAGTCGTTGACAGCAGGAATGGTGGCGGCCAGCCTGGCCAACACACCCGGTGCGTCCGGAATGTTGCAGGGCGGCGTGATTGCTTATCAGAACTCCGTGAAGGCCTCAATCCTCGGTGTTTCGACGGAGCTGATTTCTGCCGTTGGTTCAGTGGATGGCGGAGTAGCGGCGGCCATGGCCGAAGGTGCCAGGCGCGCCTGTACGGCCGACGTCGGAATATCCACTACTGGTGTGGCCGGTCCGGAGGCCCACGACGGCAAAGCCGTGGGAACAGTCTTCGTTGGGGTCGCCACCAGTACTGGCACTGGTTCGTTTGAATTCAGCTTTTCGGGGGACAGGCAAAGTATCAGGGAAAAGGCCTGCGAAGCTGCGCTGGCGCATCTGATTGATGCACTGGAAGGGGTTGGTTACCGTTCGTAAAGTAGCCGGGAACAAAAACTCATTGCCAATAGTTGTGTCATTGTGTCGCTTCGGAACAGCCGGGGCGCCTAGGATGTAAAAAACCATACCGGTCCGCCAGCCAGCGAACCGGATGAACGAGGGAGCAAGGCGATACAGATGGTAAAGCAGCCCGTATCCGTAAACGGCGTTGTCCGCTGGAAGGATGTGGGCTTGGCTAAGCAGGCACAGAGCGAACAGAAGGAGCGCAAGATGGTTGTACTACGCCACGAAATCGGTGATGTATTGCGCGATGTCCGCCAGCGTCAGGGCCGAACCCTCCGCGAGGTCTCGCACAGCGCCCGCGTCTCACTCGGATACCTGAGTGAGGTTGAACGCGGCCAAAAGGAGGCTTCTTCCGAGCTCCTGTCCTCTATCTGCACCGCCCTGGACGTTCCGTTGTCCAGCATGCTCCGCGAAGTCAGCGACCGCGTGGCCGTTGCGGAGGGCGTAGCTGTTCCGGACACCGTTCCGCAGGAATTCTCCCAGCGCTACGGTCGCGATCTTGACCTTACCGACGACTTCCCGCAGGGGATGCTCTCCGGAGCCCGGTAACGGTCAGACCAGGAATTATCACGAAAGGTCCCCAGCCTCTGGCTGGGGACCTTTCGCATTGGTGCTGCTGTCAGTCCTCCGTGGGATTGGCAGTCTCCCCGGACTCGGTGTCCTTCAGGGTGGTGTCCTTGATGATGCTTTCGCCATAGACGGCGTTGAGCCGGCCCATGTAGTCGGCCAAGGTTTGGACGTCTTCCAGCGGCCACTCACCGAGTCGCTCACGGAACACCTGCCGGCGGGCGTCCTGGACTTGATGCATCTTCTCCTCGCCTTTTTCCGTCAGGCGGATGGACTGAGCCCGTCCGTCCTGCGGATCTGCCTCCTTGTAGACCAGGCCAATACTTTCCAGAAATGCGATCTGGCGGCTCACTGAAGGCTTGCCCACTCCGATGCACGAGGCAAGGTCCGTCAGGCGGATGGGGCCTTCGCGGCGAATGATCGTCAGCAGGCCGTACGCGGCAGGCTCCATGTCGGGGTGGACCTGGCGGGATAACTGATGCGAGATTGAACGGGCACGGCGCCAGAGCAGGCTCAGCTGGTGTTCCACCTGCTGAAGGGCGTCGTCTGTGGTGTCACCTGGCACGGCCTCGGGGGGCGTGCTCTGGAGAGGATTGCTCATGGCAACCATTCTAGAGTCCGGCGTCGTGAGAGACTCTATCCGTGAGGGCAAGTGACTTCTGGCGTTTAATGGACGATGAATTTGGGGCAGGCTATTCCCGCGTCCTGGCCAATTCCCTGGTGCTGGCCGGCGTGGGAGGGCGGACCGCCGTGGAGGCACTGGCTGCCGGCTACCAGCCCCGGGACGTCTGGCTGGCAATGTGCGAAGTCCAGGATGTACCGCCGGAGCGCAGGCTCGGCCGGGATATCAAGCCTGCGGCGAACTGAAGTCCAGCCACGTTTGCCGAGGGACTTCCAGGCTCCATGGTGGTGACACGCCCGCATGCATTGTTCGAATATCTGTTCGGATGGGGATATGCTCCTGTGAGAGGAAAATTGTTCCTGAAGGACGCATTCCACGGGCAATCGGAGGGCGTGGTTATCCACATAGCCCACGTCGGCTTCAAAAAATGTCAGGGAGCCGTAATAGCGTCTGACATGACAGGAAAGCGGCCATTCAGGCCACTCCACAGCGAGAAAGCATCAGAGGTGTGAACCATGGCGGCAACCCCGGATCGTGAGAAGGCGCTCGAAGCAGCGCTTGCCCAGATCGACAAGCAGTTCGGCAAAGGCTCCATCATGCGCTTGGGTGATGACACCCGCGCACCGATCGAAGTTATTCCAACCGGATCCATTGCACTGGACGTCGCCCTTGGCATTGGTGGCTTGCCCCGAGGCCGCGTCGTGGAGATCTACGGCCCGGAATCCTCTGGTAAGACCACAGTGGCCCTGCACGCTGTAGCCAATGCGCAACGTAACGGTGGCATAGCGGCCTTCATCGACGCCGAGCACGCCCTGGATCCTGACTACGCAGCCAAGCTGGGCGTGGACACGGATGCCTTGCTCGTGTCGCAGCCGGACACAGGTGAGCAGGCCCTGGAAATCATGGACATGCTGGTGGGCTCCGGTTCCCTGGACGTCATCGTCATTGACTCCGTGGCTGCTTTGGTTCCGCGTGCTGAAATCGAGGGCGAGATGGGCGATTCCCACGTCGGCCTCCAGGCTCGGCTCATGAGCCAGGCCCTGCGAAAGATTACCGGCCGCTTGAGCCAGACCAAGACCACCGCAATCTTCATCAACCAGTTGCGTGAGAAGATCGGCGTCTTCTTTGGATCGCCCGAAACCACCACCGGTGGTAAGGCCCTGAAATTCTACGCCTCAGTCCGCATCGATGTCCGCCGCATTCAGACGCTGAAGGAAGGTGCCGATTCCGTCGGTAACCGGACCAAGGCCAAGATCGTCAAGAACAAGATGGCCCCGCCCTTCAAGATCGCTGAATTCGACATCATCTACGGCCAGGGCATCTCCCGCGAGGGAGGCATCATTGACATGGGCGTCGAGCACGGCATCATCAAGAAGTCCGGCTCGTGGTTCACGTACGACGGCGATCAGCTGGGCCAGGGTATGGAGAATTCACGGCGCTTCCTGCGTGATAACCCGGAGCTGGCCCAGGAACTTGAGCGCCTCATCAAGGAAAAGCTTGGCGTGGGTGTCAAGCCGGAGGCAGATTCCCCGAAGCTGAAGGCCGTTGACGGCTAGGAGCGGGCCGGACCCGGAGTCCTCCGTATCCGGCGATCCTGAGCCTGATCCCGAATCCGTGGCCCGCGCCATCGTCCTGCGGCAATTGACGATGGCGCCACGGAGTCGGCTGCAGCTGTCCCGCAAGCTGGCGGAACGTAATGTTCCCCAAGAGGTTGCAGAGGCCGTGCTGGACCGTTTCGAGGAAGTCCAGCTCATTGATGATGCTGAGTTTGCCAGAATGTGGGTGCGCAGCCGTTCCCAAAGCAGGAAGCTGGCCAAGGGTGCCATTCGTCGTGAGCTGACGGAGAAGGGCATCGATCTCGATGATGCCGAGGAAGCACTCTCACAGCTCAGCGATGAAGATGAGGAAATCGCCGCCCGCGAGCTTGTGGAGCGCAAACTGAGGCCCGGCATGGATCTCTCGGATCGCGCAGAACGTGACAAGTACACCCGCAGGCTGGCGTCCATGCTGGCACGGAAGGGCTATGCGCCTTCAATGGCCTTCCGGATCGTCGGCGAGGTACTTGCCCAAGCCGGTACCCTTGAGTAGTGAGTTTGACCATTCCTTCCCCCTCAGCAGAATCCACGCCTTCGGCCCTAGCATTGGCAACCAGTGCTGGTGCCCAAGTGACGGATGCCTCTGCCCCGTTTGAGCCTGACCCGTTTGAACCGAGGACGTATCAGGTCCGGACTTTCGGCTGCCAGATGAACGTCCACGATTCCGAACGTATGGCCGGCCTCCTTGAGGACGCCGGCTACGTGCCCGCGGACGGTGAGGTTGCGGACATTGTGGTGTTCAACACGTGCGCCGTTCGGGAAAATGCCGACAACAAGCTCTATGGAAACCTTGGCCAGCTTCGGCAGGTCAAAGCAGCCCACCCTGGCATGCAGATCGCTGTTGGTGGCTGCCTCGCCCAGAAGGACCGGGAAACCATCGTCAAGAAGGCTCCTTGGGTTGACGCTGTCTTTGGCACCCACAACGTAGGCGCACTTCCGGCACTACTGAAGCGGGCGCGGCACAACAACGAGGCCCAACTCGAAATCCTGGAATCGCTGGACGTCTTCCCCTCCACCCTTCCCACCAAGCGCGACTCCGTCTATTCCGGCTGGGTTTCGATTTCAGTAGGTTGCAACAACACGTGCACGTTCTGCATCGTGCCCTCCCTTCGTGGCAAGGAGAAGGACCGCCGTCCCGGCGAAATCCTGGCGGAAATTCAGGCCTTGGTGGACGACGGCGCCGTGGAAGTCACGTTGCTGGGCCAGAACGTGAATTCCTACGGGGTTGAGTTCGGTGACCGCCAGGCCTTCTCCAAGCTCCTTCGGGCCTGTGGGGAAATTGAAGGCCTTGAGCGCGTGCGCTTCACCAGTCCGCACCCAGCCGCATTTACTGACGACGTCATTGATGCCATGGCCGAGACACCCAATGTGATGCCGCAGCTGCACATGCCCCTTCAATCGGGCTCGGACAAGGTCCTCAAGGACATGCGGCGCTCGTACCGGTCCAGTAAGTTCCTGGGCATCCTGGACAAGGTTCGTGAGCGGATCCCCAACGCGGCCATCACTACGGACATCATTGTTGGCTTCCCGGGTGAAACCGAGGAGGATTTCCAAGCGACGCTTGACGTCGTGGAGAAATCGCGGTTCGCCACAGCCTTCACCTTCCAGTACTCCAAACGGCCTGGTACGCCGGCCGCCGAGCTCCCGGAGCAACTTCCCAAAGCAGTGGTCCAGGAGCGCTTTGAACGTCTGACCGCCCTGCAGGACCGTATCGCGGCGGAGGAGAACGCCAAGCAACTGGGTCGCCGTGTGGAAGTGCTGGTGACAGCGCAGTCCGGCCGCAAAGCAGAGGAAACGCACCGGTTGTCTGGCCGTTCCAAGGATCAGCGACTCGTTCATTTCTCAGTACCTGACGGTGCGCAAACCCCTCGCCCCGGGGACTTTGTCACCGTGACCATTACCGAAGCCGCGGCATTCCACCTGGTTGCCGATCCTGCAAGCCTGGACGATTACACGTTGCGCCGGTCGAGGGCGGGTGACGCCTGGGATCGCTCGCAGGCAGATTCCTGCGGTGTTCCCAGTGCTAGTGCGGCCTCGGGCAAGAAGGGTGTGTCCTTGGGCATGCCGTCGCTGCCTGTTCGCGGCGCCTGACGTCGATTATTCGAGATCGAATGGCCCTCTCCCATGCCGCGCCGCCGGTGATTGCCGTCGTCGGGCCAACCGGGTCCGGTAAATCGGACCTGGCCGTCGAGCTGGCCCTTGCACTCAATGGCGAGGTCATCAACGCTGACGCCCTGCAGTTCTATCGCGGCATGGACATCGGTACGGCCAAGATCACTTTGGACGAACGCAAGGGCGTGCCACATCATCTGCTGGACACAAAGGACGTCACGGAGGAGGCCAGCGTGGCGGACTTCCAAGCGGAATGCCGCGCCGCCATCAATGACATCCACGCCCGGGGCAAGCGGGCCATCATGGTGGGCGGCTCTGGCCTCTACGTGCGGGCCGCCCTGGATGTACTGGAGTTCCCCGGCACGGACCCCGACTTGCGAAAACGGCTTGAGGACGAATGGGAAACCTTCGGTCTGGCGCCGTTGCGGGCCCGGCTTGAAAAGGTGGATCCCGTCTCGGCAGGCCGTCTGGGGGATGCCCGGCGGGTGATCAGGGCCCTTGAGGTTTACGGAATGACGGGACGCCCGTTCAGCTCGTTCATGCCACAACGCGAGTACTTCCAGCCGGCCCTGCAGATTGGCCTGGCTGTGGACCGCGAGGTCCTGCGGGAGCGGCTGGCGATCCGCGTACACCGGATGGTGGATGCGGGGTTGCTGCAGGAAGTGGAACGGCTTGATGCGGCTGGCCTGCGACGCGGCAAGACAGCCTCGCGTGCATTGGGATATGCACAGTTCCTCAGGGTGCTCGACTCCGAAGTCAGTGTCCCGGAGGCAGCTGAAGAAACCATTGTGGCCACGAGGCAGTTCGCCCGGCGACAATTGACGTGGTTTCGGGCCGATCCGCGGATCGCTTGGCTCGATTGGCAGGATTCGGAGCTCGTGTCCAAAGCAGTCGCGCTGGCCTAGCCGGGCTGGCGCTCACTACAGCAATTTCTGGCCGAACCTGCCCGGCGGGTAGCCTAGTCCCATGGATCAAACCGCCGCAGTTCCCGCCCAGCAGTCCGCCGCTGCCGGCGCCCCCGTGCCCACTGCCAGCCTTTCCGGCTTGGCGTTTTCCAAGGGCCATGGAACGGGCAATGATTTCGTCCTGATTGCTGATCCCGGTGATGTCCACGAGATCTCTCCCGAGCAAGTAGCACAGCTGTGCGACAGGCATCGGGGGATAGGTGGCGACGGTCTTATCCGTGCTGTTCCTTCGCGGTATCTGCCCGAAGGCCGCGTCCTGCTCGAGCAGGACGCCTCTGCGGAATGGTTCATGGACTACCGTAACGGCGATGGCTCGTTGTCGGAGATGTGCGGCAACGGCGTCCGCGTCTTCGTGCATTTCCTGATTGCCGAAGGCCTGATAGAGCTTGGTCCGGGTCAGTCCTTGACCATCGGAACACGTGGCGGGATTAAGAAGATTGTGCGCACGGCCGACGGCTATGCCGTGGATATGGGCCCGTGGGAATTCATTTTTCCTGCAGAAGCACAAAGCAAAGCCATGGATGCCTTGGTCAGCGCAGACGGCCTGGAAGTGGCCAGGCCCGGCCTCTCCGTCAGCATGGGCAACCCGCACACTGTGGTTGCGCTTGCCGAGCTCAGCGAACTCTCCGCTACGAAATTATTCACAGCGCCGGCCGTGGATCCCAAGCCTGCCAACGGCACCAATGTCGAGTTTGTAGTACCCGCAGAGCCGCTGGTTCACGACGGCGTGGGAACCATCACCATGCGCGTGCACGAGCGTGGAGTGGGCGAAACCCAATCGTGTGGCACCGGGGCTTGTGCCGCCGCCGTCGCGATCCGTCATTGGGCTGGCAGCAGCGCCCCCAACTCTTGGCACGTCAACGTTCCCGGTGGCGTGGTGGACGTGAAGTTCTTCCCGGGTGAGGATGGCCGGGAACACGTTGAGCTCAGCGGCCCCGCAGTCATTGTGGCTAGTGGGACGCTTTCCTGACGCGAAGGATCCTGAAGGACTTGGAGGTGCTCTCGCGGGAAACCGTGAAGGACTTGTCCAGTTCGTTGGCCAGCCAGCGTTGGAGGGAGTCCGAGCCCAGGTTCTTCTGAACCACCATCCACGCGTTGCCGCCAGGTGCCAGCCGGGGCAGCCACGTCAGGAGCAGCGAGTGTAGTTCGTCCTTGCCGATGCGGATCGGCGGGTTGGACCAGATCGTGTCGAATTCGACGCCGGGGTCTACCTCATCCGGGAGGCTGGCCTTCACGTTGTTCAAGCCCAGGGCAGCCGCGTTCTCGTTGGTCAACGCGATGCAGCGCTCGTTGACATCCACGGCGTAGACCTGTGCCAGGGGCGCCATGAGCCCCATCGTGAGGGCAACAGGACCCCAACCGCACCCAATATCCAGCAGGTTGCCCCGGGGCGAAGGCGGTGGAACCTCGGCCAAAAGTACCTTGGTGCCCTTGTCCACACCGTCGGGGCTGAAGATGCCCGACGACGTCTGCACATGACGGGTAGCTCCAGCCAGTTCCACAGTGAGGGGCTTGCGGGTGAACGGACCGGCCGGTTGGGCGCTGAAATAGTGTGCAGACTCCATAATTTGCCAGATTAGTTGGCTATCGGCGGCTTGGGAAACTGCCCTCGGGCCGGGACAGTTTGACAGTGCTGCTAATGTGGAATGCATGTTCTTGATCTTTGAGTAATCAGCCCGAGCCGACCCTTTCACGTCGGCAAGGCACCTGCCCGCGATGCAGGCCCGCTTGGCGTATCAGCCCAGCTCATGGCCATTCCGCCCGCAGGTTCCGTCCGGCAGACTCCGCAATCGCCCGTTGTTGGTTGATCGCGGTTGCTCAGTAGAACATGTCCCACCCCAGCTGTCGCGAAAGCAGTGGCCCTGCCATCTGCTGTTAGCTCTTGGTTTATGGGTTTGGCGATGAATTCTCCTGCAGGACAGGACCTCCCGCGGACCAACCCGCTCGATCCAAGCAGCACAGGAGGCCCTATATGGCCGAAGCTCGTCAGCCCACCGCGAATACCGTCCCATTGGACGCAAAACAGCACTATTCTGGATATGCCGAACAGTCTAAGGAGACCATGACCACCCAGAAGCACTCCGGATCCGATTCCGACGCCCAGGACATGAGTCCTGAACAAATCCAGGCCGTCATTGACCGGATTCTTTCCAAGGATGTACCCGCACAGGCATCCGATGACAATGATGCCAAAGGTGTTTTCGGCAGGGCACAAGCGATCTCCACGCTTGACCACGAACACAGCATTTACGACGGCGACCAGGAAGACCTGGCGGACCGACGTGCGCTCCGCCGCACCGCGGGCCTTTCCACCGAACTCGAAGACGTCACAGAGGTTGAGTACCGGCAGCTGCGCCTGGAGCGCGTTGTCCTGGCTGGCCTGTGGACAGAAGGCACTTTGGCTGACGCCGAGAATTCGCTTCGCGAACTCGCAGCATTGGCAGAGACAGCAGGATCCGAGGTCCTAGACGGCCTGGTTCAGCGGCGCACAAAGCCGGACCCCGGCACGTTCCTCGGATCGGGCAAGGCCCAGGAACTCAAGGACATCGTGGCCGCCACTGGCGCCGATACCGTGGTGGTCGACACCGAGCTTTCCCCCTCGCAGCGACGCGGACTTGAGGACATCGTCAAGGTCAAGGTGGTGGACAGGACCACGCTGATCCTGGATATCTTCGCGCAGCATGCCAAGAGTCGCGAAGGTAAGGCACAGGTTGAACTCGCACAGCTGGAGTACCTGCTTCCCAGGCTTCGTGGTTGGGGTGACTCCATGTCCCGCCAAGCCGGTGGCCAAGTGGGTGGAGCCGGTGCCGGTATGGGTTCGCGTGGTCCAGGCGAAACAAAGATCGAGCTCGATCGCCGCAGGATCCGGACGCGCATGGCCAAGCTGCGTCGGGAGATCGCCGCGATGAAGCCGGCGCGCGAGACCAAGCGGGCCAACCGCCGTCGTAATGCCGTACCCTCGGTCGCAATCGCCGGCTATACCAACGCTGGAAAGTCTTCGCTCCTGAACCGGCTGACCGATGCTGGGGTGCTGGTGGAAAACGCCCTGTTCGCCACCCTGGACCCGACCGTCAGGAAGGCACAGACTCCGGATGGCATCGGCTACACGCTGGCTGACACCGTTGGATTCGTCCGCTCGCTGCCTACGCAGCTGGTGGAAGCCTTCCGCTCCACACTGGAAGAAGTAGCGGACGCAGACCTGATCCTGCATGTCGTGGACGCCTCCCACCCGGACCCGGAAGGGCAAATCGCGGCAGTGCGTGCTGTCTTCACCGAGGTCGACGCCCGCAAGGTTCCGGAAATCATCGTCCTGAACAAGGTCGACGTAGCGGATCCCTTCGTCGTGGAACGCCTGAAGCAGAAGGAGCCGCGGCACGCCGTGGTTTCCACCCGCACGGGCCAGGGCATACCTGAACTCCTGGAAGAGATCAGCCGGTCGATTCCCCGGCCGGGAGTCCGCCTCGAGGTCCTCATCCCGTATGACCGTGGTGACATGGTCAACAAGCTGCACAACTCCGATTCGGAAATCCTGAGCCTCGAGCACGAGGAAAACGGAACCCGCGTGGTGGCCATGGTTCGTGAAGGATTGGCCGCCGAGCTGGAGTCATTCGTCAGCAATGGTTGAGAAGGTGGCGGCGGACGTCGTCGAGTCAGTGGGGGAGAAGTTCACCCTCGAGCTGTTGGACAAAGCTGTTGACGGGATGGGCGGTCAAAGCCGTTCAGGCCAGCACGAGATGGCAAGGCAAGTCACCCGGGCCATCGAGTCCGGTGAACATCTGCTGGTCCAGGCCGGAACGGGAACGGGTAAGTCCTTGGCTTACCTGATTCCGTTGATCGCCCATTCCATGGACAGCGACAAACCGACGCTTGTGTCCACCGCTACCTTGGCCCTGCAAACACAGATTGTGGGCAGGGACCTGCCCCGGCTGTTGGAGACCATAAGCCCGGCCCTCGAGCGTCCTGTGAACGTGGCACTCGTCAAGGGCCGGGCAAATTATGTTTGCCTGCAAAAGCTGGAGGGCGGCTTCCCCAGCGAAGAGCCATCCGAGGGCCAACTTTTTTCCCTGGGTGAGGACACCAGCGTGCCGCATTTCGCAGCGGCGGTTGGCGGCCCGTCGTCGCAATTGGGCAAGGAAGTCATCCGGCTCCGTGAATGGGCCGAAAAGACGGCCACGGGCGACCGCGATGAACTGATGCCAGGCGTTACCGATCGCGCCTGGAGGCAAGTCTCCGTGACGTCCATGGAGTGCCTGGGAGCGCAAAAATGCCCACTCGCTGAGGAATGCTTCAGCGAGCAGGCACGGGCCCGGGCGGCCGAGGCGGACGTCGTGGTCACCAACCATGCCATGCTTGCCGTCAGTGCCTTCGAAGGGCTTGCTGTACTGCCCGAGTACGACGTCGTTGTGGTTGATGAAGCTCATGAGCTGCAGGACAGGGTCACGGGGGCCGTCACGGGCCAGCTGTCCGTAGCAATGGTGCATGCTGCGGCTTCGAGCGCGCGTAAGCACACCGCCATTACCGTAGACGCCCTGAACGCGGCAGCCGACCGACTGGACATGGCCATTGCCGGAGTCCCCAACGGACTGCTGCCCAACGGGCTCAACGACGAACAACTGGACTGCCTCGACCAACTGCGTGATGCCACACGCGCTGCGTTGTCTGACTCGAAGACTGACTCTTCAAACGCGGTCGACGGCGGCCGGCAGCTTGCGCGCTCACGGCTCATGCTCATTCTGGAACTGTGCGAGCGGATGCTCGCAGCCAAGGAGAACCGTGAAGTGGTGTGGTTCTCCAGGAACAGCACCTTCGATCCCCAGCAGGGGTACTCCCCGCCGGATGAGACCGCGCCCGCACTGATCAACATCGCTCCGCTTAGCGTTGCCGGCCGGCTGCGGGAAGGCCTTTTCGCAGGGCACACAGTGGTGCTTACTTCTGCCACGCTCGCTATTGGATCCGCCTTTGAGCCTGCCGCCGGTGGCCTGGGGCTGATTGGAGAGGGTGCACCGAGCTGGACCGGGTTGGACGTCGGATCGCCTTTTGATTATCCGAAGCAGGGTGTCCTTTACGTGGCCAAGCACCTGCCCAAGCCCGGCAGGGGCACTTCTCCCGAGGCACTGGATGAGCTCGAAGACCTCATCCGTGCTTCCGGTGGGGGAGCCCTGTGCCTCTTCTCCTCACGTCGGGCGGCCGAGGAAGCCGCAGAGGCGATGCGTCCACGTCTGGATGTGGACATCCTCTGCCAAGGCGAATCCACTATGGCAGCGCTCGTGAAGCAGTTTGCCGACGAACCGGACACCTGCCTCTTTGGCACGATGTCCTTGTGGCAGGGCGTCGACGTCCCTGGCGATTCATGCCGCCTTGTGGTGATTGACCGCATTCCGTTCCCGAGGCCGGACGACCCGCTGATGACCGCACGCTCGCGAGCTGTTGCGCAGTCCGGGGGCAACGGGTTCATGGCGGTGTCAGCTACGCACGCGGCAATTCGTCTGGCGCAGGGGGCAGGACGCCTCATTCGCTCCACTGGCGACAAAGGCGTGGTCGCCGTGCTGGACTCACGGCTTTCCACGGAACGGTACGGCGCGTTCCTGCGCGCAGCTTTGCCACCCTTCTGGGCAACGACGGATCGCAATGTTGTGCGCGGCGTCCTGGAACGCTTGGGCGCAAAGAAAACGTAGGCAAACGCCCTAAAGGGAGCGCAGGACCGAGACGACCTTGCCCATAATGGTGGCCTGGTCTCCCAGGATCGGTTCGTACTGCGTGTTCTGGGGGAGCAGCCATGTGTGGCCGTCCCGCTGGCGGAAGGTTTTTACCGTGGCTTCGTCATCCAGGAGTGCTGCCACGATGTCACCGTTGATGGCGTCATTCTGGCGCCGGACAACTACCCAGTCACCGTCACAAATTGCGGCATCGATCATTGAGTCACCAGCGACCTTCAGCATGAACAGTTCGCCGTGGCCCACCAGTTGCCGGGGCAGGGGCAGGACGTCCTCAATAGTCTGGTCTGCGAGGATGGGGCCACCGGCCGCGATGCGTCCCACCAGGGGCACCATGGCGGTGTCGCTGGCACTGGCCAACTCCGTCACGGCGAGTCCACCTGCGCTACGCAGTGTGGTAGCTGCTTCGACTCCGGGAATTGTCCCGCCGTCAAGGGTCAAAGGCATGAGGACTTCCATGGCGCGGGGGCGCTTGGGATCTCTGCGCAGGTAGCCGAGCTTCTCCAACTGGGAGAGCTGATGGGTGACGCTGGACAGGCTCGCCAGACCAACGGTGTCACCAATTTCGCGCATGCTGGGCGGATAGCCGTTGTCATTGACGGACCGCTGGATGGTTTCCAGGATTTTCTTCTGCCGGACAGTCAGGCTTTTGGGACTCTTTTGAGGCTGCTGGCTCCGCAGGGGTGCCCCGCCGCCGGTGGCTTTCGCTGCCATGTTCGCCAATGCCCTTCTGTTCCGCCCGGTCACGGTCTGAAGTGTGCCCGGGGATGTTGGATCTGAAAAAATGTCAGACCCTCCTGTTCCACTGAAACAGTGCCTGTTTCTTCACTCAAACCTAGGCCAGGCACAGGCGTTTATCAAACATTCGTTCTAGCGAGTCTCGACACCGTTCGTTGATAAGTGCTAAAAATGTCATAGCAAGGTTCGAATATGTGTTCTATAAAAGTTGAACCTGGCTCGGATGTTCGAAGAAAGTGTTCGAATATCCGGGGCGGGTCCAACGAACACAAGGAATTGGCAGCCGGCAAAGGGCATCCGATGCAGGCAATCGCTCAGAAGGGCTCAGCTCATGTCCGCAATCTCTACGTTCCACGAATTCCGCAACACCCCGGCGCCTACGCGTCTCCGGCTTACCCGGCGCGGCAGGATCGTGTTCTTCGGCATCCCCGCCATGCTGCTGCTTGCCGCGCTGCTGAGCCTTGCCGGCTTCATCAACTCTCCGGCCAAGGCTTCGGATTCCCAGTCCCAACTGCAGCCGCCGGTGGCCGTCACGGTTACTGTCCAGCCCGGGCAGTCACTGTGGGGCATCGCCGGTGCGGCCGCGCCGGAGAGGGACCCGCGTGATGTCATCGCAGAAATCATCCAGTTGAACGATCTCCGCGGAGGACGCATCCAACCCGGCCAGCAACTGTTCGTTCCCGCGAATTGAGTGGCCAGGGGGCTATGGGTCACCGTCCCTGGCGTCACAGTTACTCTGCAGTCGCACCGGCACCTTAAACTGTCTTGGTGAGTGACCAGCTTGAGCGACTTGACCGACTTCCCCTCCGGACCAACCTGCGTGGACTGAGCCCCTATGGCGCGCCGCAGCTTGATGTCCCCATTTTGCTCAACGTCAACGAGAACACCCATGGCGTGCCGGCCGATGTGCAAGCGGCCATTACCGAGGCCGTTGCGGCTGCGGCCACGGGTCTGAACCGATACCCTGACCGCGAGTTCACCGAACTTCGTGAATCCCTCGCCGATTACCTCGGTCACGGGCTTTCCGCGGATAACATCTGGGCGGCCAACGGCTCCAACGAGGTCCTGCAGCAGATTCTGCAGGCCTTCGGAGGTCCGGGGCGCAAGGCATTGGGCTTCCCTCCCACGTATTCCATGTACCCGCTGCTTGCCAGTGGCACGGACACTGAGTACGTCCGTGGAGTGCGAGCTGATGACTATGGCCTGGATGCGGCTTCCGCTGCTGCCCAAGTGAAGGAGACTGGCGCGAACATCGTGTTCCTGTGCTCTCCGAACAACCCCACGGGAACGGGCTTGGGGCTGGACGTCGTCGAAGCTGTGTACGAAGCCGGCGATGCCAGCCAAGCTATCGTCATCGTGGATGAGGCCTACCACGAGTTCGCGCACGACAACACGCCCAGCGCGCTGACGCTGCTTCCCGGGCGGGAGCGTTTGATCGTCTCGCGCACCATGAGCAAGGCCTTTGCCCTGGCAGGTGCGCGTCTGGGCTACATGGCTGCCGCACCTGAGGTTACTGACGCCATCAGGCTCGTCCGGCTGCCTTACCACCTCTCAGCCGTCACGCAAGCCACGGCCCTTGCCGCCCTGAACCACCGCGAAGCCCTCATGGCTGACGTCGAGGACATCAAGGTCCAACGGGACCGGATTGTGACCGAGCTCCTCCGAATGGGACTCAAGCCGGCGGCCTCGGACTCGAACTACGTGTTCTTCGGTGGCCTTTCGAACCCACATGCGATCTGGCAGGGCTTGCTGGATGCTGGCGTCCTGATCCGCGACGTCGGCATTCCCGGACACCTGCGGGTGACTGCAGGAACAGAAAAGGAAACAACGGCCTTCCTTGAGGCCTTGGAAGCCCTTCTGGACAGCCCTGCGTCCCAGCCCAACTAAACTTGTCAATAGACCCACCCCATTCTTCGTGTATAAGGACGTCCCAATGAGCGAAACCGGCGCCACGCCGTCCGCTGACCGCACCGCGCGCATGGAGCGCACCACCAGCGAATCCTCCGTCCTGGTAGAGATCAACCTGGATGGCACCGGTGTCTCGGACATCAGCACCACGGTTCCCTTCTATGACCACATGCTGACGGCGTTGTGCAAGCACTCCCTGATCGACATGACCGTCAAGGCCACGGGTGACACCCACATCGATGCCCACCACACCGTGGAGGATGTGGCCATTACTTTTGGTGAGGTCTTGCGTACTGCCTTGGGCAACAAAGCCGGAATCCGCCGCTTTGGCGAAGCTACGGTTCCATTGGACGAAGCCTTGGCGCACGCTGTCGTGGATGTTTCGGGGCGCCCATATCTGGTGCACGGAGGAGAACCCGCGGGGCAGGAGTACCACCTCATCGGTGGCCACTTCACGGGTTCGCTGACCCGTCACGTCTTTGAAGCCATCACGTTGCACGCCGGTATCTGCCTGCACATGAACGTCCTTGCAGGCCGCGATCCGCACCACATCGTCGAGGCCCAGTTCAAAGCCTTCGCGCGGGCTCTTCGCTCGGCAGTGGAGTCGGATCCCCGTGTCGAGGGCATTCCATCCACCAAGGGGGCGCTATGAGCGGGCAAATCCTGAAGGACGGTGCGGTTACTGACGCTTCGGCTAACCTCAAGCCGGAGTCCCCTGAAGGTAAGCCCACGGTTACCGTGCTGGACTACGGTTCGGGCAACGTCCGTTCAGCTGTTCGCGCCCTTGAGCGTGCGGGCGCCGAAGTGGTTCTCAGCTCCAAGCCTGAGGATGTGCTGAATGCCGACGGGCTGCTGGTCCCCGGCGTCGGCGCCTTTGAAACGGTAATGAAGGAACTCAAGGCCGTCGATGCCATCCGCATGATCGGCCGCCGCGTCGCAGGTGGGCGGCCTGTCCTGGCAATCTGCGTTGGGCTGCAGGTGCTCTTCGAAGCCGGAGTCGAGCACGGCACCGAGTCCGAGGGCATGGCCGAATGGCCGGGCAAGGTTGAACTCCTTCCCGCCCCTGTGGTTCCCCACATGGGTTGGAACACGGTGGACGTCCCTGAAGGATCAAAGCTTTTCGCGGGCGTTGAGCAGGAACGCTTCTACTTTGTGCACTCATACGGCGTGCAGGAGTGGAACTTCGACGTCGTCCAGCCTCGGATGGCCCCACCTCTGGTGACCTGGTCCGAGCACGGTGCACGCTTTATCGCCGCTGTCGAAAACGGCCCCCTGTGCGCAACCCAGTTCCACCCCGAGAAATCCGGAGACGCCGGGGCGCGCCTCCTGCGCAACTGGGTGGACGGCCTTCGCAAGCCTGGATCCACGGTGGCACATACTCCGGCAGCGGACGATCGTGGTGCAGCCTAAATGTGGTCGGTAGTGCTCATGGGCCTTGCCGGCGTGCTGGTGGGTGGAGGTATCTCTTTCCACCAGCAGAAGAAGCCACTGTGGGTTTCCGTCTCTTTCTACGTGCTGGCGGGGATGTCCCTGCTGGCCGCCTATCTCCTGACGCTGCCAGGCAACTGAACGCCCCGCGTCCCCATCAACTCCTAGGACACACATGACCACCTCAGCCCAGTCCGTTCTGGAACTCCTCCCCGCCGTCGACATCGTTGATGGCCAGGCAGTCCGCCTGCTGCAAGGCGAGGCAGGCACGGAAACCAGTTACGGCACGCCTCTGGAAGCTGCCCTGAACTGGCAGAACGCCGGTGCTGAGTGGGTGCACATGGTGGACCTCGACGCCGCTTTTGGCCGTGGCAACAACGCGGACCTCATTAGCGAGGTCGTGTCCCAGCTCAACGTCAAGGTTGAGTTGTCCGGCGGCCTGCGGGATGACGAGTCGCTGGAACGCGCCCTGGAATTGGGCGTGGAGCGGGTTAACCTCGGTACAGCAGCATTGGAGAACCCTGAGTGGACACGGCGCGCCATCGACCGATTCGGTGACAAGATCGCCGTCGGCCTCGATGTCCGTGGTACCACCCTGGCCGGTCGCGGCTGGACCAAAGAAGGCGGCGACCTCTGGGAAGTTCTTGCCCGCTTGGAGGACGCCGGCTGCGCACGCTACGTGGTCACCGACGTCACCAAAGACGGAACCCTGCAAGGTCCAAATGTTGACTTGCTGCGCCAAATGGTGGAGAAAACGGGTAAGCCCGTGGTGGCTTCAGGTGGTATCTCCAGCCTTGAGGATCTTCGCGTGCTTCGTGAACTCGTGCCCCTGGGCGTTGAGGGCGCGATTGTTGGCAAAGCCCTTTATGCAGGTGCTTTCACCCTGCCCGAAGCGTTGGACGTAGCCGGTCGTCGTTGATGTCCGATTCACGACGCGAACTTCCAGGCCACATTGCTGCTGCCTTGGCCGGTGCCGGGGGAGCAGCTGACTCTGCGGGGCAGCCCTGGGAAGGCCGTAGCCTTAGTGGTGACGATGCCAGGATCCACAATTTTGAGGACGACGACGGTTCGGCGGACTCAGGCTACCTCGCTGCCGTTGCTGCACTGCTGAATGGGACGGGCAGTGAGGCGGAGGTTGTAGCTTCACTCGCTACCGCCCGGGTCTTCGTTCCCGTGATAGCCCAGCTCGCCGAGGAAGCCGAAGGTGTTGATGGGCTGCACGCGGACAAGCAGGCCGATATGGCATTAGTCACACTCAAGGCCCCTGATGGTCGGAAGGCCATGCCGGTGTTCACGACGGCCGCTGCTCTTGAAGCCTGGCATGCGGATGCCCGACCGGTAGCTGTTTATGCGGCAAGGGCTGCCCTTTCGGCCGTTTCCGAAGGCGCACAATTGCTGGTACTGGACCCCGGTTCCGCGTTCACGTTCGTGGTTCGGCGGCCAGCCATGTGGGCGTTGGCGCAGCAGCGGGACTGGACGCCGTCTTACCTTGATGATCAACTGGAGTCTGCTCTCGCTTCACAGGCCGAGGCGTTTCCGGCGGTTCGCCGACTCAAAACACAGACCGGTGGTGGCGTAGCCTGCCTGACGGCGGATGGCCGGACGGTCCCTGGCGGAGGCGCTGGCCCGGAACTGCGGATAGTGCTGTTCCTTGAGGACGGACTCGACGCCGCATCCGTCCAGTCGCTGGTGGCTGACCTGAATGAGGCGTGGGCGAAGCTGGAATCGTTTGCCGAGGGCGTCGACTCCATCGAAGTAAAACTGCAACGTGCGGCGCAGGAGCCTGGGCTGCACTAGCGGCAGTACCCGTCCACCGGGGACTGCCCCGGGGGAACAAGAGGAATTAGTCCGTGAACTTCGCTCTCTACAAAGAGATGCTGTCTATCCGCCCTGTCCGGCGCCTCCTGCTGGTGGGCATGATCGCCCGCATCCCACATTCGGCGGCTGGCGTGCTCCTGACGTTGCACATTGTCCTGACGCTGGGGGAGGGTTATGCCGCCGCGGGCGCCGCTGCCGCCGTCATGACCATTGGCATTGCCTTGGGGGCGCCTTGGCGTGGTCGGCGCGTGGACATGGTGGGCCTGCGGAAGGCCCTGATCCCATCCGTCATCTCGGAAACAGTGATTTGGTCCATTGTTCCGCACGTCCCGTACGCCTGGTTGCTTCCCTTGGTCTTCGTGGGGGGCTTGTTCACGTTGCCGATCTTCAGCGTGGTCCGTCAATCGCTGGGTGTCATGGTGGACGGGGACCAGCGACGCTCGGCGTTTGCGCTCGATTCCATCGCCACTGAGCTCGTGTTCATGATCGGCCCGGCTGTTGGTGCGATCGTCGCCACGAGCGGCTTCTCGGCAGTGGGACTCACCGCGGTGGGAATCTCTGTTTCCGTGGCTGGCCTGTTTTTGATCTGGTTCAATCCTCCCACCCGCAGCGATCCCAACTGCACGCCGGAGGAATCTGCGGCACGGGCCGCCGCCGACCTTGCCGCTGCCGAGGCGGCCATGGTGGCCTCCGCACCAGGTCACGTGCAGGAGGCGGCGTCTGAAATGGCGCCTGCAGCCGTGTCCCGCACAGCCGGCCTTCGGAATCGCGTGGCCCGCAATTTCACCTGGTTTACAGTTTCCGTTGCGGCCCTTTTCGCCGTAGCTGCGGGATCGGGGATGGTACTTAGCGGCTCCGACGTCAGCATCGTTGGCCTGTTGGAGCGCGGCGGTCACCAGAACGAGATCGGCATCGTCTTCTTCTTCTGGTGTGCGGCATCGGTTGTGGGTGGACTCATTTACGGAGCCATGAACCGTTCGGTCTCTCCCATGCTGCTGTTGTTGGGCATGGCCGCGCTCACCATCCCGATGGGTTTCGCACACGACACCTGGACGCTTGCACTGTTCTCGATTCTCCCGGGCCTTCTTTGCGCTCCGGTGTTGTCGGCGTCGTCGGAGAAGGTGGCGGACCTCGTGGATGAGGAACGCCGCGGCGAGGCCATGGGGTGGTACGGATCCGCGCTAACGGCTGGCATTGCCTTCGGCGCGCCCCTTGCCGGGATATTTATTGACACTGTGGGCCCGTCCGGAGGTTTTGCCTCCGTCGGAACTGCAGGAGTCGTACTTTGCATCGCGGGCTTCGCCCTGATGTCCAAGCGGCGCCGGGCCCGGGTGTAGCTCCAACGACCGCAAATCCTCAGTGATCCCGCTGCAGTACGATGACGGCGGCATTAACGACGACGGCGGCCCCGACCACATGTGGTCGGGGCCGCCGTCGTATGTACTTTGGAGCAGTTCCTGGCTAGTTCACCGGTCCGGTGAACTTCTCACCAGGGCCCTTGCCTGGTGCGTCAGGGATAAGGGAAGCTTCGCGGAAAGCCAGCTGGAGGGAGCGCAGTCCATCACGCAAAGGCCCGGCATGCTGGGAACCGATTTCGGGGGCAGCTGCCGTTACGAGGCCAGCCAATGCAGTGATGAGCTTGCGGGCCTCGTCAAGGTCTTTGAGGTCCTCCGCGTTGGGGTCATCGGCAAGGCCGACCTTCACAGCGGCGGCGCTCATCAGGTGGACCGCGCCGGTGGTGATGACTTCTACTGCCGCAACTTCCGCGATGTCACGGATCTGCTGGGAAACCCCGGCATCGGCGGCGGGGGCTGTGGCGGTGTCCTCGGAGTAGGAGTTGCGCGAATTGCTGTCTTCAGTGCTCATACTGGTAAGCTTGTCACAGACCGACTGGAAGTCGTTATTCGCATTAAATGCTCCCGCCCCGTGCAATGTGCGCTTGGCGGGTTATTTCTGTAGAATTGATTTTCAGTTTGCAAGCGGAGTTCTCTCCCACCCGCGTCAGCCGTTTTCCCTTCGGGGAACAGGATTCCTTCACGGAACAAGAGGTTGCCGGGTACCGGTCGGACGCTCAGAGGCCCAGCCTCCGGAGTGCGTGCTTCTCTACAAGGGAGCACACCCGATCCTTGAGGCCTTCGATTGCACCAGCAATTGGAGGCCTTCTCTATTTGCCGGTGAAACTCACCACAACCACAGGAGCTTTAACATTAGCGAGCCAAGAATCAATGAGCGTATCCGCGTCCCCGAGGTGCGGCTGGTCGGCCCTGCCGGCGAACAGGTAGGAATCGTCCGCATCGAGGACGCCCTGCGTCTTGCTGCCGAATCCGATCTCGATCTCGTTGAAGTTGCCCCGCAGGCTAAGCCTCCTGTTTGCAAGTTGATGGACTTCGGCAAGTACAAGTACGAAGCTGCCGTGAAGGCGCGTGAGGCCCGCAAGAACCAGACAAACACGGTTCTTAAGGAAATCCGTTTCCGCCTCAAGATCGACAAGCACGACTACGAAACCAAGCGCGGACATGCACTTCGCTTCCTCGGCGCTGGTGACAAGGTCAAGGCAATGATCCAGTTCCGTGGCCGCGAACAGCAGCGTCCGGAGATGGGCATCCGCCTGCTTCAGAAGTTTGCTGAAGACGTCGCCGAGGTTGGCATTGTTGAGTCCAGCCCACGCATCGATGGCCGCAACATGGTCATGGTGATCGGTCCGCTGAAGAACAAGGCAGAAGCCAAGGCTGAAGCCCGGCGTGCAGCCCAGCGTGCCGAAGCCAAGGCACAGAACGAGGCCAAGGCCTCCGGACGCGTGGACACCACGGGCGACCAGGCTCCGCTGACGCAGACCCTGGGCGACCTTCTTCCGGCAGGCCTGCTTGCTTCCGAAGAAGAGCCCACGCAGGAAACTGTGGAGGCTCCCGAGGCTGAAACACCCATTGCCGAAGAGGCTCCGGTTGTTGAGGAAGCGCCCGTAGCTGAAGAGGCTCCGGTTGTTGAGGAAGCACCCGTAGCTGAAGAGGCACCGGTTGTTGAGGAAGCTCCGGTAGTCGAAGAGGCGCCGGTAGCTGAAGCGGCTCCGGTAGTCGAAGAAGCACCCGTGGTTGAGAAAGCCCCGGCTGTGAAGGCTGCACCGGCGGAGAAAGCACCGGCCCCCAAGGCCGCCCCCGCACCGGAAGCTCCGAGGCCAGCTGTTCCGGCTGCTGCCCCGAAGCCTGCAGTTCCCTCGGCTCCGAAGCCCGTCGCCAAGCCGGCAGCTCCCAAGCCGGCAGCTCGGCCCGCAGCCCCCAAGGCTGCGCCGAAGCCTGCATCTCGCAAGACCAACTAGTTCAACGCCGCGGAGGCCCTGGCCTCCAACGGCAAGCAACCAGCACGCCGGCCCTTGTAGGCCGGCTGCACGAAAGAACTGCGGACTTTGTCCGTGGACACGTAAGGAGATCGGTTCCCATGCCGAAGATGAAGACCCACAGCGGTGCTAAGAAGCGCTTCAAGCTGACCGGCACCGGCAAGCTGAAGCGTCAGCAGGCCAACCGCCGCCACTACCTGGAGCACAAGTCCTCCACGCTGACCCGTCGCCTCGCCGGCGACAAGATCGTCTTCAAGGGCGATGCCAAGGTCATCAAGAAGATGCTCGGCGTCTAAGTTCCAAGTTCTTTGGTTGCTGCCATCCGGTAGCGACCGACTACACCAAAAGCCTTCTCAGGCCGGCCGGATTTCCGGCAGTAGCAGCTTGGGATAAAGATTTCTGAAGGAGTACGCACGTGGCACGTGTGAAGCGGGCGGTAAACGCCCACAAGAAGCGCCGGGTTATCCTCGAACGCGCCAAGGGTTACCGCGGTCAGCGTTCGCGCCTGTACCGCAAGGCCAAAGAGCAGCTGCTGCACTCGTTTGTGTACAGCTACGGCGACCGCCGCAAGAAGAAGGGCGACTTCCGTCGCCTCTGGATCCAGCGCATCAACGCTGCATCCCGCGCCAACGGCCTCACCTACAACCGCCTGATCCAGGGCCTGAAGGCCGCTGAGGTTGAGGTTGACCGCCGCATGCTGGCCGAACTGGCTGTTTCGGACGCCAACGCATTCGCCGCACTGGTGAACATTGCCAAGGCTGCCCTCCCGGCCGACACGTCTGCTCCGGCTGCCAAGGCCGAGGTTGCCGCACCGAAGGCTGCCAAGGTTGCTCCGGCTGCTGCTACCGCAACGGCTGTCAAGGCTTCTGTCTCCGAGAAGCCGGCCATCGATGGCGCTATTGCTGCCGTTGAGGGCGAAGGTGCTCCTGAAGGCCACGCCATCAAGGGCAACGCCGAGTCCAAGAAGTACCACGTACCGGGTTCCACTTGGTACGAGAACACTGCTGCTGAATACTGGTTCTCCACGGTAGAGGCTGCAAAGGCTGCCGGCTTCGAGCCGGCCGGCGGCGAAGCCCGCCAGCAGATCAAGAACTAGTCGCAACTGCCACTAAAGTTCTTTATATGAACCAAACCGGGCGCCCGCAAGACTTTCCGATGACCAACCCCCGAGCAGATCGGGTGAGGGATGTCGCCAAGCTTGCCGGGCGCCCGGCCCGTTTAAAGCGCGGCCGTTTCCTGGCTGAGGGTCCACAGGCGGTTCGCGAGGCTTTGACCCTTCACCGGGAGCGCACTGCGGCTGGCGGTGCCGCCGTCGTGCATGAAGTCTTTGCGAGCGAGGCATGCCTTGAGCGGCTCCCGGAACTCGCAGACCTTGCAGAAGGAACGCAGCTTCGGCTGGCCAGCGACGACGTCCTGGCCGCCATGGCGGACACCGTCAATCCGCAGGGCATCGTTGCCGTATGTAGTTTTGTGGATGTCAGCCTCGAATCAGTGCTCGACGCCGGTCCTCGCCTTATTGCGGTCATGTGCCAGGTCCGGGACCCCGGCAATGCAGGCACCGTGTTGCGGGCGGCCGACGCTGCAGGTGCCGACGCTGTGATCCTGACGGGCTCCAGCGTAGACATCTACAACCCCAAGGCGGTACGGTCCACGGCCGGTTCGTTGTTCCACCTGCCTGTGGTCCTGGGTGCTGATGTTGAAGATCTCGTCGCGCGCTGCCGGGCACAGGGGATAGGAGTCCTGGCTGCCGACGGCTATGGGACAGTAAACCTGGACCAGCTCCAGGACGAGAATGCTGCCCGGAGGCTCGGAAATGACTCCGTTGCCTCGGATTATGCCCTTGAGGCACCCACAGCCTGGTTGTTCGGGAACGAAGCCCAAGGGCTCTCCGATGCTGAGCTGGCACTCGCGGATCACCGCGTAGCCGTGCCTGTTTATGGTGCAGCCGAGAGCTTGAATCTGGGTACAGCGGCCACCGTTTGCCTCTATGCAAGCGCCCGTTCGCAGCAGGGCGCCCGGGTCGGGAATGCAGAAATAGCCTGACGCCCGGTACGGTATTTCTTGCAAGATAAGACGATGACGACTCTTCTTGGCACAATCCATACTTTCCCAAAACCGAAGAGGTGAAGCTTTCGTGGCTGCAAGTGGCGGTACCAAAGCGATCGTGGCGGCCCTCGCCGCGAACCTGACCATCGCTGTCCTGAAGTTCGTTGCATTCGTCCTGACACTGTCATCATCCATGCTCGCCGAGGCCATCCACTCGGTGGCCGACTCCGGCAACCAGATCCTTCTCCTGATAGGAGGCAAGCGCGCACAGCGTGCCGCAAGCCCCGAGCACCCCTTCGGCTACGGACGCGAGCGGTACATCTACGCGTTCATCGTCTCCATCGTCTTGTTCAGCGTGGGTGGCCTCTTTGCCCTGTACGAAGCGTGGGAGAAGTTCCAGCACCCGCATGGCATCGAAGGCGACTTCTGGTGGGTGCCGTTGGCCGTCCTGGTTGGTGCCATCGTTGCCGAGTCGTTCTCCTTCCGAACCGCCATTGTGGAATCGAACCATATCCGTGGCAAGCAGACGTGGGCCAAGTTCATCCGCAACGCCAAGCAGCCCGAGCTGCCGGTCATCCTTCTGGAAGACTTTGGCGCCTTGCTGGGCTTGGCGTTCGCGCTCTTCGGCGTCAGTATGACCCTCGTCACCGGTGATGGCGTCTGGGACGCCTTCGGTACGGCCATGATCGGCCTGCTGCTGGTCGCCATTGCTGTCATCCTTGCGGTCGAGACCAAATCGCTTCTGTTGGGTGAGTCGGCTACCAAAGACGACGTCGCACGAATCACCGAGGCACTGCAGGCGGATGGCACCAGGATCATCCATCTCAAGACGATGCACCTCGGGCCGGAAGAACTGCTGGTTGCTGCCAAGATCACCATGGGTGCCGCCGATACCGGTCAGGCAATTGCCCGGGTGATTGACGACGCCGAGCAACGGATCCGGGCGGCCGTTCCGATTGCGCGGGTCATCTACCTTGAACCGGATGTTGAGCGCGTCCAGGCGTAGTCAGGTCAGCATTAACCCAAGGTGGGCTCCGCTATTTGAACTGGTCAAATAGCGGAGCCCACCTTTTTTGTTGCAGCATCCAGAAGTTAGATCACGCTCTATCGATTTATGAGGTAGCCAGCGGCTTCCTGCGTTCCAGCAGCCCGCTGATGATGGCAACTCCCAGACCCAGGATGGCGAGGACCGCACCCACGAGGGCCGGAGCCACGTAGCCCCAGCCCCAGGCGATCACGGTCCCGCCGAGGAAGGCGCCCAGAGCGTTGGCAATGTTCAGGGCGGAGTGGTTCAGCGATGAAGCGAGCGAGGCAGCGCCCGGGGCGGCATCCAGGAGACGGGTCTGCAACGCTGGCGTGAGCATGGAGCCTATGCCGCCAACGACGAAGGCCATGATGAATGCGGACCAAGCCCAGTGCGCTGCGACTGCGTAAACGACCAATGCTGCGGCGATGCCCGGCATGACCCAATAGATGGTGCCCATAACGGACTTATCCGCAATGCGGCCGCCAATCATGTTCCCCGCAACCATCCCCAGCCCGTATAACGCCACCACTGCCGGAATGAGGCTTTCTGGTATGCCTGCCACGCCCGTCATGGTGTGCGCGATGTAGGTGTAGACGGCGAAGAACCCACCAAAGCCTATGATGCCGATCAGCAAAGCAAGCCATACCTGAAGCCGCTTGAGGGCACCGAGTTCGCGTCGAATACTCGCCTCAGGGTGCGCTGCTTCGAAGGGGACGAATTTCCACACCATGAACACAGTAAGCAAGCCAATGGCCCCAACGATGATGAAGAGCAGCCGCCAGCCGAAGGTCTGCCCCACCCAGGTAGCCAGAGGCACCCCGATGACGTTGGAGACGGTGAGGCCTGCCATGACCATGGAGATGGCCCAGCCCCGTTTGGTGGGTGCCACCAAGCCCGCAGCGATGACAGCAGCCACACCGAAGAACGCGCCGTGGGGCAGACCGGAAGCGAAACGCGAAAGCAGCATAAAACCGTAGTCGGGAGCAATGAAAGAGGTCAGGTTGGCGATGGAAAGGAACAGCATCAGCCCCAGTGCCAGGTGCTTCCTGGGAAGTTTGGCTCCGAATGCAGCGAAGATGGGCGCTCCAATGACAACGCCCAAGGCATAGGCGGAGATGAGGTTGCCAGCCTCGGGAGTGCTGATGCCCAGTCCTTCCTCAATTTCCTTGAGAAGACCCATCATGGCGAACTCGGTGGTGCCGATGGCGAACCCTCCCATGGCCAGCGCCAGGATGGCCAAGCCTAGGTGGCGCCTTGCTGCTTTGGCGACGGCCGGTGGGGACACAGTGATAGTCATGAGCCTGCTTCGTGAGGTGCCTTGAGGGCTGGGAAAAGGTGGAGAAAATCCGATAACAAGCTTAGTCCCGTGACCGTGACTTGACGTCGCTATGTGACGATCCCCATGATTCCCAGCACATAGACTGGTTCAGTGATTGGACTGGTAAACGTAGTGGGCGCCGCCGTCGTCGACTCCTTGGACGCGCCGGCCCGACTCCTTGTAGCGCGTCGCACTGCGCCGCCGCAGTTCGCCGGAATGTGGGAATTTCCCGGCGGCAAAGTAGAGGAGGGCGAGTCGGCCGAAGCAGCCCTTCATCGGGAGCTCGCGGAGGAGCTGGGAGTTACAGTTCGTCTCGGTGCGGAGCTGGAGTCCGGTGAGGCCGCGGGGTGGCCCCTCAATGAGCGCGCGGCCATGCGCGTGTGGTTGGCGGAACTCGCTGAAGGCACGCCCCGTGCCCTGGAGGATCACGACGAATTGCGCTGGGTATCCCTGGTTGATGAGGAAGAAGCTCTTAGCCTTGCCTGGATCCCGGCAGACTTCCCAATTGTCCGGGCATTGCTGGAACGCGTGACTGCGCCAGCCTAGCCGCCGTGACCGTAGTGGCCTAGCGGCTTAGAAAAGTGGCTCCTGCCCTGGCAACGGCGTCCCAAGGGCACTGTCCGTGACCGAGGCGGCAGTGGTGGCTGGCCGTGCATTACGGTGGCTGAAGCCTTGTGTTCCAGTAAAGCCATGCTTGGCTTTGAAGTGATTGATCCTGGCCGACAACCAGGAGCGGTACTCTTTTGACGCATAAGATCCCTGCCCGTACAGGCGACGGTATCGTCCTACAAGTTCGGGATGGTGGGCGGCGAGCCACTTCATGTACCACTCACGTGTACCGGGCTTGAGGTAGAGGGCTCCTGCAGTGACGCCCGTGGCGCCGGCCTTGGAGAGTTCTGAGAACAAGGATTCAAGGGCTTCGTCTGAATCCGTGAGCCAAGGCAGGATGGGCATGGCCATGACTCCGCAACCCAGACCTGCCTCACGTAGCCGCGCAATGAGCTTGAGGCGGGCCCTCGGCGAGGGGGTGCCGGGCTCAACAATCTCAGCAAGGTCCTCGTTGGTCATGGCCAGTGAGATGCCCAGATCTACTGGGACTTGGGCGGCTGCATGCTTGAGCAGGGGAATATCCCGGGCAAGCAACGTGCCCTTGGTCAGGATCGAAAACGGTGTGCCTGAATCGGCGAGGGCCCGGATGATCCCCGGCATCAGCGCGTATCGGCCTTCGGCGCGCTGGTAGGGGTCTGTGTTGGTTCCGAGGGCAACCTGGTGCCGTTCCCAAGAGGGCTTGGCCAGTTCCTTCCGAAGGACCTCTGCCGCGTTGATCTTGACTACAACCTGGGAGTCGAAGTCGCGTCCGGCGTCGAACTCCAGATAGGTGTGCGTCTTCCGGGCGAAGCAATAGACGCAGGCATGGCTGCAGCCCCTGTAGGGATTCACTGTCCACTCGAAAGGCATATTGGAACCGGAAGGCACCTTGTTGAGCACTGACTTTGCGGTGACCTCATGGAAGGTGACTCCGGAGAATTCGGGTGTTGAGATGGAACGCACAAGCCCGGCCAGCGGCAGTAGTGCGTCCATGGCCGGGGCAGGGCCAGGAGCCATACTGCCAACGCTTTCGGACGCCAGTCCACGCGTTGGCGAAAGTGCTTGTGCGTCCCATCTCATGGACTCTATTCGAATGTATGTTCGAACGAATGTCAAGGACCTCGAACGCCGATTCCGGACACTGCCATTCCGGACATTGCTAAGGTTGGCCCATGATTCTGCTGACTGGCTTCGAACCGTTTGGCGAAGAGAAGGTCAATCCTTCCTGGCAGGCTGTTCTGCGCGCTCGTGACATCCTTCGTTCCGAAGGGCACAAGGTGGAAGCTTTAGAGCTGCCCTGCGTGTTCGGTGAAGCGGCAACCCTCCTGCTGGCCGCCGTCGAAACCCTGACGCCGGACGTCGTGGTGTGCACTGGATTGGCTGGAGGACGGGAAAGGGTCTCCCTGGAGCGTGTAGCCATCAATTGTGATGACGCCCGCATCCCGGATAACAAGGGCAAGCGGCCTATCGACGAGGAAGTGGTTCCTGGTGGACCGGTGGCCTACTTCTCGACGCTGCCGATCAAAGCCGCCCTACGGAACCTGCAGATCGAAGGCATCAAGGGTGAGATCTCACAGTCTGCAGGAACCTACGTCTGCAACCACGTGTTCTATGCGCTGATGCACGCCCTCGCAACCAAGGACGGCATCCGGGGAGGATTTGTCCATCTTCCCTACCTTCCAGAGCAGGTACCCGAGGGGAGCGCGACACCGTCCATGCCGCTTGAGGCCATGGCTGCTGGCATCGCAGTGGTGGTGCGGACGGCAGTCCAGGCGCCGGTGGATGGACCTAAGGCTTCAAGAGTTCCCATTCCACAGTGACGCTTGCCGCTACGGACGACTCGCCGGCCTCGATCGGAAGTGCTTCAGCAGCAGAGGCCCTGACGAGTCCACCCATCGGAATGGGGGAGCCCGGAAGAGGTTGCTGGGAAATGGAAACCACCGAGCCCAGCCGGGCAGACGCCAAGGACGCGTACTGCTCCGCCCGCTGAAGCGCGTCCTGCCACGCCGCCTCCTGCGCCTGGCTCGTGACCGCAGAGGCATCTGCGAAGCCTTGCTCTATCCCGTTGATCCGGATGTCGTCCCCACCGGCCGCCACCGCCGCAGCAATGGTGGCAGGCGCTTCCGTTTGCGAGCGGATGCCGACACGCACATTGGTGGACGCCACATAGGCAGCGACCTTCTGTCCCTGCCCCTCCACCCACACCAAGTCTGCTCGAAGGTTTAAGCCGCTGGTGTGCAGATCTGCAGCCTCCACGCCAGCCGCGCGCAAACTGGCGGCGACGGCGGCGGCTGCCTTGCCGGCGTCGTCATATGCCTTGGATGCAGTCTCCCTTCGCGTCTCGACGCCCAAAGTCAGTGTCACCAGGTCCGGAACTGCCTTGGCGCTCGCCGTTCCGGTGACGGTTATTGTGCGCTTCATGCTTCGGCCTCAATTCGCTGGTCAATCTCGATTCGCTGGTCAATGTAGCCGCCCGCTGCGAGTCCAGCTTGCCGTTCAAAGAAATTCCTCGACGCCGGATTGCCTGTACGCAGCATGGACCAGCCGGCGGCGACACTGTAGAAAACGAGGAAAGGCAGCCCCAGACAGTAGGCGTACTGAGTGCTGTGCCGTTCCTCGTGGGCAAGGAGCAGCTCATTGCGTCCTGCCACGCCGTGGGCTGCGCGGTAGAGGACGACGTTCCCCACCGTAAAAGCCCCGGCGTGTGGAAGCTTCCACGTATACCCTGCTGCTATCAGCAGTCCCCGGGGCCCACGCGAAATGCGCGATCGGGACGTCCGCGCGACCAACAGCCCCAACGGTGTGGTCAGGTTCAGGATGTTGGCAACTTGCCGTAAGCGCTGCCCGGGAGTCATGAAGCCATGCTAGACCCGCGGCGCGCACAAACCAGGGGTTAAATGGCGCCTGTGAGCTTCAACTAGACTGAAGGGTAGTGCCTGCCGTCCGTGGTGAGCACTGCCCTTTCGTTTTGCAGGCCAGCCATGCCGGCCGCTCCCGACTCGTAGCTAAGAACAGTAGATGACTGACACTTTGCCAGGCGCTGCCATCCCGAATCCGCTGGATGAAGCCGCCATCAACGCCGCCGTTGAGGATGCGATCGCCGCGATTGCGGCTGCCTCCTCCCTCGAAGAACTTAAGGCCGTCCGCCTCGCCCACACCGGAGAGAAGTCGCCCCTGAGCCTGGCCAACCGTGAAATCGGTGGCCTCGCCAAGGAGCACAAGGCTGCCGCCGGAAAGCTCATGGGATCCTCGCGCGGCCGGGTCAACCAAGCGCTCGCAGCCCGGACCGAAGTCCTGGAAGCCGAGAACGACGCCCGGATCCTGGTGGAGGAAACCGTTGACGTCACGGCAGCTCCGCGTCGACGCCGGGCGGGAGCGCGTCATCCACTGTCCACGCTGCAGGACCGTGTTTCGGATATCTTCGTCGGCATGGGCTGGGAAATTGCCGAAGGCCCCGAGGTTGAGTCCGAGTGGTTCAACTTTGACGCCCTGAACTTCAAACCGGATCACCCGGCCCGTGAAATGCAGGACACCTTCTTCGTGGAGCCTCCCGAAGCGCACCTGCTGATGCGAACGCACACATCACCTGTGCAGGTGCGTTCCATGCTGGAGCGCGAAGTTCCCATCTACGTGCTGTGCCCGGGCAAGGTGTTCCGCACGGATGAACTCGATGCAACGCACACGCCTGTCTTCCACCAGTTCGAAGGCCTGGCGATCGATAAGAACCTGAGCATGGCCGACCTCCGTGGAACGCTGGAGCACTTCGCCCGCCAGATGTTTGGCGACGAAGCCTCCATTCGCCTGCGCCCGAACTACTTCCCGTTCACCGAGCCCTCTGCTGAGCTGGACATCTGGCACCCCGGTGCCAAGGGTGGTCCCCGCTGGATTGAATGGGGTGGCTGCGGCATGGTCAACCCCAACGTCCTTCGGGCTGCCGGCATCGACCCGGACGTCTATTCAGGTTTTGCCTTCGGCATGGGCATCGAGCGCACGCTCATGTTCCGCAATGAGGTCGGCGATATGCGCGACATGATCGAGGGCGATGTACGTTTCAGCGAGCACTTCGGGATGGAGATCTAACAGTGCGTATCCCACTTTCCTGGCTGCGTGAATTTGCGCAGGTTCCGGCCGATGCTACGGCCGAAGACGTTATGGCTGACCTGGTCAAGGTCGGTTTTGAAGAAGAAGAAGTCCACCGTCCCACGGATGAACTCACGGGTCCCATTGTGGTTGGCCAGGTGCTGAGCCTGGTCAAGGAACCGCAATCCAATGGCAAGACCATCAACTGGTGCCAGGTCCGTGTTGTCCCTGAAGGGCAGGAACAGACGCTGACTGGCGAGGGAATCGATCCCTCCGGCGTGCAGGGCATCATTTGTGGTGCCCACAACTTCGTGGAAGGCGACAAAGTTGTTGTCACGCTTCCCGGAGCTGTGCTGCCCGGAAACTTCAAGATTTCGGCGCGGAAGACTTACGGCCACCTGTCTGCGGGCATGATCGCTTCCGTTCGCGAACTGGGTATCGGCGATGACCACGACGGAATCCTGGTCCTCTCACGGATTGGGCTGGATCCGGAAATCGGCACGGATGCGATGAAACTCCTTGGTCTCTATGACCAGGCTGCAGAAATCAACGTCACCCCGGACCGCGGCTACGCCTTCTCCATCCGTGGTGTGGCACGCGAGTACGCACACGCCACCGGAACATCCTTCGTTGACCCGGCCTCCAAGGTCAACGCTCCGGCCAGCCTCCAAGGCGGTTACGGCGTCAAGCTCAACGACGACGCCCCCATCTATGGCAAGCCGGGCTGTGACCGCTTCGTGGCACGCACAGTGCGTGGCGTGGACGCTTCCCGTCCCACGCCGCCTTGGATGTCCGCCCGTCTTCGTCTGGCCGGCGTCCGTTCCATCTCCCTGCCCGTTGATATCTCCAACTACGTCATGCTTGAGCTCGGTCAGCCGAACCACTGCTACGACCTCGACAAGCTTGCGGGCGACATCGTGGTCCGCCGTGCCGTGGCCGGGGAGAAGATCACCACTCTGGACGACAAAGAGCGCACGCTCGACGTCGAAGACCTGCTGATCACTGATGACTCCGGAGCCATCGGCATTGCCGGGGTCATGGGCGGTGCCCACACCGAGGTTTCGGATTCCACCACGAACATCCTGGTGGAAGCCGCGCACTTCGATGAAGTATCTATTGCCCGTTCGCGTCGTCGGCACAAGCTCCCGTCCGAGGCTTCCAAGCGTTTCGAGCGCGGCGTTGACTGGCACGTTGCCAGTATCGCCGCCCAGCGCGTCGTGGACCTTTTGGTTGAACTCGCTGGTGGCACAGCTGACGAGACCGGTACCGACGTCGGAACGGCCCCTGACGCCGTCACGATTGAACTGCCGGCAGAGTTCGCTGCCGCCCGTATCGGCATCGACTTCACGGAAGAGCAGATCACCACATCCCTGATGGATCTGGGTGCTGCCGTGGAAAAGACTGCCACCGGTTACCTGGTGGCGGCTCCAAGCTGGCGCCACGACCTTGAAACCAAGGAAGACCTCTCCGAGGAAATTGCCCGCTTGGTTGGTTATGACAACATCCCGGCCACCCTGCCCGTGGCGCCTCCGGGGCGTGGCCTGAGCCGCAGCCAGCAGCAGAAGCGCCGCGTCGTACAGGCACTGGCAGACGCCGGGCTGACGGAGGTCTTGTCCTATCCGTTCGTGGCCAAGGCAGCCAACGACACCTTCGGCGTGCCGACGGAAGGCGAAGAACGTGCGGCGTTGAAGCTGGCGAATCCCATAAGCGAGGAACACGGTTACCTCCGTACGTCCATCCTGCCGGGACTGATCGAGGTTGCGCGCCGCAACCACTCCCGCGGTTTCCGTGACCTGGCACTCTACGAGGCCGGCTCTGTCTTCCTGCCCGGCGAGAAGCTCGGTACTGAATCCATTCCGCCGCTGGGCATCAAGCCTTCCGATGAGGTACTGGATGCACTGTACGACGGCGTCCCGCACCAGCCGCTGCACATCGCCGCTGTCTTGACTGGCCACGATTCGCCTGCGGCGGCGACGCACACGCCGCGTCCCTGGGACTGGGCAGATGCTTTGGATGTGGCCCGACTCATCGCGGATGTTCTCGGTGTTGAACTTGTCGTCAGCCAGGGAAGCCACCAGGCATTCCATCCCGGACGTGCCGCACAGCTCGCGCTGCGGTCAGGCGACGTGGTGGGATACGCCGGTGAGCTGCACCCGAAGCTTCTGGCAGCCCACGACATGCCAGCACGCTCTGTGGCGGTTGAGGTCAACGTGGAGGCGCTCTTTGAAGCTGCTGCCGACGTCATTGTTGCCAAGCACATCTCCGGATTCCCAGTGGCCACCCAGGATGTGGCCCTGGTTGTTCCGCAGGACGTGCCGGCTGACCAGGTCCTTGCAGCATTGCGTGAAGGTGCGGGCGAACTCCTCGAAGACGTCGCATTGTTCGATGTCTACGTTGGACCCGGGATTGAGGAAGGCAAGAAATCCCTGGCCTTCGGCCTTCGCTTCCGTGCCGACGACCGCACACTCACTGCCGACGAGGCCTCGGAGGCCCGCGCTGGCGCCGTGGCTGTTGCTGCAGAGCGCTTTGGAGCAGTCCAGCGCTAGGCCTCTCGCTATGCGAAATCCCCGGAACCTGATGGTTCCGGGGATTTTTTTCAGTTGCCTCCCCACGCGGCGGTGCTGGCGTGCCGAAATATAACCAATTGGTTAGTGTTTAAACTCAGCCGCGGCTCGTAGCCGTCAGGGACGTCCTGAACGATCGCTCCACGTCCCAGCCGGACCGAACCCGCAGATAGGAATCCTCAGGATGAAGTACTCCGTTCTCGGCCCGACCGGCGTGCGTGTGTCGCGCATCTGCGTGGGCACTGCGACCTTCGGCGTAGCACCGAGCGCACACGAAGCTAATGGCGTTGTCCAAGCGGCCCTGGACCTCGGCATCAACTTCTTCGACACCGCAGACGTTTACGGCTCCACGCCGACATTCGACCGGCCTGGTGCCCCGCCTGCCTCGGAGCGGGCGTCGGCAGAGGAGATCCTTGGTCGCGCCCTCGCCGGTCATCGGGATGGGGTGGTGCTGGCCACGAAGTCGGGGGAGCGCCGCTTCGACCCGGATGCCGGTCTCTCACGCCGGTACATCATCCAGCAGGTTGAGCAGAGCCTGCGCCGGTTGCGCACAGACCGCATTGACCTCTATTACGCCCATTTCCCTGATCCGAATACGCCGCTGGAGCAGACACTTGCTGTCTACGACGACCTGATCCGCCAAGGAAAGCTGCGCTACGTCGCACTGTCCAACCACCCTGCCTGGCAGGTGGCCGAGGCCCTGTGGATCGCCGATGACCGTCGGCTGGTCTCTGCTCCCGTGGCTGCGCAGGTAATGTACAACCTCCTGGACCGCAGCGTCGAGCGGGAGCTGAGCGCCGCCTGCGTGCGGTTCGGGGTGTCGATCGTCCCCTACGGGCCGCTGCACGGCGGCCTGCTCGCCAATCTGAAGGTTCTGGATCGCGAAATTGCGGGGGACAAGCGCTATGGTGGACCCGGATATTCGGAGTCCGAGATCGCCGTTGCCCGCAAGCTCGACCGTCTGGCCAGAGAATGGGGGCTCGGAATGCAGCAGGTGTCATTGGCGTGGCTGCTCTCCCGCCCGGCCGTGGCCTCGGTGATCGTCGGGGCCGAGACCGTCGACGAACTCCGCGCCAACGCCTCGGCAGCGGACCTCGAGCTCACGCCGGAGCAGCTGGATGCGGTCTCCGCGCTGACTGACGGGTCCACGTCCTGATCGGAAGGAACGGCGATAGTGCAGAGCCCTGTGCTTGAGCTCCAGAAGCTCGCCGACGTCCCCGTTCCGGACTCTGCCGTTCAGGAGCTCGGGCCGGCTGCCATGGAACGCGCACAGCGGTTCGCCAGCACCAAGGCTCGGGAAGAATTCATCGCCGGCCGGGTTGCCCTGCACCGCTTCGCGGCCTCGCTCCTTGGGGTAAGCCCCAACCGGCTGAACCCCAATTATCACTGCCCTCAATGCGGTCAAGGAAAGGACCACGGCCGCCCGGGCTTCATGCTCGACGGCGTGCCCGCGCCTCTCGCGCTGAGCGCGTCCAAAGCGCAGGGCTGGGTGCTGCTGGCCGCCGTCGTGAATCCAACGCTTGGCCTCCGGCTGGGAGTGGACCTTGAAGCGACTGATCAAGCAGCGTTCGTGGGCTTTGACGATGTCGCCTTGACCGAAGGCGAGAAGCATTTCCTGGCGTCCATCCCGGATAATCAGCGGGCCAGGCAGCGTGCCCAGCTCTGGGCGCGCAAGGAGGCCTGGCTGAAGATGACCGGGGAAGGCCTTCGAAGGAACCCAGCGGAGGTGGATGTGCTGGAGCGTCCGGGCTTGCGGGACCTGAACAGCAGCGGCGATGCGGGCATTGATCTGCCGGAAGGTTTCGTCGCCGCCTTGGCCGTGGGCTAGAGAGGCGATGGCAGCGACGGAAGTGCTGCTTCGTAGAGCCATGGCCAAAGGACGCTTGCGGCATCAAACCCTGGAATGAAAGCGTCGGTGGTATCGATGAATGCCGCCGTGGAAATGGATCCATGCCGGTTCCGCTCCGTCCAATGCTGCAGTAGCCCGAAGAACGCTTCGTCCCCGACTGCCAGGCGGACCGCGTGGAGGGCAAGGGCGCCGCGCTTGTACACGCGGTCATCGAACATCAGCTCCGGGCCGGGGTCGCCAACCAGCAGGTCCTGCGGCCCGGCGTCGAGCTTTTTCCAAGCGGCCAAGGCGCGGGCCGCGACTGGCATGGTTTCGGACTCCTCGGACCACAGCCACTCGGCGTAGCAAGCGAACCCTTCGTGGAGCCAGATGTCTTTCCAGTTGCTGGCAGTCAGGGAGTTACCAAACCACTGGTGAGACAACTCATGGGCGATCAGTCGTTGGGCCTCCCACGTGCCGCGCATGTGATTGCGGCCGAAAATGGAGACGGTCTGTGCCTCCAACGGGATTTCCAACTCATCCTCGGTGACAACCGAGGTGTAATCGCTGAACGGATAGGGGCCGAAGCAGTCCTCAAACGTCTTCATCATGTCCGGCTGGCGTTGAAGCCCTTGGCGGGCGTCGCCAGCCATGTCCGCAGTGACCGCGGCGAACTGCGGGACCCGATGATGGGTGTCTGAAGGGTTGAGCGGGATCATGACATAACGGCCGATCTGCAGCGTGGCGAGATATGTGGCCATGGGCTCGGAATGTTCGTAGACCCAGGTCTCACGGCTTGATTTTCGTGATCGGGATACTAGCTGGCCGTTGCACACCGGCCGGTAATTGTCATCCGTGGTCACCGAGATCCGGAACGAGGATTTGCTGCGGGGATGATCGTTGCAAGGAAACCATGACGCTGCGCCGTTGGGCTGGCCGGCCACCAGGACGCCGTCATTCAGTTCTTCCCAGCCAACCTCGCCCCACAAGCCTCGGCGCGGTTGCGGATTGCCCTCATAGCGGATCTCGAGGACGAACGGCTGACCCGCCTTCAAGGGCGACGCAGTGGTGACCACGAGGTGTTCGGCCCGTTGGCTGAACCTTTGGACCTTCCTGCCATCCATCTGGATTTTGGACGACCGGAGTCCCACCAGGTCCAGGACTATCTGGGCAGCAGGCTCCAAGGCAGTGCAGCGGAGGATCGCTTTTCCGATCAGCTTGTTACTGCCGAGCCTGACATCGAGATCCAACTCATACCGATCCACACGGTAGCTCGTGCTGCCGTGGTCCAGGGTATAGGGGTCAGCAGGGGTCACAAGTTTGGTGATCGGTTCCGTCATGATCTGCCCCAATCTACTTGAGTCGGGCGGCCCGTGCTGCCGGACCCTCCCAAGGACTCACCGGATTTCCCATCCAGTATGTTCCGGCCGGCACGGTTTCGCCGCGCATGACCAACGACGCGGGCCCGACAGTTCCGCCATTCCCGATGCTGGCCGCAGGGAGGATGACGCCGTGTGGTCCCATCGTCGCACCATTTCCCAACGTGACCGTATCCAAGCTCATGACCCTGTCGTGGAAGAGGTGTGTTTGGACAACGCAGCCCCGGTTGACGGTGGAGTTCTCCCCAAGTGTCACGAGGTCAGCCTCGGGAAGCCAATAGCTTTCACACCACGTTCCCCGCCCAATTTTCGCTCCGAGGCCGCGAAGCCACCACACCAGGGCCGGCGTGCCCGCTGCCGAACGGGCGAACCACGGTGCGCTCACCATCTCGATGAAGGTGTCCACTACCTCGTTCCGCCAAATGAACGAACTCCACAGTGGGTGTTCGCCGGCCCGGATGGCACCCACCAGCACCCACTTGGCAATGATGGAACTGAACGCGGCCACGGCACCGGCTGCCAGAACCACAACACCGCCCAGCAGGGCCGCTATCCCGTAACCCCAACCACGGGCAATCCAATCCAAGGCCAACATCACGCTGGCTGCGATGGCGACCGTGAGGATGACCGGGACAAGCCGGCATGCCTCCCACAGTGCTCTGGCTACCTTGAGTTTCAGGGGCGGCTGGAACGTCCGGGTCTGGTCGGCGTCGACGGCGGTCCGGCGCAGTCTGACAGGCGGGCTGCCCAGCCAGGAGGTCCCCGACTTCGCTTTTGCAGGCGTTGCCGAGAGCACCGCCACGAGTGAATTCTTGGGCACATTCCGTCCAGCTGCCGTCATGCCCGAGTTGCCCAGGAATGAGCGTTTTCCGATTTTGGCAGGGGCGATCCTCATCCAGCCGCCGCCGAGTTCATAGGACGCCACCATGGTGTCGTCTGCGAGGAAAGCACCATCGCCGATGGTGGTCATCCTGGGCACCAACAGCACAGTTGATGCTTCCACGTTCTTGCCCACTTTGGCCCCCAGCAGGCGTAGCCACACTGGAGTGAAGAGGCTTGCGTAGATGGGGAAGAGCAGGTCCCTCGCCATGTCCAGCAACCGCTCAGTGGCCCAAACCTGCCAGCCAATGCGGCTTCGGACCCGGTAATAGCCTTCCTTCAAGCCCAAGCCAAGGAGCCGCGCCACGGCCAGGATGAGGATGAGGTTGCCGAAGAACCAGACGAGGGCTGCGAGAGGCAGTGCAAGTGCAATCCGGGGGACTGCAGTCTCCAGGGAGTCATGGCCTTGGATGAAAGCAAGGACCACCATGGCGCCTGCGAACGCTGAAATGTAAGGGATCAATGCCAGCAATGCCGACGCAGCAGCGAAGGCGGAGAACCAGAGCCGGTCCATCAGGGAACGCCGGTTGCTGGGCTCAGGCCAGTCGTGTTTTGCTTTTCCGCGGCGTCCGGCCGGGGAACCGGCCACGAGGTGCCCGGCCTTCACCTTGCCCAGCACGGCAGACCCTGCTTCGACGTGTGCGCCTGCGCCGATGGTGGCACCGGGCATGAGCGTACTTCGGGAGCCCACCACGGCTCCAGCGCCAACATGGATTTGCCCTATGTGGACAGAATCGCCGTCCACCCACCAGCCGGAGAGATCCACCTCCGGCTCAATGTTGGCGCCAGTTCCCAAGGACAGTAGACCGGTTACCGGCGGCAAAGAATGCAGATGGACGTCCCTTCCAATCTTCGCGCCGAGGGCCCGTGCGTAGTATGGAACGAACGGTGCGCTGGCCAGACCAATGGCACCGGAGAGGTCCTGTATTTGCTCAGCCAGCCAAAGCCGCAGGTGCGTCTTGCCGGATCGGGGATATGTTCCTGGCTCAACCTTGCCCAACAGGATGCGGGCAGCCACCACCGAGATCGCCATTCGGCCGAGCGGACTGACGAAGACCAGCCAGGATGCCCCGATCCACCACCAGGAAACAACGGGGGCCGCAGTGAACCCAGCGAAATCGGCCAACAGCCTGTTGGCAGCCATGAGGTAGGTCAACCACCGCATCCCGACCAGGATGTGCAGTGGTACGCCCATGAGCACCTGGAAGACCTGCGACTTAAACGCAGTGGGCCGTACGGTGCGCTCCGCAGCGGGACCGGGCATGCCGCCGTCGGGAAGTGACTGCCGGGCAGTATCTATGAGCGCCCCCACCCGCGGTGTCGCGTAGATGTCCGCCACCGTGATGATCGGGTAGCGAACGCGCAATGCGGAAACAAGCTGTGCGGCCGCCAGTGAACCGCCACCGTACGCGAAGAAGTCCGCATCGAGGGAGCTCACAGGGCTGCCGAGGACCGATTCCCACTGCTCCACAATCCATCGGGCGTCGTCCGGCAGATTCAGCGGTGCTTTGCCGGCCTCCTTGGCCCCGGCCCCGGCAAGAGGCCACGGAAGGGCGCGACGATCAACTTTGCCGCTGGTCTTTGTCGGCAGCGAATCAACAACCGTCAGTAGGGGGATCAATGCTGCCGGCAGGCTCCCGCTCAACCGTCTGCGGGCTTCGTCCAGGTCCAGTACGTAGCCCTCGGTGGCCGCAAGGTAACCGACAAGGATTTGGTTACCTGCCGCCGTCGTTTGCACCGCGGCGGCCGCACCTGCCACCCCAGGCAGCGCCTGCAGTGCGGCATCGACTTCGCCCAGTTCGATCCGTCGCCCACCGAGTTTGACCTGTTCATCGGCCCTCCCGATGAAGACCAGCCCCTCAGCTTCGAAGCGCACAAGGTCCCCGGACCGGTAGGCGCGTTCCCAGCCCAGGGTCGGCATGGCCGCATACTTCTCAGCGTCCTTGCCGGGATCCAGGTATCGGGCCAGTCCGACTCCGCCGATGATTAATTCCCCAATTTCGCCTTCGGCCACGGGAACGCCGGCGGAATCGACGACGGCGAGGTCCCAGCCGTCCAGCGGCAGTCCGATCCGAACGGGGCCGGGTCCGCCCAAGGGCGCCGCGCAGGCCACCACCGTAGCCTCGGTTGGCCCGTAGGTGTTCCAGACTTCACGACCGTCGACGGCGAGCCGTTCGGCAAGTTCAGGCGGGCAGGCCTCCCCACCGAAGATGAGGAGACGCACATTCTCGAGGGCTTCGACTGGCCATAAGGCAGCGAGGGTGGGCACTGTGGAAACAACGGTGATGCCGTGGTTGATGAGCCATGGGCCCAGATCCATGCCGGTCCGGACAAGGGCGCGCGGAGCCGGTACCAGGCAGGCGCCGTGCCGCCAGGCCAGCCACATCTCCTCGCAGGAAGCATCGAACGCAACCGATAGGCCTGCCAAGACTCTGTCCTGCGGTCCGATCGGGTCGGATTGAAGGAAGAGACGGGCTTCGGCGTCCACGAAAGCGGCCGAGGAACGATGAGCGACGGCTACGCCCTTCGGCGTACCCGTGGAACCCGAGGTGAAGATGATCCATGAGTCGTCATCCAGCCCGGGTCTCTGCGGCTCGGTCACAGGCTGCCGTGCCTCGCCTGCCAGGTCAAGGGCCAGACCGGCGCCAACCACAGCGCCAGCCTTTGCTTCGCCGAAAACCAGCCTGGCGCGCTCGTCGGGGTCGTCCGCATCAACTGGGACGTACGCTGCTCCGGCCATGAGGATTCCCAGGATGGCGATGTAGAGATCGCTGGTGCCGGATGAGACGCGGACGCCGATCTTGTCCCCTCGACCAAGACCAGCGGCGTTCAGGGTCCGCGCGAACGCTCGGACTGCTCCCAGGAGTTCGGTGTAACTCAGTGACTTCCGGCCATCGTCCAGCGCCGAGGATTCCGGAAAAGCTGCCGCAGTCGTCTCGAGGATATCCACCAGGGTCCGCTGGGCCGGTGCTGCAGAAGCCCCCGGAAATTGGGGGCGATAGGTAGCCAAGGCAGGTGTGTTCCCGGCCACGGCAGAATGTTCTGTGCTCACGCAGTCAGCTTTTCCCAGAAAGGTGAACAAAAGGTGTCGGACGCTTCCTGCCCGTCACGGTTTGTTGCACAGATGTTCGCTTAGCGGTCACAGCTGAACCGCCCAGTGGAGGTTGAGCGGGGCGACTACGGAAGCAGGAGGACTTTTCCTGTGGTGAGGCGCCCTTCAAGGTCCCGGTGCGCCTGTGCCGCTTCGGCCAGGGGGTAGCTAGCGCCAACGCGAACCGCCAGCGTACCGTTCGCTGCGGCTTCAAAGATCTCAGCTGAACGCCAACGCCGCTCGTGCCTGTTCTGGACGAAATGGCCCATCGTGGGGCGCGTCAACGACAGGGACCCGCCGGAGTTCAGGCGTTGGGGATCGAACGGGGGGACGGGCCCTGAAGCGGCGCCGAAGAGCACCATCGTCCCCCTGATGCGCAGGCTTCGGAGGGAGTCGTCGAACGTATCCTTGCCCACGCCGTCGTACACCACGTTCACGCCCTCGCCGTCGGTAAGCTCGCGGACCCTGTCCGCGAAGCCTTCATAGCGCAGGACTTCGTCGGCGCCGGCGAGCTTGGAGAGGTCGGCCTTTTCATCGGAAGAAACGGTGGTGATGACCCGTGCCCCCCGTGCCTTCAGGAGTTGGGTCAGCAGCAGCCCCACACCGCCGGCTCCCGCGTGCAGCAGCACCGTGTGCCCGGGTTCCACGCGGAAGGAGGAGTTCATGAGGTAGTGGGCGGTAATTCCTTGCAAGGGCAGGGCGGCGGCAGTGTGATCATCGACGCCGGCCGGCACGGGTAGCGCCTTCTCAGCTTCCACAATCGCGTAGTCAGCGTACGTCCTGGAGCCTTCGGCCGTGGCAATCCTGTCGCCTACCGCAAAGTCCTCCACACCCTCACCGATTGCTTCGATCGTACCGGCCGCTTCCGCGCCCGGGGTGAAGGGGTAGTGAACCTTGTAGGTGCCGCTGCGCTGGTAGGTTTCGATGAAATTGACCCCGGCAGCTGCGACTTTGATCAGCAGCTGCCCGGGACCTGGTACTGGTGGCTCCACGGAGGCATATTCGAGGACTTCAGGTCCTCCGGGCTCGTTGGCAACAATGGCGTGCGTCATGGTGGCTCCTTACTCCGGGGCGGTCCTTCCGGTGCCCGGTTCCAGGATCCATCCTATGAAGGATGCCGCCTTTGGTTGCGGAGGCCTAGAAGCGTCCGTGCGTCGAAGCGACGGGGCAGTCGAAGCCACGTCCAGCTGCCAGGCCTACCTCGTTGAGGTAGCTGACCACTATTCCATAGGACTGAATCAGCGTGGTTTCCGTGTAGGGGATGGAGTGCTTCGTGCAGAATTCGCGGACGATTCCTGCGGCCTTGTGAAGGTGGGGCCGGGCCATGTCAGGGAACAAGTGGTGTTCCACCTGGCGGTTCAGTCCGCCCAGCAGGAAGTCCATGAAGCGTCCGCCCGAGATGTTTCGCGAGGTGAGGATCTGGCGGTTGAGGAAGTCGACGCGGCTGTCCTTGGGAAGGACCGGCATGCCCTTGTGGTTGGGAGCAAAGGAAGCGCCCATATAGAAGCCGTAGACCATGATCTGGACGCCGAGGAACGCAAACGCCATTCCAATGGGGAGGAACGTGAAGGCAAGGACGGGAAGAGCGGTAAGACGCGCAACCAGGATAGGCGTCTCCACCCAGCGATGGCGTACCTTCTGCTTGCCGAAGATAAAGCGAAGCGAGTCGAATTGGAGGCTCAGGCCAAGGAGTGTCAGGAGCGGAAAGAAGAACCATCCCTGTTTCTTGGTCAGGAAGGCCAGGCGTCCCTTGCGTTCGGCGGCTGCATCTTCATAGAAGACCAGCGCGTTGTTCCGGATGTCGGGGTCCTTGGAAATGACGTTGGGATGGTTGTGGTGGGCACCGTGCTTTTGCTCCCACCAGGAGTAGCTGATGCCTGCGATTCCTGTTGCCAGGAGGCGGGCCGACCAATCGTTGGCACGACGCGAGGCGAAGATCTGCTTGTGCCCGGCCTCGTGGGCCAGGAAGCTCAACTGTGTACAGAAGATGCCCACGGCGGCAGCGATCAGGAGCTGGAACCAGGAATCACCCAAGAGCGCGAAGCCTGTCCAGGTGGCGGCCATGAGGATCATGAGGGCTACGAAGAGCCAGATGTAGAACCCGCTGCGCCGTTCGAGGAGACCGGCAGCTTTCACGCTCTTGAGGAGCTCCGAATAGCTTTGGACAACGGGGTTTGGCTGAATTGCGCGTGTTTTGGGGCGCTCAGCGGTGGACGTGGGTGCCATATATGTGCCCCGTATCGCTAACGGGCAACGCTGCAGCCGACGTTCGGACTGCACGGTCTGGATCACCCTCCACTAAGCATACGCTGTCGGCACTAACCTATTGTGACGCCGTGCACTTGCCAGAAGACGGCATGCATAAATATCGGCAACCATGAATAGTTTTGCTGTACAGTGGAGCTATGACTATTTCTGTTGCCGTCTCCGGTGCCAGCGGCTACGCCGGGGGAGAAGTGCTGCGCCTGCTTGCAGGCCATCCGAACGTCACTATCGGTGCTATCACTGCGCACAGCAACGCCGGTTCCAGACTAGGGGAGTTGCAGCCTCATCTCCACGGTTTGGCCAGCCGGATTCTGGAAGACACCACGGTGGAGAACCTGTCCGGGCATGATGTCGTCTTCCTGGCACTCCCGCACGGCGCTTCTGCAGAGATCGCTGCCCAATTGCCGGAAGGCACAGTGGTCATCGACGCCGGTGCGGACCACCGCCTGCAGGATGCGGCTGCATGGGAAAAGTTTTACGGCTCGGCCCATGCTGGCACCTGGCCGTATGGGCTCCCGGAACTGCCGGGACAGCGCGACGCGCTCAAGGGCGCCAAGCGCATCGCCGTTCCTGGTTGCTACCCGACGTCGGCCCTGCTCGCCTTGACGCCCGGGTTCGCCAACAATCTCCTCCTGACGGACGACGTCGTGATTGTCTCGGCCTCTGGTACCTCCGGTGCCGGCAAGGCGGCGAAGGTCAACCTGATTGGCTCCGAGGTCATGGGGTCCATGAGCCCTTACGGTGTTGGCGGCGGTCATCGGCACACGCCGGAAATCGAGCAGGGATTGTCCAACGCCGCCGGCGAGCCGGTGACAGTGTCCTTCACTCCCACTCTCGCGCCGATGAGCCGCGGCATTCTCACCACGGCAACTGCAAAAGTCGGTCACGGCGTTACTTATGCAGAACTGCGCCAAGCCTGGGCGGACTCCTACGACGACGAACCGTTCGTCCACCTGCTGCCTGAAGGCCACTGGCCCACGACCAAGTCGGTGCAGGGTTCCAACCATGCCGTCATGCAGGTGGCTTTTGATCAGCACGCTGGCCGTGTGATCGTGACGTGCGCCATTGACAACCTCACCAAGGGAACTGCCGGCGGCGCCGTGCAGTCCATGAACATTGCCCTCGGCCTGGACGAAACCGCCGGCCTTAACCTGCAGGGAGTTGCACCGTGACCATTACCGCACCCAAGGGATTCCGGGCTTCCGGCGTCAAAGCCGGCATCAAGGCATCCGGCAACCCGGACCTGGCCCTGGTGGTCAACGACGGCCCGCAAAAGTCCGCTGCTGCTGTCTTCACCTCAAACCGCGTGGCCGCTGCTCCGGTTCACTGGTCACGCCAGGTGGTCAGCGACGGACGTGTTGATGCAGTGGTCCTGAACTCAGGGGGCGCCAACGCCTGCACTGGTCCGCAGGGATTCCAGAACACGCACGCCACGGCCGAGAAAGTGGCAGAAGTGCTGGGAGTCTCAGCTTCCGACGTCGTGGTTTGCTCCACTGGCCTGATTGGTGAGCAACTGCCCATGGACAAGATCCTTCCGGGCGTTGAGGCCGCATTCGGCGAGCTGTCCGCAGACGGCGGTTCGGCCGCCGCAACTGCCATCATGACGACGGACAGCGTGTCCAAGGAGGCCGTCTTCACAGGCACTGATGCTGAGGGCAAGCAATTCACCGTTGGCGGCATCGCCAAGGGTGCCGGCATGCTGGCCCCTGGCCTGGCAACGATGCTGGTTGTCCTCACCACCGACGCCGAGGTACCGGCGGACGAGCTCGACGTCGTCCTCCGCGATGCCACGCGGGTAACCTTTGACCGCGCCGACTCCGACGGCTGTATGTCCACCAACGACACCGTGGTGCTGCTGGCATCAGGTGCCTCGGAAGCTTTGCCTTCAGCGGAGCAGCTGAGCGAGGCCATCACGAAGGTCTGCGCCGAGTTGGCCCGGAAACTCATCGGCGACGCCGAAGGTGCCAGCCACGATATCGCCATTCGTACCTTCAATGCAGCAAGCGAAGGCGACGCCGAGATCGTTAGCCGCGCCGTTGCACGCTCCAACCTCTTCAAAGCCGCCATTTTCGGCAAGGACCCCAACTGGGGCCGCGTGCTCTCCGCCGTGGGCACCACCGACGCCATATTCGAGCCGGACCAGCTCAACGTGTCCATGAACGGCGTGCAGATCTGCCGCAACGGCAGCATCGGCGACGACCGCAACCTCGTTGACCTGGAACCACGTGAAGTGCTCGTCGACATCGACCTTCAGGCCGGCAACGCCGAGGCAACCATCTGGACAAATGACCTCACGCACGACTACGTGCATGAGAACAGCGCATACTCGAGCTGAGCGGATGACTATGACTGCGCATACCCGGGAAACCACCTCCACGAGTCACGTTTCGGCGGAAGCGGCCCAGGACAAAGCGGGCACCCTGATCGAGGCACTGCCGTGGATCCAGCGTTTTGCCGGCACCACCATGGTGATCAAGTATGGCGGCAACGCCATGGTCAACGATGACCTTCGCCGCGCCTTCGCCGAGGACATCGTGTTCCTCCACCACGTGGGCATCCACCCTGTAGTGGTCCACGGCGGCGGCCCCCAGATCAACTCCATGCTGGGCAGGCTTGGCATTGAGTCCGAGTTCAAGGGTGGACTGCGTGTCACCACTCCGGAAGCCATGGACGTGGTGCGGATGGTCCTCACCGGTCAGGTGGGACGCGAACTCGTCGGCTTGATCAACTCCCATGGTCCTTACGCCGTTGGCATGTCCGGCGAGGATGGCGGCCTGTTGCGCGCAGTCCGCACGGGCACCGTGGTTGACGGCGAGGAAGTTGACCTCGGCCTGGTGGGCGAAGTCGTAGGCGTGGACCCCGCCGGGATCAAGGACATCCTCGACGCCGGTCGCATCCCGGTGATCTCCACGGTCGCCCCGGAAATCCTCGACGACGGCAATGGTTCCGGTCCCACGACTGGCCAAGTCCTGAACGTCAACGCAGACACAGCGGCCGCAGCTGTCGCATCGGCGTTGGGCGCCACGAAGCTCGTCATCCTGACCGACGTTGAAGGCCTGTACGCGAACTGGCCGGACAAGTCGTCTCTGATCTCTTCGCTGACCGCGTCCGAGCTCCGAGAGATGCTGCCCAGGCTCGAGTCGGGCATGATCCCCAAGATGGCCGCGTGCCTGAAGGCGATCGACGAAGGCGTGGAACGCGCGCACATCGTGGATGGCCGCCTGCCGCACTCGATGCTGCTGGAAACTTTCACCACCGCCGGCATCGGCACCCAAGTTGTTCCTGACGAGGAAGTGAACGCATGAGCGAAACTGTTGGCCTCAATCCGACCGGCGATGGGACCCCCGCCCGTCCCCAGCCGCTCCCCGTCCTCGCAAACTCGGACGGGGACCCCGGCGGCAGTGGGCCCATCGCGGTGCCCGACCACACCCGGGGCCCCATCGCCGGATCGGATGCCAAAGCTTCCGTCATAACTGGGGTTAGTAATGGCTCCGACTGGCTCGCCCGCTACTCGTCCTCGCTCATGGGTGTCTTCGGTACGCCTCAGCGGGTCCTGGTCCGCGGTGCGGGTTGCCTCGTATGGGACGCCGACGGGAAGGAGTACCTGGATCTCTTGGGCGGTATTGCCGTGAACGCCCTGGGCCATGCCCACCCGTTCGTCACCTCGGTCATTTCCAGCCAGCTCGCCACGCTTGGACACGTGTCCAACTTCTTTACGAGCCCCACGCAGATTGCCCTGGCTGAAAAGCTCCTGGCTATCACCAACGCTCCTGCCGGTTCCAAGGTTTTCTTTGCCAATTCCGGCACGGAAGCCAACGAGGCAGCGTTCAAGCTGGCCCGCCGGAACAGCGACGCCAAGCGGACCAAGATCATCGCCCTTGAGGGGGCTTTCCATGGCCGCACCATGGGCGCCCTCGCGCTCACGGCGAAAGAAGCTTACCGGACACCGTTCGAGCCCCTGCCCGGCGGCGTGGTCCACATCCCGTTCGATGACATCGAAGCCCTGCGCTCCGCCGTCGACGATTCCACGGCAGCCGTCTTCCTGGAACCAATCCAAGGCGAAGCGGGTGTCCGGCCGCTGAGCGCCGAATACCTGCAGGCGGCACGTGAAGCCACTACGGCGGCTGGCGCCTTGTTGATTTTGGACGAGGTCCAGACAGGCATTGGCCGGACCGGCAAATGGCTCGCCAGCGAGGATGCGGGCATCGTTCCCGATGCCATCACGCTTGCCAAGGGCCTTGGTGGCGGGTTCCCCATTGGTGCGCTGATCACCCTCGGCAGCACGACGTCGGCCCTGCTCACCGCCGGACAGCACGGAACCACTTTCGGTGGAAACCCGGTGGCCACGGCCGCCGCTCTTGCCACGCTGCACGCGATCGAGAGCCAGGGTGTGCTGCAGAACGTACTGGCAGTCGGCGCTCATCTTCGCGAGGGACTGGCCGCCATCGAGGCTGTCACTGAAGTCCGCGGTGAGGGCCTGTTAATCGGGTTCGATGTGAACGCCGACGTCGCACCCGCCATGGTCACAGCCGCACTCGACGCTGGATTCATCATCAACAGCCCGGGCCCGAGGACCATCCGCCTCGCACCGCCGCTGATCCTGACCATCGATCAAGCGGACCGTTTCCTGGACGCGCTTCCCACCCTGATCGCTAGGGCTACAGCCACCACCGCTAAGGACGCACAGTGACTACATCCACCACCACCCGTCACTTCCTGAAGGACACGGACCTCAGCCCGGCTGAGCAAGCCGAGGTCCTTGAGCTCGCTGCCCGCATGAAGGCGGCGCCGTACAGCGTCCAGCCCTTCGCAGCCGATGGCAACGGACGTAAGACCGTCGCTGTCATCTTCGACAAAACCTCCACCCGCACCCGTGTTTCCTTCGCAACCGGCATCGCGGACATGGGCGGCAACGCCCTCATCATCAATCCCGGTGAAGCGCAGATTGGCCACAAGGAATCCGTCGAGGACACAGCCAAGGTCCTAGAGCGCATGGTCTCCACCATCGTGTGGCGGACCGGGGCCCACTCCGGCCTCGTGGCCATGGCGGAAAACTCGAAGGTGCCCGTCATCAATGCCCTCTGCGACGACTACCACCCCTGCCAGCTCCTCGCCGATCTTCTGGCGGTCAAGGAGCACAAAGGTGAACTGAAGGGCCTGAGCATGGCCTACCTCGGTGATGCGGCCAATAACATGGCCAATTCGTACCTTTTGGCTGGCGTTACGGCTGGCATGCACGTCCGAATTTCCGGGCCCGAAGGCTATCTGCCAGCAGCCGACATCGTCGCTGCCGCAGAAGAGCGTGCCGCTGAGACCGGTGGTTCGGTGCTCATTACGAGCGATGCCGCGGAAGCCCTTAAGGGCGCCGACGTCGTGGCTACAGACACCTGGGTGTCAATGGGCCAGGAAGCCGAGAAGGAAGCCCGGATGCAGTTGTTCCGCGACTACTCCGTCGATGAGGCAGCCATGGCGCAGGCCGCACCCGACGCCGTCGTGCTTCACTGCCTTCCGGCATACCGCGGCTATGAGATTTCCGCTGGGGTTATTGACGGCCCGCAGTCCATCGTCTGGGACGAGGCGGAGAACCGCCTCCACGCCCAGAAGGCGCTGATGGCCTGGCTGATGCACCGCTCGGGACTTGCTTTTGTCGATGGCCTTTCACCTGTTGAAGGTACCGGGGAGAGCACGTTCTAGTGTCCACGAATCCGTCGGTTCCGGGTGCCAGCCCGGCCACCAAGACTGCCCGCCAGGCGCGTATTACCGCGATCCTGACGGGTGAGTCCGTGCGTTCCCAGGCAGAGCTTGCAGCCCTGCTGGCGGACGACGGCGTTCAGGTCACCCAAGCCACGCTGTCCCGGGACCTTGTGGAACTTGGSGCGGTGAGGGTYCGRGGCAAGGAAGGCGCCCTGGTCTATGCCGTTCCGGGGGAGGGCGGCGATCGCAATGCCAAGAGCGGCGTCACGCAGGAGATCCTGGACGCACGGCTTTCCCGGCTCTGCGGTGAACTGCTGGTCACCGCCGAGGCATCAGGCAACATTGTGGTCCTGCGAACACCTCCGGGAGCCGCGAACTTCCTGGCACTGGCCATCGACCACTCCGTAATGCCGTCGGTATTGGGTACGATCGCAGGCGACGACACTCTGCTGTTGGTTGCCAGGGATCCCGACGGCGGGGCGGAACTCGCGGCTCGCTTCCTCCAGCTGGCCGAGGAAGCCGGCCCCGGAAACTAACCGCCGTGGACGCGGCCCATGATTTTCACAGCATTGATTCACACAGCATTGATTTCAAATGAACCAAGCAACAACAAAGGAGCACTCTCGTGACTGAGCGCATTGTTCTGGCCTACTCCGGTGGCCTTGATACGTCCGTAGCCATCGGCTGGATCGGTGAAGCCACCGGCGCCGAGGTCATCGCCGTGGCCGTCGATGTCGGACAGGGCGGCGAATCCCTGGAGACCATCCGCCAGCGCGCCCTGGGTTGCGGCGCCGTCGAGGCTTACGTCGCCGACGCCCGCGACGAGTTCGCCAATGAGTACGCCATGCCCACGCTGAAGGCCAACGCCCTCTACCAGGGCCACTACCCCCTGGTTTCGGCGATCTCGCGTCCGGTTATCGTGAAGCACCTCGTGAAGGCTGCCCGCGAATTTGGTGCCACGACCGTTGCCCACGGCTGCACCGGCAAGGGCAACGACCAGGTCCGCTTCGAAGTTGGCATCCAGACCCTCGGCCCGGACCTGAAGTGCATCGCACCCGTCCGCGACCTCGCCCTGACCCGAGACAAGGCCATCGCCTTCGCCGAGGAAAAGGGACTGCCGATCGAGACCACCAAGAAGAACCCGTACTCGATCGACCAGAACGTCTGGGGACGCGCCGTCGAGACCGGTTACCTCGAGGACATCTGGAACGCACCTACCAAGGACATCTACGACTACACCGCCACCCCGGAATTCCCGCCGGCACCGGACGAGGTCACCATTTCCTTCCAGGCCGGCGTGCCCGTAACGATCGACGGCGTGAAGGTCACCCCGCTGCAGGCCATCCAGGAACTGAACCGCCGTGCAGGCGCCCAGGGTGTTGGCCGCATCGACGTCGTCGAGGACCGCCTTGTGGGCATCAAGTCCCGCGAAATCTACGAAGCCCCGGGTGCCATGGCGCTGATCACCGCGCACAAGCACCTCGAGGACATCACCATCGAGCGCGAGCAGGCCCGCTTCAAGGCCACCGTTGGCCAGCGCTGGGCAGAGCTGGTCTACGACGGACAGTGGTTCTCCCCGCTGAAGCGCTCCCTGGACGCCTTCATCGAGGACACCCAGCAGTACGTTTCCGGTGACATCCGCATGGTCCTCCACGGTGGCCAGGCAATCGTCAACGGTCGTCGCTCCGAGACCTCGCTGTACGACTTCGACCTCGCCACCTACGACACCGGAGACACCTTCGACCAGTCCATGGCACGCGGCTTCATCGAGCTGTGGGGCATGTCCTCCAAGGTTGCCTCGGGCCGCGACCTGCGCGTCGCAGGCGAGTAATGACGTCCGCAACCAACGAAGGCGCACTGTGGGGCGGCCGGTTCGCCGGCGGCCCCGCGGATGCGCTGGCAGCATTGAGCAAGTCCACGCACTTTGACTGGCGGCTGGCCCGCTATGACATTGCCGGCTCCAAGGCGCACGCCCGCGTGCTGGCCAAGGCCGGTCTGCTGGACGACGCCGAACTTGAAGGCATGCTCGCAGCCCTCACCCAGCTGGACGAGGACGTCGCAAGCGGCGCCTACCTGCCGGCCGAGAGTGATGAGGACGTTCACGGTTCGCTGGAACGTGGCCTGATCGAGCGTGCCGGAACACAGTTGGGCGGCAAGCTCCGTGCCGGCCGTTCCCGCAACGATCAAGTCGCAACGCTCGGCCGCATGTTCCTGCGCGATCACGCAAGGATCATTGCCAGTGGGGTCCTTGCCACGATTGATGCCCTGGTTGACCAGGCCCAGGCACACCAAGGTGTGGCCATGCCTGGCCGGACGCACCTGCAGCACGCCCAGCCGGTATTGCTGAGCCATCACCTCCTTGCCCACGCGTGGGCATTGCTGCGCGATGTGCAGCGCCTCCAGGACTGGGACAAGCGTGCCGGCGTTTCGCCATACGGTTCGGGTGCCCTGGCAGGTTCGTCGTTGGGACTGGACCCAGAGGCCGTTGCAGCTGATCTTGGCTTCTTCTCGGCTGTCCATAACTCGATCGATGGCACCGCCTCCCGCGATGTCTTCGCCGAGTTCGCCTGGGTCTGCTCCATGATTGGCGTTGATCTGTCCCGGATCTCCGAGGAAGTCATCTTCTGGGCAACCAAGGAATTCTCCTTCGTGACGCTGCACGACTCGTACTCCACGGGGTCCTCGATCATGCCGCAGAAGAAGAACCCGGACGTTGCCGAGCTCGCACGCGGCAAGGCAGGGCGGCTCATCGGCAACCTGACCGGACTGCTGGCAACGCTCAAGGGCCTGCCGCTCGCGTACAACCGCGATCTTCAGGAGGACAAGGAACCGGTGTTCGACGCCGCCGACACCCTGGAGCTGTTGCTTCCGGCCGTGTCCGGCATGATCGCGACCCTGAAGTTCAACACCGAGCGCATGGAGTCCCTGGCTCCCCAGGGCTTTGCGCTGGCCACGGACATCGCAGAATGGCTCGTCCGCCAGGGCGTTCCCTTCCGTGAAGCACACGAGCTTTCAGGTGCTGCAGTCAAGCAGGCCGAAGGCCGTGGGGTTGAGCTGTGGGACCTGACGGATGAAGAATATTCAGCGATCTCGGAGCACCTGACTCCCGAGGTCCGCAGCGTGCTGAGCACTGAGGGTTCGCTCAACAGTCGCAACTCCCAGGGCGGAACAGCACCGGCCGCCGTCGAACGCCAAATGGTGGCGCTCAAAGCAGAACTGGACGCAGCGCGCAGCTACGCCAGCTGAACCGTTTCGCCAGTGAAACCACGACGGGACGGCACCCCGCAGGCAGGCTTCCAGGCCTGTCTGCCACGGGATGCCGTCCCGCTGTGCGTTAACATTGCGCTATGACCGCAATCACAGCTGAGACGCTGCCCGCAGAGCTTCACAAAGCCGCTGACGTCGTCACCCGTATCCTTGCCAAACTCAAGGACGCTTCGATCCCGGAACCGTCCAAACTCCCGGACTGGACCCGCGGCCATGTTCTGGCCCACCTTGCCGGAATTGCGAACGCCATGGCCCGGCAACTGGAATTCGCGCGGCGTGGCGAAAGCATCGAACTGTATGACGGGGGAGTTGCGGGCCGCACCAAAGCGATCGAACTTGCCGCCGGGCACAGCCTCCAGGAACACAAGCAGTCCGTGGAAACCGCCTTGGCGCGGGCCCTCTCTGCTTTCGATGCCTTGGGACCAGATGATTGGCAAGCCCGCATCAGCTACAGGAACGGAACAGTCCTCGACGGCGGTCTGGCGCTCTGGCGCGAACTCGTCATCCACGCTTCGGACGTGGGTTTGGGCTACGGCCCGGAAACCTGGAGCCGCCCCTTCTGCGAGCATTTGTTCACGTTCCTTGAAGCACGTGTTCCTGAGACGTACAAATTTGTCTTGCAGCCCACGGGACTGCCCCAGCAAGTTATTGGCCACGGCGCCACATCAATCGCCATTACGGGCATGCTCACGGACATCGCGGCATGGCTCGCCGGCCGCGAACCGAGCCTTGGCAGCCTGCGCGCCACCGCGGCGGCCGACGGCGTCGACTTGCCCGAGCTACTCCCATGGCCCGCAGCCGCTCCCGCCGCCCGCTAACGATCCTCTCTCACGTCCTGACCGGTTTGGGCCGACGTTCTCTCACGTCCTGACCGGTTTGGGCCGATCTTCTCTCACGTCCTGACCGGTTTGGGCAGACGTTCTCTCACATCGTGACGCTTTTCGGCCGATGTGTCCTTGGGCTTTGCTGCCGCCCGCCACAAGTGCATGGTGGCGTAGGACCGCCAAGGGCTCACTTCCCGGAAGTCAGAGCTCAGGCCAGCGCCAGGCGGGAGGACTCTCAACCCGTTTCGAACTGCCGCGTCATTGCCCAGGAAAACGTCCGGCGCTCCGAGCACCCGCATGGCGACGTACCCTACAGTCCACGGACCAACCCCTGGCAACGGCAGCAGCTTGCGCTCCAGCGCGGCAACGTCGTCGCCGTAGCCGAACTCAAGGGCCCCTGTGGCCATCGCTTCGGCCGCAGCAACGACGGAGTCGATGCGACGCTGAGGTCCCTTCAGCAACTCGCGTCCGTGTTCGGCGATTTCAGCCGGCGTCGGAAACTGCCGCTCCAGCCCGGGGGTGGGGGTCTCGGCGAGGGAGCCAACAACGGACAACTGTGTCAGTGCTGTTCGAGCGGCAGCAACGGTGATTTGCTGACCTATCATTGCCCTGACCAGCAATTCCTGGGGGTCCACTGCTCCCGGCACGCGAATTCCGGGAACCGCCGTGATGCTCCCCGCGAGCCGCGGGTCTGTTCCCAATGCTTCGTCGATTGCCTGCGGGTCCGAGTCCAGGTCGAACAACCTCCGAACGCGGCTCAACAATGCAGGAAGATCGTGCAGGTCCACAGCGGTGGCCGTCAACTGTAAAGGCTTGCCCGGCGTCGAGGGGCTGTAGACCACGGAGAAAGAGGCGCTGCCTCGAGGCAGGCGGAGCGTCCGACCATAGCTCCTGGTTCCGTCGGCTTCGGTACGTGCCACCTCAATTCCGGTTACCGCACGGACGGCCAGGAAGTCGAAGATGCCCGGATCGAATGGTTCCCTGTAGGGCAGGTTAAGTGTTAGAGCAGTAGGCGCGACAGCACCCCGGCGAACGCCGGACCTCGCTCCCGTGGCACGCAACGCCGTCGGGGTCATCGCAAAAACCTCGCCGATGGTGTCGTTGAATTGCCGCACGCTATTGAACCCCGAGGCGAAGGCGACGTCGGCGAAGAGCATGTTCGTTGAGACCAACAGCGTCCTGGCTGTCTGCGCCCTGCTGGCCCGTGCCAGCGACAGAGGGCCTGCGCCCAGCTCGTGGCTGAGGATCCGGTTGAGCTGGCGCGCCGAGTAGCCCAGCCGTTGCGCCAGGCCGTCGACCCCCTCGCGGGTGATCACGCCGTCGTTGATCAAACGCATTGCACGGCCGGCAACGTCAGATCGGATGTTCCAGGCCGGCGTGCCGGGGACGGCCTCGGGGAGGCAGCGCTTGCAAGCGCGGTACCCGGCTTCGTGGGCAGCCGCTGAGGTCTCGTAGAACGTGACGTTCTCTGCCTTCGGCGTCCGGGCGGGGCAGGACGGCCGGCAGTAGATTCCCGTCGAGCTGACGGCTGTGAAGAATTGTCCGTCGAAGCGGGTGTCGCGGGCGTCAATTGCCCTGTAGCGCTGCCAGAAGTCCATTCCTTCATCCTGTCAGGAGTACACGTCCGCTGCTAGCGGAAATCGGACATGGCCGTTCCACGATTTTTGCTAGGGTCTGGGCATGAGCTCGTCCATCGAGAAGGGAGTCAGCAATCCCGAAAAAGTGCGTAAGTTCCTTGAGGGCGACCCTCGCGCAATCATTCCACTGATACTTGGCGCCGTACTCACCCACCACTCCGAAGCCGGCCCGGTGGCGGTCAGGCTCACTGAAGTGGAGGCGTATATGGGCCCACGCGATTCCGAACACCCTGATCCCGGATCGCACACCTTCGGCGGCCCCACAGCCCGGAACGCGCCTATGTTCGGACCACCGGGATTCCTGTACGTCTATTTCACGTACGGCATGCACTACTGCGCCAACATCGTCTGCGGTCCCAAAGGTTCACCGTCTGCGCTGCTCTTGCGCGCCGGCGAGATTGTAGAGGGGGAGGGGCTTGCCACTGTCCGCAGGCCTGCCTCCAAAACGCACAAGGACTTGGCCAGCGGACCGGCCCGCCTGGCATCGGCGCTGGGACTTACGACGGCGGACACGGGCCGTGACGCGCTCGCGTCACCGTTCAGCCTCTGGTTGCCTGAGACGCCTGCAGCGGCCGTGGCCAGCGGACCTCGGGTTGGGGTGGCTGGTCCGGGTGGAAGTACGGACTATCCCTGGCGTTTCTGGATCGAAGATGATCCAACGGTGTCACGCTACAAAGCGGCGCGGCCACGCAACCGGGCGTGAACTTTGGCCGCTGGTCCGCCATATGACCTGCACCCCACGCGTTTACCAAAATCGCTGTAGAATGGACGGTCTGTCTTTTGCGATAGGGGTTACGGTTCGATGCACGACGCTGATTTGGTCCACGAGCAGGAATACGTTGCTGGGCTGTACGCCCGGCTCGATGAGCTGCGCGAAGAAAAGCGCGCCCAGCTGGCGCAGGTGCGCAAGGCCGGTGCAGTGGGAACCATGCAAAACGTGTCCGAACGTGACGCGTTCGCCGCACTGTATGAGGACCGCCTTGCGCAGCTCGATGCCGTCGATGACCGTCTGGTTTTCGGCCGCCTTGATCTGGACTCGGGTGAGGCTCAGTACATTGGGCGCATCGGGTTGTCTACGGCCGATCTCCAGCGGCTCATGGTTGACTGGCGTGCGCCCGAAGCCGGCCACTTCTATCAGGCCACCGCATTCGACCGCCAAGGTGTGCGCCGCCGTCGACACCTGATCCTGCAAGGCCGCGACGTGAAGGCGATCGAGGACGATGTCCTGGATGCCGGGATGCTCGCGGACAACGATTCCCTGCAGGGCGAGGGCGCGCTCCTTGCGGCCCTGAATTCCAAGCGCACAGGACGCATGTCCGACATCGTGGGAACCATACAGTCGGAGCAGGACAGGATCATCCGTTCCTCGATCTCGGGCGCGCTCGTCGTGCAAGGTGGTCCCGGGACGGGTAAGACCGCAGTGGCACTGCACCGCGCCGCATACCTCCTGTACACGCACCGTGATCGCCTTAAGAGCGCCGGCGTGCTGCTGGTGGGACCGTCGTCGTCGTTCATGCACTACATCGAGCGTGTGCTGCCCTCGCTGGGCGAGACCGGCGTCGTCATGGCCAGTCTTGGCCGGCTTATGCCCGGAATCCACGCTGTTCCCGAGGAAGATCCCGACGTTGCGGCCCTCAAGGGCAAGCTCGACATGGCCACGGTGGTGGCCAACGCTGTTGCGAACAGGCAGCGCACGCCTGCAGAAGACCGCATTCTCGAAGTAGATTCCCGCAAGCTGACGCTGACCGTCCGCCAGGTCCGCCGCGCACGGGAAAAGGCCCGGGCCACCGGCAAGCCCCACAATGAAGCCCGGCTGACGTTCGTCAAGATCCTGCTTCGTGAGCTCACGGAGCAACTGACGGACCTCGTCGAGGAATCGAACATCGGCAACAACGCCGATCGCGCCTACCTCGCCGAAGACGTCCGGTCTGCCCGGGACGTCCGTATCGCCTTGAACCTGTGCTGGATGCCGATGACGCCCGAGAAGCTGATCTCGGAGCTCTTCAGCAAGCCCGCCATCCTGGAAGCCTGCACGCCGCACCTCACACCGGAACAGCGGTCGCTCCTGCAGCGGCCCGTCGATGCTCCCTGGACCGAGGCTGACGTGCCGCTCCTGGACGAAGCTGCTGAGCTCCTGGGTGAGTTGGACCCTGCTGCGGGCAGGGGACTGGCCCAGCAGGAAGCCGACCGCGCCCGCGATCTCGCCAACGCCAAGCAGACCCTGGCCAACATGGAAGCCATGGGCGTGGACGTCCTGGTGAGCGCCGAAGAACTGGCAGACCAGAACCAGGAACGCGAGAATCGGCTCACCGCAGCCGAGCGCGCCACGAGCGACCGTTCCTGGGCTTTCGGCCACATCGTGGTTGATGAGGCACAGGAACTTTCGGCCATGCAGTGGCGGCTCCTCGTGCGTCGCTGCCCGCTGAAGTCGTTCACAATCGTGGGGGACATCGCCCAAACGAGTGCCGCGGCTGGCGCCAATTCGTGGCAAAGCGCGCTGGCGCCGTCGTTCGGTGACCGCTGGCAGCTCGAAGAGCTCACCGTCAACTACCGCACGCCGTCCCAGATCGCGGAAGCCGCTGTCCGGATGGCCAACCGCGCAGGCCTGGTGGTCTCAGCTCCGAAGGCTGTGCGCGAAGGCAAATGGTGGCCCATTGTGGACCGCGTCGAAGCGGACGGAATTGTCTCCCGCCTGGTCGAGGTCCTGCCTGAGGAAGTGGAAGCAATCGACGGCGGCCTGCTGGCTGTGATCGCCGACGGCCCACTGCTGCCGCAGGCGGCTGCTGCGCTGCGTGAGATCTACGGCCGCCGCATCGGCTCGGGAGCCGGAAGCTACGAGCAGGACATCGTGGTCATCAGTCCCAAGGAGGCGAAGGGCCTGGAATTTGATGGCGTCATCGTCCTGGAGCCGGCCGCCATGCTCAATCACGAGCACGGCAAGGTGGGCGACCTCTACGTCGCTATGACCCGACCCACTCAGCGGCTCAGGCTCATCGCCGCGGCACCGCTGCCTGCCGGCATTGAGCGCTAGGAAAAGCAGGTTCAACAATCCTGCTAACTTAGAACTCGTGTCACACGTAAACAACATCGAGTCCCAGCACAACGATCCCGCCTTTGCCAACATCTGGCAGGAGCTCAAATGGCGCGGCCTTGTCCACGTTTCCACCGATGAAACGGAACTGGAAAAGCTGCTCGCCGGGGACCCGATCACGTATTACTGTGGCTTCGACCCCACCGCCCCGTCCCTTCACCTGGGTAACCTGGTGCAGCTCCTTCTGATGCGTCGATTGCAGTTGGCAGGCCACAAGCCGCTCGGCCTGGTTGGCGGTTCCACAGGCCTGATCGGGGACCCACGTCCGACGGCGGAACGCACCTTGAACACCAAGGACACCGTTGCGGAGTGGGTCGGCTACCTTCAGGGCCAGGTGCGCCGTTTCCTCAGTTTTGAGGGCGACAACGCGGCGCGCATGGTCAACAACCTGGACTGGACGGCGCCGCTGAGCGCCATCGACTTCCTGCGGGAAATCGGCAAGCACTTCCGGGTGGGCACCATGCTGCGCAAGGATGCTGTCGCCTCGCGGTTGAGCTCCGACGAGGGCATCAGCTACACCGAGTTCAGCTACCAGATCCTGCAGGGCATGGACTACCTCCAACTGTTCCGCGACTACGGCTGTGCACTGCAGACCGGTGGCTCGGACCAGTGGGGCAACCTCACCAGCGGCACCGAACTCATACGCAAGGTGGAGGGCAAGAGCGTCCACGCCCTGGGTACGCCCCTCATCACCAACTCGGACGGCACCAAGTTCGGCAAGAGCGAGGGCAACGCCATCTGGCTGGACCCCGAAATGTGCAGCCCGTACGCGTTCTACCAGTTCTGGCTGAACACGGCCGATGCTGACGTGGTGGATCGGCTGAAGGTGTTCACTTTCCTTTCACGTGCGGAAATTGAAGAGCTTGGCCAGTCAGTTGTTGAGCGCCCGTTTGCCCGCGAAGGCCAGAAGAAGCTTGCATTCGAAGTGACCTCGTTGGTGCACGGGATCGATGCGACCGAAAAGGTCATCGCCGCCTCCGCGGCGCTCTTCGGCAACGGCGACCTCACCGTTCTGGACGAGCACACCCTGGAATCAGCGACGGCAGAACTTCCGTCCGCGAAGATCAGCGCCGACGGTCTGGGCATCATTGACTTGCTCGTGGCCTCCGGTTTGTCCGACAGCAAGTCGGCAGCCCGCCGGACCGTGGGGGAGGGTGGCGCCTACGTGAACAACACCAAGGTGTCCGATCCCGACGCCGTCATCGCCCAGGACGAGCTCCTGCATGGCCGGTACCTGCTGCTTCGACGGGGCAAGAAGAACCTGGCGACCATTGAGGTTTCAGCCTAGGTTTTCTCAGTAGTCCAAGTCCGAAAGGGCCGGTAACCGTCATGGTTGCCGGCCTTTTCTGTGTTTAAGCGTGCTTGTCTGTGGTGCCGGTGTGATGCCGCCGGGGGCGGGGCGGGGTCATCCTCTGCGCTCGGTCGTTCCTCCCTTGGACGCGCGCTGCCGGATGACCCCCGCCCCCTTCGGTTGTTCTCTCACGTAATCGTTGTTTTTGAGCATCCTTCTCTCACGTCCGGATGCGTTTGGACCGTTCTTCTCTCAGGTAGTCGTAGTTTTCGAGCATCGTTCTCTCACGTCGTCGTTGTTTTCGAGCATCGTTCTCTCACGTCGTCGTTGTTTTTGAGCGTCCTTCTTTCACGTCCGGACGTGTTTGGGGGTTTGTTCTCTCATGTTGTGTCGGCTTTTGGGTTGGCCGGGGTTCGGAATGTTCGACGGCGGTTGCTGGGCTGGGTGCCGCGGCTGTCTGGGGCGGGGGGCTTTGGTTGGTGTGATGGGCCTCACGGAAGTTGTTTTGCTGCTTCCGGGCTGTTTCTGAGCCGTGGATGGTGTTGTTTGGCGTGTGTTTGCGGGGTTTTGGGGTGGTGTTCGGGGCGATTTGTTCCAGGGCTGGTGGGCGTGTAATGTCTTCTGAGTCGCCGCGAGTGAGACAGCCTGGTGCTGGGAACTGCGGGGGCCAACCCCTTTTGATAACAGCCTGGAATATGGTGCGCTTTTGGGCGTGCCGGTGCCGGGTGGGGCCGATGTGGCGGGATCGAAAATCGCGGAAACGTTGATTTGCATGGTTCCGGTTGATCGGGTAAGTTTGAAAAGTTGCTCCGGAGCGATCCTGTGGCCCTGTTAGGGGTTTTGGTGGTGCCGGTTAGTGTCTGTTGTTTGAGAACTCAATAGTGTGCCAAGTTTGTTGATGCCGATTGTTTTTGTTGATTGGTTGAAATTATGGCCAGGCCGTTGCGCACCCCCGTGTGTGGTGGTTTGGTTTTCAGCTGGTTTCGAATTTTGTGCAGCCGTGCCTGTCCGTTATTTCCGGTGGGTGTGGTTGTGTCTGTTTGATTTGTTTTWCTTCAACGGAGAGTTTGATCCTGGCTCAGGATGAACGCTGGCGGCGTGCTTAACACATGCAAGTCGAACGATGATCCCAGCTTGCTGGGGGATTAGTGGCGAAC